>JAGRGI010000051.1 GCA_020445565.1 Chromatiales bacterium
ACCGGGGGCGCGTAAGCGCCCCCTTCTTGCTGCCTCACACTATTCCCTGTCGGGGCGTGCGAAACATCAATTCTCGGAACCGCCTGGGGCGGAGTGCACATCCAGGTATCCCCGCTGGATAGCGGTTTCCAACGCCTTTGCCCCAGCCACCAATTCTTCATAGATCATGCGCAACAAACGCAATTGCTTGACTTGTTCCGGCGTGGGAACGCTGTCATGCAGAATCTCGCTCAGATCAAACAACTCCTTCAGGTAGGCCGCACGGGCGCGGGCAACGGCTCCCATCACCGGACGTATGTCCTCCAAACCCAGTTCTGGTATCAAGGGATTGATGACGTCGCGATTGATGTCCCGTATGGTTTTTTCTATTTCCAACAGCAATCGATTGTTGTCGTGAGGCACGTCGCTTTCCCGTCCATTGTCTGGATTCGTGCCAGTTTTAGCGGTTTAAGCGGGTTTTTCTTTACTCCCGCCCAAGCGCGCCACCAGACGATCGGCCACGCGGAATGCATTGGCATAGATCGTCCAAGTCTGCGGGACGCTGCCGCCGGTGGGCATGAAGCTGCCATCGGTCACATAAAGATTGTCCACGTCGTGCACCCGGCAGTCGCGGTCTAGGGCCGAAGTCTTGGGGTCCACCCCAAAACGACAGCCGCCGGAAACCAAATTCTGGGGAGGCGCGCCAGATACCCCCGAGCTGATAAACCGCGCCCCCATCTTGCGCAACACATTTTCTCCCTTGGCCACCAGGTAGCGTCCAACTTCCAGATCGTGGGGATGGAAACCGATACGGACCTTGGAAACCGGGGTGCCCCAACGGTCGCGGGTATTTCCGTCCAGGGTCACAAAGCAGTTATCGGTGGGCAACCAGTCATTGAAGACCTCAAAATCCAGCCGCCGGTCCTCGAGAAACCAAGACTCCAGACGACGCTTCAGCGGTAACCCCCAGAGCAATTCGCCGTCACGCCACTTCGATTGTTCCGCCCGGGCAACGGGATTGGGATGACCGAAAAGGAATTCCACCATACCGCCCTTGATACGCCTGTTCTTAGGCGCTAGGTCTGGGTCGTCGATGAAATACCAGTCATGCAAAGCCCGGTTGACGAACGGCCCCACCTCGCGCAGTTGTTTGGTGCGTTCTTCGGGGAGGTCGTCGTAGACCAAATAGCCGTGACCGGCCCCGCCAGCGGAAAAAACCAGATTGCGGCCGATTTGGCCAAATCGATTGCCCAGGCCCCGCGGGTATTTTGGCCCGCGCGAGAAAAGCAACAGGCGCGCCGACTCGATGGGCTGGCAGGCTACCACAAACAGTTCCGCGCTGACCTTGCGGTTTTTACCATCAGCGTCGAAATACTCTGCTTCGACGATGCGGCCACGGGCATCGCTCACTAGGCGATGCACCTTGGCATGGGGTCTTATCTGGCAATTTCCCTCGGCTACCACCTCATTGAGCAGTGCCGCCCGAGCACTGCCCTTGGCGCCAGTAGCGCAGCCGTAGCTGCCGCAGTAGCCGGAGTAGGAGCAACTGTGTCTGCCGTGGTCGGGCCGCGATAGAACCGCACGAGGTACTGGCAGCGGATGATAGCCGAGATCCTTGCAGGCCTGATCGATCCAGCCGGATATGGCGTGTTCACGGGTCGGCGGGTAGGGAAAGTCCGGCGTCGAGCGGGGTTCGGCATTGGGATGTTCCACCACTCGACCCGATACGCCCACCACGCGCTCCACCTTGGCATAATAGGGTTCGAGTTCATCGTAGCTGATTGGCCAATCGACGACATTGGCGCCGTCGATGGGGCCGAATTCCGAAAGCAGCCGGAAGTCCTCGGGCTTGAGACGATGAAAATAGCCGGACATGAGGTTCGAGGCGCCACCAACCATGTTGCCGTTCCAGAAATTCCAGCCCGACACAGAGGTTGGCGTGGCCTGCCAGCCCCCCTCATCATCGCCCTCCTCGATCACATGCTGTTCGTCTTTGAGATCGGGGGTGTAGACAGCGCGTCGGCAGCAGGCCAGCTCGTCCTTGTAGAAATCCTCTTCCCGAAGCCAGGGTCCCTTTTCCAGTACCAAAACGGAGAAACCGGCCTTCGCCAGCGTCCAGGCCACCGGTCCACCGCCGGCGCCGCTGCCGATCACACAAACGTCGTAATCGCGACTCATCCCAATCTCCAGAACAACTTGTCAGCCGGCGGACGGGGAAACCCGGGGGTGTGGGCCAGCCAGCGCCAGCCGATTCCGTCGGGGTTGCCGCCATAAGCCGGATCGGTCAGCAGCGCCTCGAAGATGTACAAAATCACGGTGGACATCCAATTTTCGCCAGCCTCGGACGCCTCGATCTGACGCAGCAGAGTATCCTGCTCATCTCCGTTCAACATCAGGAAGGACTTGCCAGTGCGCTCCAGGCTCAGCGCCTGCAGCCAGCCGGCACCCTGGAGGATAAATTGGGCATCCTCCTGCGGTAGGTGATTGCCTTCGAGCATACCGCGCAGATAACCCAATGCGTTGATTTCCCGCGCTCCAGGGGCACTGAGTTCGGTGGGAAACAAACGCTCTTGAACGGCACCCAACAGTCCCCAGGTGTCAACCTCAGTCTCCTTATCGCCCTGCCGTTCGGCCGCACTGCCCCGTGGCAAGGGAAACAATGCCAGCAGCGATCCGCCCGCGAGACTCAACAGAAAGCGCCGCCGGCTGAGCAGTGCCAGCTTCCACTCGGCGAGGGCTGTCGTCCCCTTGCCTTGCGGCTTGCCTTGACGTATCCCCATACCTAAACCCTTGATGAATGCATTCGAAAACCCTAACAACTGTGCGTTATAATCGGGCAAATTTTTGCCGTGCGGGACGGACTCGCCGAGTTAGACCCGAATAAAGCCCCGATTTCTTTCACCCCTGGCGGCCAGCTTGGCAGACAGCCGCCCCGAGGCAGAGACTGCGACCATTATGAGTGAGATCAACCGCGATCAATACCTGATCCAAGCCGAACCCTATTATTGCCCGGTGGGCAACGAAGTGGATATGTACGTGGCCGCCTACGACGCTCGCATGCCGGTCATGCTGAAGGGACCGACCGGTTGCGGTAAATCCCGGTTCGTGGAATACATGGCCTGGAAACTCCAGAAGCCGCTGATAACGGTGGCTTGTAACGAGGATATGACCGCCTCCGACCTGGTAGGCCGCTTTCTGCTCGACGTCAACGGCACCAAATGGCAGGACGGCCCCCTCACTGTCGCCGCCCGAATCGGCGCCATCTGCTATCTGGACGAGGTCGTCGAGGCCCGTCAGGACACCACGGTAGTCATCCACCCGCTCACCGACCATCGGCGCAACCTGCCGCTAGAAAAGAAAGGCGAGCTGGTGGAGGCCCATGACGATTTCCAGATCGTCATCTCCTACAATCCCGGCTACCAGAGCTTGATGAAAGACCTCAAGCAATCCACCAAGCAGCGCTTTGGCGCCATGGATTTCGACTATCCTGACACCGAGATTGAAACCGAAATCGTCGCCCACGAAGGCAAGATCGACAAGGCGACCGCGGAAAAGCTGGTTCAAGTGGCGCAGCGATCGCGCAACCTCAAGGGCCACGGACTGGACGAAGGCATGTCCACCCGGCTGCTGGTCTACGCTGCACAGCTGATCAACAAGGGCATCGATGCGCAATCCGCCTGCCAGATGGCCTTGGTACGGCCGCTCACCGATGATCCGGATATGCGCGACACCTTGGACGCCGCCGTCAACACCTTCTTCTGACCCTCATGTGGCGCCGTGGTTTCACGGCGCCTAGCCACTTGCTGGCGTATTAATTGGTTTCTATGGAGTAGATCAGGTCCACCGCCTGATTGGTCCCGCTGCTACCTTCCAGGCTCAGCGAGCGGCTAAGCCTGTACTGCAATTGCACCTCGTTCTCCCGCTCGAACAGCCCGTACAAATAGCGCAGGTAGAGATCGGGCGTGAGTTGCTTGCCGATAACCACCGCGCTGCTGTCCAGTCCTCCGTCGTTGGTCACGGTCAGTTCGTCCACGCCCAAGGAGTTGCCTAGGCCCGCGCCGATGATACCGGCCTTGGACAGCCCCAGTTCCACCGCCGCTTCCGCCAATGCCGCTGCATCCGCCTTGCCGCCTCCCGAGGTGGGGCCACCGGTCAACAAATAGGACAGCGCCTCCACCTCCGCCATCGCCGGTTCCGAAAAAACCTGGCTGCGGGGCTTGCGCAGCGGTCCCTGTACCCGGATGCCCGCCGTCACATCGCCGGCCTTGCGGATGGCGCGCAGATTCAGATCCGGATTGTCGACAGGACCGGAAAACAGCAGGCGGCCCTGTTCGATGGTGAGATCCTGCCCGTAGGCTTCGTATTTGCCGTTTTTCAGCTCCAGATATCCCACCGCCTGAGGCTGGCTACCCGGCCGCTGGCGCACCCTCAGATCGCCGCCCAGATTGGTCTTGAGCCCGAAGGCGTCCAGGGAGACATCCTTGCCCAACACGATCTGCACATTGGCGGACACCCTGGGGCCACCGGACTTGACCTGCTCAGGCGCTTCCTCCCCCACGATGACCTCGTCCGAACTCACCGTGACCGCTGACTTCGGCACCTCGGCCACCACCGCCTTGGCGTGGGGAACGGCAATCTTGCCCGTGATTTCCGCCGATTCCGGTCCCGCCTTGATGTTGAGATCGGGACTGACACGGGCCGAAACATCCGGCCGATTCATCACTTGAAAGTCATCACCCTTGGCGGTCAAAGCCGCTGCCCACTGCTCCCCCTTGATGCTGACGTCACCATCGAGCGCCAGCTTGCCAGGACCGGAATCCAGGGAGGCGGTCAGCCGGTAACGCTCATCCCCGTCGTTATCGACCTTGACCCGCACGTTTTCCAAGACCAGCCCCAGATCCGGCAAGGCAGCCCGTCCCTCATCCCATTCCCCATGCAAACGGATATCAGGGGCGGCGGTGCTGCCCGCCAGACTGGCGTTGAACAACAAGCCGCCTGCCAACTCCTTCAGGCTGGGCACGAATGCCGATATCGGGGAAGGGTCCGGCAGGCTCAGCCTCACCTCGCCCCGCAGCGGACGTGCCCCCTTGGCGTCGGGCGCTCCCAACCCCAGATCTGCGCGAATCTCACCTTTCCGGCCCAGTTGCCAGTCCAGATCCGCATTCAGCCGCTGGTCACGAAAAACCAGCGTGGTCTTGCGGTTGCGGAACTCTGCCCGTAGCGGTTCGCCATCATCGGCGCTGTACTCCACGGCAGCATCGAAAGGGGTCAGTTCGGCCTGTGCACGGAGCGCGTCGGCCGCGCCGCTAGCCGCGAAACTGCCATTGATCTCTCCCTCCAGATTGACTTCGGGGGGCAACCAGGGCTTGGCCAGAGCCAAGGGAAGCTGGCGGATATCGCCCTGCGCATCGACACCGGATTCAGCACGCCAAGTCCCCTGAATGCATAGCTTTCCGGCTTCCGGCAGGATACACAACCGATCGGCCCGGACCTGTTCAGGGCCTGCGGTAAGCGAAACGGAATCTTGCAGGCGCCAGTTTCCGAGTTTGTCCTTACCCGCCCGCAGACGTTCGATTTTTCCCTGCCACAGAGGCTCCGTGTAAGCGCCTTCGGCGAGCAGGTCCACGGCAAGATTCTCGTCCCCCTTTGCGGCAAGAGACACGCGATGCCGAGCCAGGTTGCCATCCAAGTCCACTTGCAGGCTGGCCAGTTCGAACCCATCCAGGTTCGCCCCCTGTACTTTCAGATTGGCCTGGGAGGCATCGGCGTTTTTCGGATCGATGTCCGCGTGCAGATCCAGATCGCGTATCTTGTAGCCCTGGAAGCGGAGCGATCCCCCATCCAGGTCGGCCACTACCTGCGGTGCCTGGTAGCTGCCACTCAGCTTTCCCTTGCCCTTCAGATGCCCGCCCAAATCCCCCGCCAGCTGGTCCAGAGCAGACGCTTCGATGTCGAAACCGGCATCCAGATCCGGCCCCAGTCGCCCGGTAAGCGCCAAACGGTTGTCGCCTGAGGAGAGTTTCAGGTCTTGCACCTGTATACGATCCGCACGCACCGACAATTTCCCCCGCCCGGCCAGGGGCCGTTCGCGCAGTTGGCCGGAAAGCTCCCTGAGTTCCGCATCCAGTACCAGACCCTGTTCAGTGATACCGCCTTTCACCTCGGCCTGCGTGGATAGCACACCCGGCCAATCGGGCCATTGCTGGCCAGGTTGTAGCTTGCTCGCATTCAGGGTGGCATTCCAACTGAGTTGCGGTTCCCAACCGAATTTTCCACGAGCCGTCAGGTTGCCGCCCAGGGTATCGATGTGGAGCGTCTCCACGGTGGCGGCCGCGCTTCCCCCAATGATGCGGGCGGTGGCATCGAGTTCAGGCACTTGAATACCCTCTGCCTTCAGACTCGTTTGCAATCGGTAAGCCTCGGCCGTCCCGTTGAGCCGATAGCTGCCGGAGGGGCTTCGATATTCGCTCTCCCCACTCAAGGGCCAACGCAGATCGGTCCAGTCGCCGCTGACATCGAAGCCGGGAATGTCCTCGGCCAGATTCAGCCAGCCGCGGGTAGTGAGCTGTAGGGGCGCCAGGATCAGGTGTTCGATCTGCAAACGCTTGAGATCGCCCTTGACGGAACCACGGCCGGACAGCGTCGGTTGATCCTCGATCTGCGCACGCCAGCTCAGACGCGCATCGGGGGCCAACTCCCCGGCCTTCAGAATCCGACCGTCGAGGCTCAGGGCGGCATGACGCAGAGGCAGGTCAGCAATTGCCAGACCAGCATCCGCCTTGAGTTTCATATCTTCCACCGTGCCCTC
The DNA here is from genome assembly GCA_020445565.1 of Chromatiales bacterium. Classification (GTDB taxonomy): domain Bacteria; phylum Pseudomonadota; class Gammaproteobacteria; order JAGRCI01; family JAGRCI01; genus JAGRGI01. The sequence goes on from JAGRGI010000051.1 coordinate 6,788, forward strand.
GAACGATAGGCTTCCTGCCGGACTCTTGATGTTGGCCGGTGGCCAGGCCAGCGCCTCCCAGGCCGCACAGATTCGCGCCCAGGCTTGCCCGCCTTGCAGATCCGGGCGCAGAAGCGCATTCACGCGCATGTTCAGGGGCCCGTCGGCATTGAGGTCGGCGCTCAGTTCATTGAGATCGCCCTTGAGTGCCAAACGTCCCCGGAGAGCCGGCGTGTCGGGCAACGTGAGTCGCACGTCCAAATCCCCCTCCAATGGGTAGGGCTGGCGCGGCTCCATGCCAGCCCTGGCAGTGACTTCGCCCTGCGGCGCGTCTACCTGCAACTGCTCTATCCGCAGCCCCTGCTCATCCCATCCTGCCACCAGACGCAGACGATCGAGCCGCACGCCCGCCAAGTCGCCGTTTTCCAGCCCCACTTCGTCCAGCTTTAGGGTGATGGGCAGCGCAATCTCTTCGGGCAGGCTGAAAGGCTCCGCGGACGATTCGACTTGCGACGGGGGCAACGCCAAGCCGGGGGAGTAGAGCCAGAGCCGCTGCACGTGCAGCCGTCCGCGCAGCAATTCAGTGGGCTGCCATTGCAGCTCGATCCGCTTGCTGCGAAAGTTCACCCCTTGGTCGCTGTAGCTCAGGTCGTCGATTTCAGTACGGGACAACAGACTTCCGCTGATGCGGCCCACGCTCAGACCGGGCACCAGATCCTGCGCCAAGGCAACCATCCAGCGGCTACCCGACTCGCTGTACAAAAAACCCAGCCCCACCACTGCCAGCACCAACAGAAAACCCACCAGGGCAGCCATGCTGCGCCACAGCCACTTCACAGGTCTGGCCCCAGGCTGAAATGCAGCCGCACCACCGGCTCGTCATCATTGAAGGCGTGGGCCAGATCCAAGCGAATCGGCCCCAGGGGAGAAAACCAGCGAACACCCAGACCAGCGGAGGTCTCCAACGGGTCCTGAATTCTATCCAAGGCATTGCCTACGTCCACGAAAGCGGCCACGCTCCATTGCTCGGTGATCGGGTGTTCGTATTCGAGACTGCCGACGATAAGGTAACGACCGCCCACCACATCGCCGTTATCATCCTCTGGCCCAAGGGCCTGATAGTCATAGCCGCGCACACTGCGATCGCCACCGGCGAAAAACCGCTGGGAAACCGGCAACAGGCTCAATTCATCGCCGACGGTGTAGCCGAAATCCGCCCGGCTCAACAGTCGCCCGTTGCCCAGCGGCATGATGTACTTGCCCGACAGGCGGGCCTGCACAAAATCGAGGTCTGACAACAGGGCCTTGGAGGCCCCCTTCAGCTCGAACTGGAACTGGTAGCCACGGCGCGGGCGCAAGCCGCCGTCGCTGCGAACACGGCCGATGATGACACCGGGCGTCAGCAAGGTGGTGATGCCTTGATCCTCACCCACCTCAAAGTCTTCGCGGCTGAGTTCCAGATAAGAGACGAATCGCCAGCCGTCATCCCAACTGCGGGTGTAGTTCGCGGCCAGGTTGTAGCTGGTGTAGCGGGCGGTGTCGCTGTTCTCGTACTTCACGCCTGCCTGGAGGTTCACCTGCTCGTGACGCGGGTCCTCCAGGGGGATGCCGTAACGCAGGCTGAGTTCGCTATCCACAGTGGACAGCAGCAGGGAGGCCGAGCCCGTGTGTCCCCAGCGGTTGATACGCCGATTCTGATATTCCAGCCGTACCCTGGGACCTTGATCGGTGGATGCGCCGATACCGATGCGATAGGCATGGCGCTTGCGGGGCTGCAGATTGACGTCGACGGGCACCAGAGCGTCCACCGCCTGGTCGAAATGCGGTCTCACTTCCACGCTATCGAAAAGCTGACTATCGGAGAGTGCGCGCTGCAATTCCCCTACCCGGGCCGCGTCATAGGGTGTGCCGGAATCGAAGGGCAGAAACCGGCCAATGAAGGTCGGCTCGAAGGCGTCCTGATTGAAGGAGATTTTGCCAAAGCGGTAGCGTGGCCCGCTGTCGAAATGCAAAACCGCTTCAGCCGTTTGTGAACCTGGGTTTACCAGCAGCCTGCTCACGGTGAAATGCGCGTCGTGATAGCCTCGCTCGGCCGCAAGGCCGCTCAAGGCCGTTTTGGCCGATTCGTAGTCCGCATGCCGCAGAGCTTGACCGCGCTTTAACGGCAGGGTCCTCAACAGCTTGGCAAATGCCTCGTCGTCCTTGGCGGTACCGTCCAGCCGCAGGTCGACCTTCTCCAATTGCACCCGCGGACCGGGTGCCACCCGCAGGCGCAGGCCCCAACAATCGCCGCCGAAAAGCAATTTCTTTTCCACCACCTTCGCGCTATAGAATCCGAATGGACGCAACGCTCTGGATACATCGCTGTCGACCGTCTTCAACTGCGACTCCAGACGCGCGCGACTCGCCTTGCAGGGTTCACGCAGCATCCGCAGCAACAGCCTGACATTCTCCGCGCGCTCGCCATCGATCCCCTCGACATCGACGCGGGGCTCCGCCGCCGCAGCCACCAGGGCCACGGCGATGAGCAAGAGGAAAGAGCCAATACGCAATCGCACCATCAGACCTCGCTGGAAAGGCGCTGCAAACACAGACAGACACAGTTGACGGTGGAAGGGTTCATTTGAGTGAGGGGACAATCGGACACCACAGGCTGCGAGTCAGGCAGGGAAGGCAGCGGGGCATATCAGGGGGCAGTCGGCCCCGGAGTCGCTATACTTCTCCGACAGATGGAGAGCGCGCGCCCGGGAACCCCTTGAAAACCAATCGTATCGCACACGGACACGACATTCGGCTCTCCCGCTTCCCTGGCGTCCGGAGGACCCGCAATCGTTTTCGCCCCGTCTCAATCCTCATCGTTCTCGCCTCGTTGCTTACTAGTCTAGCGGCCAGTGACGTACTTGCAGAAATCCCCGTGGCCGTGATGTACCCGTCGCCGAGCAAATTCGAGCGCGTCTTCGAGGAGGTGATCGAGGGCATTCGCGAGAATCGCGATCTGCGCGTCGACCTGATTCCCTTCAATGACAAGGATACCAGCGCGGACGAACTGTTGCGGCGCAGCAGAGGCAATCAGGTGGCCGTGGTACTCGGGCATAGCGGTTACCGCATGGCGAAACAGATTCAGGATCACATCCCCCTGGTGGCCGGTGCGGCGCTGTTGCAGCCCGATGGCATCGCCGGTATCAGCCTGGCGGCGGACCCGGACGCCTTTTTTCGCCGCCTGGGCACCCTTACCCCCGAGGTGGAGCGGGTTTACACCGTCTACAGCGAGCGCATCAACGGCTGGCTGATCCCCGTGGCCCGCAAGTCTGCGCGCAAATACGGCATCGAATTGATCGCCCTGCGGGCAGACGACATGCGCGGGGCAGTCCGCAACTATCGGCAGATGCTGGAGCTGGCAACCAGCCCCAAGGACGCCATTTGGATGCCCCTGGACAATATCGCGCCGGACCAGGCCGTGTTGCCGCTGGTGCTCGAGGCCGCCTGGAACCGCAATCTGGTGGTCTTCTCCAACAACCCTGCACACGTCCAAAAGGGGGTACTGTTCGGTCTTTTCCCGGACCATCATGGTCTGGGAAAACGCCTGGGAGAAATGGCGGAGTCGCTGTTGAGCAACGATGGCAACCGCCAGCAGGTGATTCCTCTCATGGAACTGAAGCTGGCCGTCAATCTGCGCACCGCGGCCCATCTGGGCATCCGCTACACACAACGCCAGCAGGATGAAATGGCGGTCGTGTTTTCCGGGGATTGACGCCATGTTGTGGCGGATCGACACCAGCAATCCCCACCCCAGCTTCCGTCGCCGGTTGCTGTTGACCTATACCCTCGGGGTGCTTGGGCTGGCCCTCGCCACCTCGCTGGCCACCGCCTGGGTAGCCAACTACCGCAGTGGGCAGTTGCTGATGGCCCAGGGGATCGAGATTACAGAGAACCTGGCACGCCAAAGCGTGCTCGCCCTGCTCTACGGCAGCGGCGAGAATGCAGCCGACGCGGTGCGTGAGACGATGAATTTTCCCGCCGTTTCCTACGCGGCCATTCAGGAGCCTGACGGTACGGTGCTGATCTCCGGCGGCCACATCAATCACCCCGCCGGCGAGCGGCCGGCCTCCGAGTCGCAAGGCGCTGACAGGGCCTATCTGCTCGCCGACGGCACCCGGTTCTGGTTGTTCAGCGCCCCGGTATTCAGCCCATCGCAAGGCGCCGACGATAACGTACCGGAGTACGCCGCGGTGCCGCCAGAGCCAGAACGTCTGGGGCGGGTACTGGTGGGCGTCAGCAAAAAGGCGTTGCACACCGCCCAATTCAGCGTGTTCCTGAACAACGGCCTGGTGACCATGGCACTGGCGCTGGTTCTGCTGGCGGTGCTCAATATCTACCTGTCCCGCCTCACGATACCCCTCAAGAATCTCCATGCCCTGATGGAGCAGGCCGAAGCCGGTGATACCCGAGTTCGTGCCAAGATCGAAGGCCCCATGGAGGTCGCCCACATCGCACGGGTGTTCAACCAAATGATGGAGGCGTTGGCCGAACGCGACCGACGGTTGCGCGAACACAATGAGCTGTTGGAATCCGAGGTGGCGTTGCGCACGCGCGAGCTGGTCTACGCCCGTGATGCCGCCCTGGCGGCCAGCCAGCAAAAATCCGAATTCCTGGCCAACGTCACCCATGAACTGCGCACCCCCTTGCAATCGATCATCGGCTATACCGACGTGAGCATAGAAATGCTGGAGGACGAGGGTCTGGACGAACTGGCCTCGGACAGCCGCCGTGTTTTGAACAGCGCCCAACACCTGCTGACCCTGATCAACGATCTGCTCGACATGGCCCGCATCGAGGCGGGCCGCTTGCAACTCAACCCCGAGCCGGTCGCCATGTCCGATGTAGTCGACGAAGTTGCCGGCATCATCGCCCCGCTGCTAAAGGCCAACGGCAACGAATTGGACGTGCACATCAGCGATGGCGGTGTACGGCCCACGCTCGATCGCGGGCGCATCATGCAGATACTTCTCAATCTGGCCGGCAATGCTGCGAAATTCACACGGCAGGGCCACATCCGCATCTCGGTGCGTGCCATGCCCGCGGAACTGACGATGGCGGTCAAGGACGACGGCATCGGCATCGCCGAGAGTCAGCAGCAAAGAATCTTCGAACATTTCCGCCAAGCCGACGGCAGTACCACTCGCCGCTTCCAGGGAGCAGGTCTGGGATTGGCGATTACCCGTCAGTTGTGTGAATTGATGGGCGGCAGTATCGGCCTGCGCAGCCGACTGGGCGAGGGTGCGGAATTCACCGTGCATATTCCGCTGACGGGAGCACCCGATACCCTGAACACGACCGGGAAACAGATCATAACAATGAACACACAAGGAACGTGATGTCGGAGGAGAACATTCCATGAACCGGAGTCCACGCCTTGCTTCGCTGTTGTTCGTTCTGGCCACCATCCCGGTCAGCAATTCTGCCAGACCGGCGGATGATCCCGACCTGGGATTGCTCTATGCGGACGTGGAATCCATCAGCATCGCCACGGGCAATGCCACGCCGTTGAACCGGGCACCTTCGGTGGCTACCATCTTCACCAGCGAAGATATCCTGGCCACGGGCGCCACGCATCTGGACGAATTGCTGGAAGCCGTTCCGGGCCTGCATGTTTCCCGCTCCTTCAACCGACAGAACGCAATCTACTCGATACGCGGCATACACACCGGACAGAATCCCCAGGTACTGGTTCTGATCAATGGCATACCGATTACCCAGTTGATCTCCGGCGGACGCGGACCCACCTTCCGCATGAGTACCGACGACATCGAACGGGTCGAGGTAATCCGCGGCCCCGGCTCTGCCATCTATGGAGCCGATGCCTTTGCCGGGGTCATCGACATAACCACCAAAAGGGGTGCCGGCGGCCCCGGCACGCGCGTGGGGGGGCGTTTGGGTTCCTTCGAGCGTCGCGATTTCTGGGTACAGCACAGCGGGCGCTATGGGGGCTGGGACGTCGCTTTCAATCTTTCCAGCCAGCATGCCAACGGCGATGGCGAGCGCGTCGTGGACGCCGACCTGCAAAGCGGCCTGGACACCGCCTTCGGCACCGACGCCTCGCTCACACCGACCCCCCTGTCCACCGACTACAACATCCTCGATACCCGACTGAGTCTGGATCACGGCAACTGGAGCGCCAATCTTTGGTCGTGGATTCAGAACGACGCGGGCAACGGCCCTGGCGGCGCACAGGCGATAGACCACCGAGGGCGGGAAGACGCCAAGCAATGGCTGGCGGACCTGCACTACCGCGATGATGCGATCCGGCCGAACTGGCGTTTCGGCGCCGACGCCTACTATCTCCATCTGGATCGCGATTCCGATTTCGTTCTGCTGCCGCCCGGCACGATGGTTCCCATAGGCGCCGATGGAAACATCGATACGGTGCAACCGGTGGGATTGACGCGCTTCACCGAGGGGCTGCTGGGCCGGCCCAGCGCCATCGAACGAACTCTGAGCGCTGAGCTGTTTGGCTCCTACACCGGCTTCAGCGGCCATCGGATCCGCATCTCCGCCGGCCTGAAGCGACAATGGATCGATACCAGCGAAAGCAAGAATTTCGGCCCCGGCATCCTGGATGGCAGCCAGAGCAGCGTCGACGGACAGCTCACCGACGTCAGCGACACGCCGTTTGTGTTCATGGAGGACAGCGATCGGGTGGTGCGGCACATTTCCATCCAGGACGAATGGGGTTTCGCCCGCGACTGGGAACTGACTGCCGGGCTGCGCTACGATCATTACTCGGATTTCGGCGAGACCATCAACCCGCGCCTCGCCCTGGTCTGGTTCCCCCGCTACGACCTGACGGCCAAACTCCTCTACGGCCGCGCCTTCCGCGCACCGACCTTCGGCGAACTGTTCTTCATCAACAATCCCGCGCTGCTGGGCGGCAAGGACCTGAAACCGGAGAACATCGACACCCTTGAGCTGGCGGTGGAATACAATCCGAAACTGAACCTCACCCTGCGGGCGGCAACCTACGTCTACGACGTAGACCGCTTTATCCAACCCATGGCCGGCAGCGACGGCATCACCCGCTTCGAAAACACCGAGGGCCTGCGGGGGCGGGGCATGGAGCTGGAGGGTCGCTGGGAAGCGACGGACCGAATCACCCTCTGGGCCAATTTCGCCCTACAGTCGGCCAAGGACAAATCCACCGATGCCCGCGTACCGGACGCCCCCGGTCGCCAGGCCTATCTGCGTCTGGATTGGCGTCCCAACCGGGACTGGCTGCTGAACACACAGATCAATCGGGTAATGGACCGCCAGCGGGCCCCCGGCGATGCGCGCCGAAACCTGAGCGACTACACCACCGTGGACCTGACCGCGCGTTACACCGGCCTTGCCGCCGGACTGGGCCTCGCCGTTTCGGCCCGCAACCTGCTCGACGAGGCATACGCCGCCCCAAGCGACGGCCGCATCCCCGATGACTACCCGCAGGAAGGCCGCAGCCTCACTGTCGAACTGCGCTACTGGTTCCCATGAGCGACCAGGAACGCCCCCGCGAGGCCATGCGCGCCGCCCAATTTGCCGAGAAGGCCACCACCCGCCTGTGGCACGAAGTCCCCAGCCGCGAAAACCCCTACGTCGCGGAAACGCTCCGTTGTCACGGCTACGACCTGTTGGAGCTGATGGCAAGGCGCAGTCTCACGGACGTTGTCTTCCTTTTGTATCGCGGCGAATTGCCCACCGCGGGACAAAGCCGCCTGCTGGAACGGCTCGCCATCGCCCTGATCAACCCCGGCCCCCGCTCGCCCGCCAGCCGCGCCGCGATCGCCTGCGGCGTAGGCCGCACCGATCCCGCTCATATTCTGCCGGCGGGACTGATGACCCTGGAACACGCCCATGAGGCGGAACCGGCGATACGTTTTCTGCGCCGCCATATCCGCCTGCGGGCAGATTCGGTGGCGGCAAACCTGCTTGAGTCCGGCCCACCCGCGCCCCATCAGCCGCTTTGGCCGGCGGCACCCGGATTCGGACGCAACCACGGTAGCGCCGATCCATGGCTGGCCAGGGCTGCCGACGATATGGCGGCCTTGCCGGAATCCGGCGACTGCCTGCGTTGGGGTTGTGCCTTTGTGCGGGTCCTGGAGACACAAGGTATCGGCTGGCTGCCCCATGGCCTGGCCGCCGCAGTGCTCGCCGACCTGGGTTTTCCCCCGCGATCCGCGCCAGGTTTGTACCAATGGCTGCGCGCCCCCGGCATCCTGGCTCACGGCCTGGAATACGCCAACAAGGCCATCACCGCCCTGCCCTATGTGGACGACGCCCACTATGACATCCAGACAGACTGCGACTGACACACGGTATTGGGACCGTCTACGCGGGCACATTCAGAGCGGTGCCGGCGGCTGGCGGGTCGGCGAGGCCGTCTATAGCCACGGTTACTCCCTGTTGGGCGAACTGGTGGGCGAACTGAGCTGGGTGGAACTGTTCGCCCTCTACGCCACCGGCCGACGCCAGCCGCGCCCGCTGTGCCGATGGCTGGAAGCCTTTTTTCTCTGCATGAGCTGGCCCGATCCGCGGATCTGGTGCAACCAGATCGGCGCCCTGGGCGGTAGCGCCGGCAACGGCCCGGTGGCCGCCACCTGCGCGGGCATACTCGCCTCCGACGGCGTGATGTATGGGCCACGAACGCTCATCGACGCCACCCAATTTCTGCGTCAAGCCTTGCAGGCGAGGAGATCCGGCACCAGCATCGACGCCTTGCTGGAGCAGGCCCGCCCCGGCGGCAAGGGCAAACCCCGCATTGTCGGCTTTGCCCGCCCCCTGGCCAGTGGCGATGCCAGGGTGGAGGCCCTGGAGCGGGTTCGCCGCGAGCTGGCTCTTTCCCGTGGAGAGCACCTCCAACTGGCCTTCGACGTAGAGGCACGGCTGCTGGAACGATACGCTGAAGGCATGAACGTGGCCGGTTATGTGGCCGGTTTTCTCTCCGATCATGGCTTCGCCCCGCAAGAGATCTACCGCGTCAGCGCGCTCTGCGTGGCTGCCGGGGTACTGGCCTGTCAGCGCGATCAGGAGGCACGCCCGTCGGGCAGCTTCCTGCCCCTGCGCTGTGATGACGTGCACTACACGGGAACAGCCCCAAGAGAAGTACCGGTGTAACCCCCACGGGGTTCGACAGCCACCATGAAAAAAGCGCCCCGGCAAACTGCATCGCTTCGAGCCGGGGCGCGATCCGGTACAACGGGTTAGCCGGAGCTGATATCGATTCTACGCGGCTGATGTTCGGCGCGTTTCGGCACGCTCAGGGTCAGCACCCCATCGTTCAGCGAGGCACGGATGCCTTGCGCGTCCAGCTCGCTGCTTAGGGTAAAACTGCGCTGGTAGCGACTTTCGCGCAGATCCGCATGCAAGGCATCCATTGCCTGCGGGGTTTCGACCGTGGCCTGCCCTGCGACGTGCAAGGTGTCCTTTTCCACTCGCACATCCAGGTGCTCTTTGGACACCCCCGGCATGTCGGCCAGCAGCGTGATGCCCTCCGCCGTCTCATAGATATCCACCCGCGGAACCAGATAGCGTTCCGCTTCCGCCCGAACGTCTTTGCGTTCCGGTGTCTCAATGTCGGTTCTGTCGTTCATGATCTACCTCCCGACCTAGTGAACCTGGATCTTGCGCGGCGTCACCGGAGCACGCCGCTGCAAACGGACGTGCAGAACGCCGTCACGATAGGCGGCAGTCACCTGTTCCGGGTCCACGTCATCCGGCAGGGAAAACACACGGCGGAAAGTGCCGCTGAAGCGTTCATTGCGGTAAACCTGTGCCTCCTCGGGGAGATCCACATTCCGCTCGCCGGCAATCGTCAGCAGGTTCCGATGCAGGGAAACATCCAGCTTGCTCGCATCAACACCGGGCACGAAGACGAAAACATCCACCGCTTCCGGTGTGGCGCCTACATTGACGGGCGGAAAGCTCTCACCGGTGACGGAGCGAATGCCCGTGGTCCCCGGCCATCCGCCGAACATACGATCCATCCGCTCGCGCGCACGCTCGAACCGATCCCAGACATCTCTATCGAAGCCACCCAGGTAACCCAACATTTCGCACCTCCTTTTCGAGTGAAGTGGTGAGCCGGGCGGAAAGATTCCCCTTTCGGTATCGCCGTCCGTGCTCCTTTCTACCAATTACCCTGCAACTCTCAATCCAACGCACAACCCAATGAAATACCTTTATTTTCAGTCTCAAAAAACGAAAATGCCGGCCATTCCGGCCGGCAACCTTTTTCCATTCACGGCCAAAATGGCCGGGCAGTTACGGCTTTTTCGATGAATTCAGGTGCCGCCGCAGGGTACGCTCTCCCATGCCCAGGCGTTTCGCCGCCGCCCTGCGGTTGTTGCCGGTCTGCCGCAGGGCCTCTTGAATCAGCAGGAATTCGGCCTCCGCCAGCGTCGCGTCGCTGGGTATCCAGACCCCCTGATCGGCGTTTCGATTTCGGTTGCCCTTGCTGCTGAGCAGGGTATCGAACCAATCAGGCCCCAACTCGTCGAGTTCCGGAGAGACCCTGATCGCCAGCCGCGCCATCATATTGCGCAATTCACGCACATTGCCGGGCCAGGCATAGGTTTGCAAACGGGCCACTGCCGCGTCGTTCAGGGTTGGCGTGGCGCCGACCCAGCCCATTCCCTGAAGGCTTTGGGATAGAAATCGGCGCGCCAGCAGGCCGATGTCACGCGGACGGTCTCGCAGTGGCGGAAGCTGCACAGGCAACACTTGCAGACGGTAGAGCAGGTCCTGGCGAAACAGGCCCGATTCGACCCGTTCCTCCAGCGGCCGCAGGGTCGCTGCCACCACCCGCACATCCACCGAGATCTCACGCTCGCCGCCGATGCGTTGAACCTGCCCCCCCTCCAACACCCGTAACAGACTGACCTGTGCAGTCGGCGGCATCTCGCCGATCTCATCCAGAAACAGGGTGCCCTGGTGGGCCTGTTCAAATCGGCCACGGTGGGTTCGGCTGGCGCCGGTAAAGGCCCCTTTCTCGTAACCGAACAATTCGGCCTCCAACATGGTGTCCGGGATGGCGCCGCAGTTCACCGCCACAAACGGGCCATGGGCCCTGGGTCCCAGACCGTGCAGGGCGCGAGCCACCAGTTCCTTGCCGGTGCCTGTCTCACCCTGCAACAACACCGGTTCTTGAGAACGGGCAAAGCGCGGCACATCGGCCAGGGCTTCGCCCATGGCCGGGTCACGAAACACCAAATAGGAGGAAAGACGGTCGTGGAGACCGTTCTGGTCGACGGAAGAATAATCGGCGGTGTTCTCCACGGCAGGGGAGACTCTCATCGCTACGTTGAAAACGACTCAGCGGCGCCGGCAACCCCTGGCAGGGTTATCCGAATCGGGGTCGCAATCCGCCATGGCACATCAGCGCCCCGCTTGAAGCTCCGCCGATACCTCTACCGAATCGCCGTTTCGCCACAGACTTAGTTTCACACGGTCGCCGATCCGGTATTCGTCCAGCCTGGACAACAGCGACGATACACTTTCCACCGCCTCGCCATCCAGGGCCACGATCATATCGCCGGGAATCACACCGCCACGGCCGTCAGAACGGGATGCGCGCAGACCCGCGGCCTCGGCGGCGGAGCCGGGCGCCACCCGCAACACCAGCACGCCCTTCACGCCGAACTGCTCGCTCATGATGCGGTTGTAGTCTTCGTCGGCCTCTATGCCCAGGCTGGGCCGGATGTATTTTCCCTGGGCGACGAGCTGCGGCACTACCCGGTTGACGGTGTCCACCGGCACGGCAAAGCCGATGCCCGCATAGGCCCCCGACGGGCTGTAGATGGCGGTATTGATGCCGATCAGCCGGCCGGCGCTGTCCAGCAGAGGCCCACCGGAATTACCTGGATTGATGGCGGCATCGGTCTGAATCAGATGCTCGATGGTGACGCCGTTGTCCTCGGACAGGCTGCGGTCCAGAGCCGATACCAGGCCACTGGTGAGGGTGTAATCCAGGCCGAAGGGGTTGCCGATGGCGAACACCTTCTGCCCCACTTTCAGATCGCCACTGGTACCGATAGGCACCGGCGGCGGGCGGTCGAAAGGCACATCGATGCGCAGCACGGCCAGATCGTGATCGGGACTCGTCCCCACCAGCACGGCCCGGTAGCTGCGTCCGTCATTCAGCCGTACAGTGGCCTCCGAGGCTTCCTCGATGACGTGATTGTTGGTGACGATATGCCCCAGGTCGTCCCACACGAAGCCGGAGCCGGTGCCGCGCGGCACACTGAGCACATTGCGGGTCCACGGGTTCACCACCCGCTGGCGGGTACTGATGAACACCACCGAAGGGCTGGCACGCTCGAAGATTTCGATGGTGGTTTGCTCGTCGGCCGCCAGCTCGCCACGCGCGGTGACCGGCCGGGGCTCGGCGGTCAGGCCGATGATGCCCCGCTCGATCCAGGGCAGAAACTGCCACAAAAGCAACACCAGCACCACGGACCAGGTAGCCCAGCGCAAATATCGGAAAATCGGATCCGGTTCCGCTCGCATGGTGACGACTTCGGGGGAATGAGACATTACGCCGGCCCGGCAGACACGCGCTCAACCCGCGTCGTCGTTGGCCTCGTGACTGGCGATGGCTTCCTTCAACAGCGGCTGCAATTCGCCCTTCTGGTACATCTCCAAAAGAATATCGCTGCCGCCGATCAACTCACCGGAGACATAGGTCTGCGGGAAGGTGGGGAAATCGGCATAACGCGGCAGATTGGCGAAGATGTCCGGATCGGTGAGCACATTGACGTAATCGAACGGCACCTCGCAGGCCTGCAACACCTGGGCGGCACGGGCGGAGAAGCCGCACTGGGGAAACTGGGGCGAGCCCTTCATGTACAACACGATGGGGTGGTTCTTCACCTGATCATCGATACGCTTCAACACGTCGTCCATCTTGCACCTCGGATCGTTGGCGTTCAGACCGAAGAAATCGGGGCCGAACGGTGGATTTTCAAGCTGCCGACCAGTCTACTGCCGATGCAGCGGAGAGAAAACCACGGTTTTCTACGGGATTAGCCATCGGATTTCGCTTGACGAAAGCCCCGACCTCGCCGTTACCGACGGCCATAGTGTTTCAACGCAACACGCCGAAAGCGGATGCTTAGAGATACTCTCAAAAAGTTCAAAGGCTTTCCTGCACAGCAGCGATCTGCTCGTACACCTCGGGATCTCCCTTCAGCAACTCACCCAAAACCGCCCGAATCGGCGTGCCGACATTGCGCCCGTGCTTGCCGTCACTCATGCCCATATAGCGCTGATGAACCCCCACCACCTCGAATTCCCGGTTGAACACCGGCGCCCCGGACGAGCCGCCGCTGGTGCTGGTGTAGTACTGGATCTCGTCGTCGTTGGCCTCCACCACCACGAAGCGTTTCAGGGCGACCTTCTTCGGTTCGCCCTCCGGGTGCTGGATGATGGGCACCAGATCGTCCCGCAGCACGGGTTCGCGGGCCAGCCGTAGCGGCTGCACGAAGGCGTAGGGATCGCGGGAGTCCGGTTCATAGGGGGCGTCGGCTACCCGCAGCAGGGCGAAATCCCGCCCACCGTGGATGAACAACGGCTCCGCCTCGCGGGGATGAAACACGCGCGGCTCGTGCGGCGGGCCTTATCGTGCCAGAGCGGTAGGCGGCAGAGCAGGTCGATCAGGTTTTTGCGGTCGCTGTTATCCAATTTTCCGAATCCAGGTACGGCGAGAGGCTTGCAGGGAACACGGCTACGGCCGTTGAACCTTCCACTTTCATGGTTGCAGTATTGTCCAGGCTGGCCCGCCTGTCGACGCGCGCAAGGCTTGCCTGCGTTGGCTGTGGATTCGATACAGATCAAACCATGCCCAATCACGAAGGACCGTTGCCGTGTCCCACGACCAGAACTTCAAGAACCTCATCCTCGATTATCCCCGCGACGCCCTCGCCTTCTTCGCCTCTACCGAGGCGGCCGCACTTGATCCGGAGGTGAAGATAACACCGGTTCGCCAGGAGCAGCTTCAGGCTCGGCTGGGGGAGAACTACCGGGAACTGGACGTGCCCCTGTTGGTGGAATGGCCCGACGGGGAGCGTGCCTGCATCCTGTTCGCTTTGGAACACGAGACCGATCCGCGGCGGTTTTCGATCCACCGCTTGGGGCATTACGTCCTGCACCTGTCGGGGCTGTTCCTGACCCGACGAGTAGTGCCGGTGGTGGTATTCCTGCGCCCTGGGGGTTTTGAGACGGAGTTGCAGATAGGCGGCTTGGTCAACGACTATCTGAACTTCCGTTGTCTCGCCTGCGCCTTGTCACAGATACCGTACGAGCAGCACCGCGACAGCGAGAACCTGGTGGCGCGCCTCAATCTCCCGAACCTGAGCCATCGCCCCGAGCAGCGTGTGGAGGTGTACGCCCAAGCCGTGCGCGGCTTGAACGCATTGGAAGCCGACCCACGTAAGCGTATGAAGTATCTGGACTTCATCGACATCTATGCGGGCCTGGACGATAATGAACGCAAGCGTTTTCAAACCGAATATCCGCAAGAGGCAGATACCATGAGTCATTTTGCCGATCGTTTCCGCCAAGAGGGAGTTGAGCAAGGAATACAACAAGGGATCCAACAGGGAATGCAGCAAGGCATGCAGCAAGGAATGGCCCAAGGAACGGAGAGAGGCGTACGCATAGGTGAATCGCGGTTGCTTCTTCGTCAGTTGCGCCAGAAATTCGGAGCCCTGACGCCGTCGCTGGTAGCTCGGGTGGAAGACGCCAACGAAGAAGCCCTGGCGCTTTGGGCAGGGCGGGTTTTGACCGCCGAGACCTTGGATGAGGTTTTTGAGTAGGCGTTTTTACTGGACGAATAGGAATCGCGAAGGGGGTATCGGCAGGATTTGCCGTAGCACCCAGCAACGCTGCTGATTTCAACGCGCCGAGGGCGACGCTCCTACGTGGGGGGGCGTGCCGACTGCGGGGTGGGGATCGGGACGAGTAGGTTCTCGCTCACTTGAAGATGGCCTTGATTTTGCCTGGGCCACCGGTTTTTTGGAGGCCCTGAATTTTTGGCGAAACCTCCGGAATTTCAGCGGTGCAGCCCACCACTTTTTCGACGGACTTTTTCGGCGGCACTGCCTCAAAGGAAGAAATAAAGCATAACTATCTGTTATTTCAACACAAAAACTTCACCACACCCTCTGGTTCTCATTTCTGGCCCGGCGATTGCGTTACCCCGAATAGATGTGATTGAGAGAGTATTTCGCGAGTTGCCATTGTCGGCCTCGGTCCCAAGCGACTCGCCTCCTGAGGGTGACCAAGATGTCGAAACCGAAATTGAATAAACGGTCTTTGTTGGCTTCCAGTCTGGGCCTGGCGCTTTTCGCAACCGGCGCTGCCCTGTACCTGCCAGGCCAACCGGAACTGAAGTCTTTCATCGTTCAGGGTGGCGACCTGGCCGCCGCCAAGGCAGCCGTGCGCTCCGTTGGCGGCGAGATCACCCACCAACTGGGCATCATCAATAGTGTCGGCGCGCGCATCTCTTTGGCACAGGCCGAGGCACTGAAGGATTTCGAAGGGCTGCGTGTGTATGCGGATCATTCCGCGAAATCCAGCGCAATCGAATACTACGACTATGACGTCAACGACGGCACCATCCCTGATGCCCACTACATCCAGCAGATCGGGGCCGATGTGTTGCATCAAGAGGGGATCGACGGCCGCGGCGTGACCGTTGCGGTGTTGGACACCGGATTCTGGCGTTACAGCCCGGTGTTCGACTACAACCTCAACGGCCAATATCGCATCAAGGGCACCTACGATTCCACGGTGCCCGACGGTTGGTACAACGAGATTACCTACGAGACCAACGGCCACGGCACCCATGTTTCAGGCATCATCGCCAGCAATGTGCGCTCTTCCTACTCCGGCGACGCCCATGGTGTCGCCCCCAATGTGGATTTGGTGGAGGTCAAGGCGTTCGACGCGAACGGCCAGGGCAGCTATACCGACATCATCAAGGGCCTGGACTGGATCGTCTCTCACAAGGATCAATACGACATCGACGTGCTGAACCTTTCCTTCAGCGCACCGCCCCATTCCCACTATTGGGACGACCCGGTCAATCAGGCCGTCATGGCTGCCTGGAAAGCCGGTATTGTGGTGGTGGCCTCGGCAGGCAATACCGGCCCCGATCCGATGACCATCGGCGTGCCCGGCAACACGCCTTACGTGATCACCGTCGGTGCCACCACCGACAACAGCACCCTGAACGATCCGAGCGACGACCGTTTGACGACCTTCTCCTCGGCGGGCCCGACCCACGAAGGTTTCGTGAAACCCGACCTGGTCGCCCCCGGTGGCCACATCATGGCCACCACACCGCACTGGTACAACCTGGCCACGGACCATCAGGACGCCCGTTTCGCCGCCGAGCATAACCTGTTCGTGATGTCCGGAACGTCTCAGTCCGCCGCTGTCGTCTCCGGCATCGTCGCCCTGATCAAACAGGTCGATCCGAACCTGAAGCCGGACGACGTCAAATGCCGTTTGATGAGTTCCTCGAAACCGGCGGTTGGCAGCGATGGCAAACTGGCTTACTCCGTGTTCCAGCAGGGCGCTGGCCTGGTGGATGCCTACAAGGCCGTGCACAGCAGCGCCAAAGGCTGCGCCAACCGCGGACTGGACGTGAAAAAGGATCTGGACGGCACACAGCATTTCGGTGGTCCGGCCAACCAGAACGAAGACGGTGACTACTACGTGATGGGCCTGGACGGCTACCTCTGGAGCGACGGTTATCTGTGGTCCGACGGGTACCTGTGGAGCGATGGTTACCTCTGGTCTGACGGCTACCTCTGGAGCGACGGTTACCTGTGGTCCGACGGGTACCTCTGGAGCGATGGCTACCTGTGGAGCGACGGCAGCACCGAGACCGCCGCCATCAACCAGTGGGTAGGACAGGAGTAAAACCTCTCGCTTGACCCAGCCAAACCACCCTGTCGCGAGGAAGACGGCAGGGTGGCTTTTTTTGTTTGCGCTGGTTCGGGCTGCAAAAATACCGGGGTTGCTGCCACAATTGGAGATCCATGGCACGACTCACCCACACCTTGCGTACTTCTGACTTGGCCGCCGGTCTGTTCCTTGCCGCCGTGGCTGTCGTGGCCCTGTGGATCGGCGCCTTGTTCCTCTGGATCCTTCCCTTGTATCTCCTGCTCAGTCTGGCGACCTTCCTGATCTACGCCTGGGACAAATGGTCCGCCAAACGCGGTACCCGTCGTGTGCCGGAAAAAACCTTGCATCTGCTCTCCCTGTTCGGCGGCTGGCCGGGGGCCTTGCTGGCCCAGAACCATCTACGCCACAAATCGAGCAAGGCACCGTTTCGGCGGGTTTTCTGGGTGACGGTGGCATTGAACCTTGCCGGATTGGCGGTTTTGGTTATCGCCTGAGCGTTGTCGGGATGCACGCCTTGCCACGGGCCGCGATACCCCGTTTCCGCAAGGGCACTGTCAGGGGACGACGGGCCTTTGCGCGTCGCAGCAAGGCCAACGGGACCTTGCGGCTTCGTTGAATCGAGCCTTCAAGTCGATATTGGTGCCGAACCCTGCCAGGGATTCAAACCCTGGCAGGGCACCCGATTTCTGGCCGTCGCGCTCAAGAAGTCGATCGGTGCTCAGCCCTTCAGCCTCGCCACCACTTTGTCCAGCACTACCTGGGCGTCGGCAGCCACAGCGTCGGCGGCGGCATTGCCGGCCAGACCGAGTACGGTACCGGGGTCCATGAAACTCACCACGGTTTTGCTGCCGGCCCCGCGCACCACCACATTGCAGGGCAACAGCACGCCGGCGTTGGGATCGCCTTCGATCACGCGCAGCGCCAGAGGCGGTGCGCACAGGCCGAGCAGACGGTAGGGTTCGATGTCCTTGTCCAGCTTGGCCTTCATGATGGCGCTGATGTCGACCTCGCTGACCACACCCAGTTTTTCCGCCATTGCGGCTTCCTTGACGAAGGCCAGAGCGGTATCGAAGTCCTTGTTCAGCTCGATGTGGAATTCATAGGATGCACTCATTTGGTTTATTCTCTTTTGCTGGTCTGAAAGCATAATATCCTAGCCGCACAGTCGGGAATTTTCATTGCGAACCCGCAAACGGGCAGAAAGACAACCATGGGCCGATACCGTCCGCCACAACCCAAATCCTCACCCTATATCACCCCGGATGGCTTTCGCACCCTGCAAAACGAGAGCAAGGCCCTATGGGAACGACGCCGCGAGGTAACCGTGGCCTTGTCCGCGGCAGCGGCGGAGGGAGATCGTTCGGAAAACGCCGAATACATCTATCGCAAGAAGGAGCTTCGGGAACTGGATCGGCGTATTCGCTATCTGCAAAAGCGCTTACCCAACCTGAAGGTGGTGGAACACCAGCCGGACGACACGGAGCGGGTGTTTTTTGGTGCCTGGGTGACATTGGAAGACGATAACGGCGCGGAACTCAGTTTCCGTATCGTCGGCGCGGACGAATTCGATCCGGCAAAACGCTGGATCAGCGTGGACTCCCCCATGGCCAGGGCCTTGCTCCAAAAAGCCCTGGATGACGAGGTGATGGTCAGCTCTCCGGCCGGCGAGCGACTTTATTACATCGTATCGGTGAGCTATTCAGCCCCGACGGGGTGAGCCCTTTTTCGCTCCTGCCCGCAGGGCGGCGGCGAAGGCGAGATTCGCCCAATCGGCAAGAATATCCCGACTTTCCAGGCTTTCGGGCGGGGCCTGATAATACGACATGGTGGCCGGCTTGCCCTTGCGCTCATAGACGAACTGCGTCAGCCCTTCGGCCTCGAAGCGGGACCGGGAATCGTCATCGGCTTTCAGATAGAGTGTCTGGTCAGCCACCAGGGCAAACATCATTCCGTCGAGAAAGAAACCATAGCCACCGAACATGCGCCGACCGCTGACGGGACCGATCGCCTGCAACTGATCGAGCAGGTAGCGGGTGAACTCGTCGGCGGCCTTGGCTGACATGGCTATCCCCTGGCTTCGCGTTCCATCTCTTCCAGGGTGGTATGGCGCACATTCTTGCCGCGCACGAAGTAGATGACATACTCACCGATATTGCAGGATCGGTCGCCTATGCGCTCCAGGGCACGGGCGCACCAGAGGATGTCCAGACATTGGGGGATGTAACGCGGATCTTCCATCATGAAGGTGACGGTCTGGCGCAGCACCGATTCGTATTCCTTGTCCACCGACTTGTCTTCGCGGCCAAGGTGGATGGCCACATTCACATCCATGCGGGCGAAGGCGTCAAGGGAGTCGTGCAGCATCTCCCGAACGTGTTTTCCCAAGTGCTCCAGTTCCACATATTGGTCCGGGGAGAGACACTTGTCGGCCAGATTCATGGCGAAGCGGGCGATGCGCTCGGCCTCGTCGCCAATGCGCTCCAGATCCGCAATGGCCTTGGTGATGGCCTGAACCAGGCGCAGATCCTTGGCGGTGGGCTGACGCAAGGCGAGGATTTGGGTGCATTCCTCATCGATGTCCACCTCCATGGCATTGACCTGATAGTCGTTCAATACCACTTGTTCGGCGGCAGCGGCATCGCAATTGACCAGCGCCTCCAAGGCATCCTTGAGCTGGCGCTCCACCAGCCCGCCCATTTGCAGGACCTTGGCCCGTACCTCTTCCAGCTCGGCATCGAACTGGTGGTGGGTATGAAGACCGAGATCTTGGGATTTCATAGGTGATTCACTCCGCAGCCTTCGGCGGCTGTTTGTAATTTCGAGCAAAGGCCAGCTTCACGGATAGCTGATTCCGCGCTCCTGCAACCAGGACCGAAAGCGTTGTTCCTTGGTCTCCAGGGAACAGGTGGGCGGCAGGCTATCGAGATAATAGCCGTATTCCACCAAAAGGGCGGTTTGCCGGTCGGCGGGAATCTCTGCCCACGGCCGCGGGGCGGTTTGCTCGGCCATTACCCATTCTACCTTGTTCCAGGTGACGAAATGGTTGCCGGACCTTCGGCCAGTTTGCGATCCATTTCCTCGACGGACAAATGGCGCACATCCTTGCCCTCCACCATGTAGATGGTATGGGCGGCCATGTGATTGGCGTTGTCGCCGATGCGCTCCAGGGACTTGGTGACCAGTAACACATTCACCGAATCCCCGACGTTGCGGGAATCCTCCATAATGTAGGTGGCGAGGCGACGGAAGCAGGATTGAAATTCCGCATCCAGACGCCGGTGCGCCAGAATCACATTGGCCGCGGCCTCGGCGTCCAGATGGTCCAGGGCCTCCAGACTGAGCCGCATCAGGTTGCTGGCCAGCTCGCCCATGTTGGTGACATCGCACAGCAGCGCGCGGGCATTGGCACCGGCTCGCGGCGAGTAGAGCTGAATGCCAAGCTCGGCGATACGCTTGGCCTCATCCCCGGCCCGCTCCAATTCAGTGATGACCTTGGAGAAGGCCAGCACGACCCGCAGATCGATGCCCATGGGCTGGCGCTGGGCGAACAAGCGGGCTACCATGGCGTCGGCCCCGGTTTCGCTCTCGTTGATCAGATGATCACGGCTGACCACCTGGGCAAGCGCCTCTCTGTCACCTTGAATCACGGCGTGCACGGCGCGGCTCACCTGGTCGGCGGCCAGCCCGCCCATCTCCAGGATTTTTTGATGCAGTTTGGCCAGGTCGCCGTCGAAACGGCGCACGATATGGCCCTCGGTAATCTCACTCATGCTCGGCTAACCTCTTGATCCCAGCCTGCCCGTATCAACCGAAACGGCCGGTGATGTAATCTTCCGTCAGCTTATGGCGCGGGTTGGTGAAGATCTGCGAGGTTTCGCCCACCTCGATCAACTTTCCGAGATGGAAATAGGCGGTGCGCTGAGAAACACGGGCCGCCTGCTGCATGGAGTGAGTAACGATGGCGATGGTGTAGTTTTCGCGCAGTTCGTCGATCAGCTCTTCGATCTTTGCGGTGGCGATGGGGTCCAGGGCCGAGCAGGGCTCGTCCATCAAAATCACTTCCGGGCTCACGGCGATCGCCCTGGCGATACACAGACGCTGCTGCTGGCCGCCTGACAGACCGGTCCCCGGCGAGTCCAGCCGGTCCTTCACTTCGTTGAGCAAGCCGGCCTTCTCCAGGCTGGTGTGCACGATCTCATCGAGATCGTACTTGTCCCGTGCCAGACCGTGGATACGCGGGCCATAGGCGACGTTTTCGAAAATGCTCTTGGGAAACGGGTTGGGCTTCTGGAAGACCATACCCACCCTGGCGCGCAGGGGAACCACGTCCATGCGCTTGTCGTAGATGTCTGCTCCGTCCAGGGTGATCGCACCCTCCACCCGGCAACCGTCGATGGTATCGTTCATGCGGTTGAGGCAACGCAGGAAGGTGGATTTGCCACAGCCGGATGGGCCGATCATGGCCACCACTTCGTTGGCGCCGATATCCAGGTTCACATCGATGATGGCGTGCTTGTCGCCATAGAAGACCTGTACATCGCGTGCCGACATGATCGGGTTGGCACTCTCGATCTCCCCCACCGTCCGGTAGCTCGCCTTTTCGATCGCCGGGGCTTCGGAGAGGTCTTGGTCAGCGGCTGAGGATTCGTTTTCCAACATTACCGTGCTCATGGTTCGATACCTGCAAATTTATTTAAGTGTAATTCGTTTCCGTCTACCAACGGCGCTCAAAGCGCTTGCGCAGGTAGACGGCCAGGGCGTTCATGGTCACCAGAAAAGCCAGCAACACCATAATGGCGGCAGAGGTTCGCTCGACGAAAGCCCGCTCCGGGCTGTCCGCCCACAGGTAGATCTGCACAGGCAGGACGGTGGCCGGATCTGTGATGGCACCGGGGATGTCGACGATGAAGGCGACCATGCCGATCATCAGCAAGGGAGCGGTTTCACCCAGGGCCTGGGCCATACCGATGATGGTGCCTGTGAGCATGCCGGGCATGGCCAGGGGCAGCACGTGATGGGTGACCGTCTGCACCTTGGAGGCGCCGATCCCCAGGGCCGCCTCCCGGATGGACGGGGGCACGGATTTCAGCGCGGCACGGCTGGCAATGATGATGGTCGGCAGCGTCATCAGGGTCAGCACGAGTCCACCCACCAGCGGCGCGGAACGCGGCAGGCCGAACATATTGATGAACATCGCCAGACCGAGCAGACCGAAGACGATCGACGGCACCGCGG
>JAGRGI010000211.1 GCA_020445565.1 Chromatiales bacterium
TTCAATGGTTGCTAATATACCGAAAAACTGATTAAAAAGCAACGCCTTTGTGTCCTGTTAGCAACACATGATGTTAATTAGATACATATGTATCTTTTTGTATGCAATTGTCGGGTAAGTCTTCAACGAAGCTATTCCCGATTATCCGCTCTCGGTGGATAATGATGATTTACTAATGTATCTCCGTGCGAATCCATGCCACGTTCCTATCCGCCAACGCATCCCCACACCGTGTTGCGTATCAACGTCATGGGTGAGGATGAAGTGTTGAATCATCGGCTGATGCAAATGGGAATCCTGCCAGGAACGGAACTGACCGTCGTGCGTAGCGGGGCGTTTGGTGGGCCGGTCGAGTTGGCGGCGGATCTGGGGCAGAGCATCGCTATGCGCAAATCGGACCTGCAATCGATCCACTGGGATGTGGTGGCTCTACCGCTTTCCGCTGTGCAGAGGGTCTCTCCTCCCGATTGGCGCGTGCTTCGACTGGCTGGCGGTCGCCGGTTCCAGCAGCACTTTCGCCAAATGGGTATCGTGGCTGGGGTCGAGTTTACGCTGATGGGTCTGGCGCCAATTCGAATCCGAATCGCCTCAACGTCCGTTCACGTAGGCAGGGGTGAGGCCGAGCGGCTCATTGTTGAGCCTGTACGAGTAACGACATGAGCGAACGCTTGCAGATCGCCATTGCCGCAGTCCCCAACTCCGGCAAGACCACCTTGTTCAATCGCCTGACGGGTACGCATCAGACGGTGGGCAATTGGGCGGGTGTTACGGTGGAGAAGAAGAGTGGCCACTTCATGCTTGACCAGTTCGAGGTCGAGTTGGTCGACCTTCCTGGGGCCTACTCGCTGAATCCCGGCAGTGCAGAAGAGCGGGTATTGGTGGACTATCTGAATGATAGCCCGCCCGACTTGCTGATCAATGTGGCCGATGCCGGCAATCTCTATCGCGCGTTGGGTCTGACGCTACAGCTTGCCGCCACAGGAATTCCCATGGTCCTGGCCGTCAATATGATGGACGAGGCACGCGCGCGTGGCTTTAAAATCGACTTCGAGGCCCTGTCCGAGCACCTTGGCATGGCTGTGGTGCCGTTGGTGGCCAGAACGGCGGAGGGTGTGACGGATCTCAAGAAGGCCATCCTGGATACGGTTTCCGCCAAATTTCCCGCGCATCCGCCCCATCTGGCCAGGCCGGCGCTGTTGGAGAAGGCCATCCAGGATCTGGCAGACGAGATCGAACGGGTCGGGATTGGGGGGAGGTTTTCTCCTTCGTTAGTGGCGGAGCAGTTGCTGGAAGGCGGTGACTCCGCCAGCATTATTCTGCAGCGGCATCCGCAGTTAGTTCCCCTGCAGGGTGTTTCCGGCGAGCAGCGTGAGAAGTTGGAAAGGGCGTGCGGCCAACCCATGGCGGCCCTGTGTGCCCAGTGCCGATTCAATTCCGCGCGCGGCCTGGTCAATGAGGTGGTCCGCGGCGATGACCGTGGAAATCCCACCAGCACGCGGCGCATCGACAATTGGCTGCTACATCCCTGGCTAGGTATACCGTTATTTCTGCTGCTGATGTTGTTGGTGTTCCAGGGCGTTTACACGGTTGGGGCACCGTTGCAGGACCTGTTGGGTGACTGGGTCGTCGCAATCCAGGAGGGTGCGCGTTTCCTGTTGGAGCGCATCGGCGCCCCGGCCCTGCTTGAAAACTTTCTGATCGACGGCTTGATCGAAGGCGTTGGCGTCGTCTTGAGCTTTTTTCCGATAATTGCCTTATTTTTTCTCTTTCTGTCCATCATGGAAGACAGTGGCTACATGGCCAGGGCGGCGTTCTTGATGGACCGGACCATGCATCTGCTGCGCCTTGATGGAAAGGCGTTTATCAATCTCGTCCTGGGGTTCGGCTGCAACGTGCCGGCGGTGATGGGAACCCGCATCCAGGCGGCGCGCCAGGGGCGAATTGTCAGTATGCTGCTGATCCCGTTTTCCCTCTGCTCCGCGCGGTTGCAGGTATTTCTGTTTCTGGCCAGCGTATTGTTTCTGCCCTCCACGGCTGCCTGGGTGCTGTTCGGGCTCTATTTGACGAGCTTTGGCGCTATCGTGTTGGTGGGGCTGTTGCTGCGGCCGTTTCGCTTTGGGGGCAAGCCGGAGCCCTTCATTTTGGAGTTGCCGCCTTTCCGGCTGCCGGCGGCGCGGGTGGTTGCCATGCGCGTCTGGCAGGAACTGTCCGCTTTTCTGCGGCGTGCGGCCTCGCTGATCGTTGCGGGCGTGGTCGTGGTGTGGTTCCTCACCCACTTTCCGCTGGATGCGCCACCAGGCAGCGAAGCAACTCTTGCCGGACGAATCGGCCAAGCCTTGGAGTTTCTGCTTGCGCCGGTTGGCATCCAATGGCGTGAAACCGTGGCTCTGTTCTTTGGCTTTATCGCGAAGGAGATCGTTGTGGGGGCGATGGCAGTGATCTATGCGGCGGGGGATGCCCTGCCTCAGGCGGTCGCCAGTCATATCAGTCCGCTACGCGGCGTCAGTCTGATGGTGTTCACCTTACTTTACACGCCCTGCGTGGCAACTGTGGCCACCATCTGGGCGGAGTCCCGCTCCTGGCGAATCACGCTGCTGTCTATTACTTTGGGACTGATGATGGCCTGGGGCGCCAGCTTTGTCGTCTATCAGGGTGGGCTGCTGTTGGGCTTCAGTTGAGTCGCCCGGGGTAAATGGCACCTAGTACTGATGAATGGCGTGCGCCAGTGACTGATGGCAGGTTCCCTGCCAAGCCTTGCACGCTCTGTCGGGC
Organism: Chromatiales bacterium; assembly: GCA_020445565.1. Lineage (GTDB taxonomy): Bacteria > Pseudomonadota > Gammaproteobacteria > JAGRCI01 > JAGRCI01 > JAGRGI01. The sequence goes on from JAGRGI010000211.1 coordinate 2,773, forward strand.
CAGCCAGGCGAAGGCTACTGCCTCCACCCAGTCCGGCGGAATGCCATATTCCTGGGTGGATTGAATCGGCGTCGGTGCCAGCAGCTCTTGCAGCCTGCCGAGCAGGGCGCCATTGTGCACTCCGCCCCCGCAAACCAGAAGCCGATCCGGCGAACCGCCAGGCAGCGACTGTATGGCATCAGATGCGGTTCGGCAGGTGAATTCCAGCAACGTAGCCTGGACATTCTCCGCAGGGATTTGTCTGTTCCGCATATGTCCCTGGAGCCATTGCAGATTGAACAGCTCAGGGCCGGTGCTCTTCGGGGGGGAGAGGCTCAGGTAGGGTTCGGAAAGCATTGATTCCAGCAATTCACGGTCCACTGTGCCTTGCCTCGCCCAGTGTCCATCTTTGTCGAAATCTCCGTTTTTGTGCTTGCGAAACCATGCGTCCAAAAGGGTGTTGCTTGGTCCTGTGTCAAACCCAAGATTGTCCGCAGGGTCATGTGTCGCCGGGATCAGGGTGATATTGGCAATGCCGCCAAGGTTAAGGACGCCGCGGCGTTCCTGCTTGTCCCGAAAGCTTGCAACGTGCAAGGCAGGCGCCAAAGGCGCTCCCTGTCCGCCAGCAGCCATATCCCGGCGCCGGAAATCGGCTACCGTAGTGATGCCGGTGAGTTCGGCTATCTGATTAGGATCGCCAATTTGTACGGTGTAGGGGTCTGTGCCGGAGGGATAGTGGCGAACGGTTTGGCCGTGACTGCCAATGGCGATGATATCGCGCGCATTGACTTTCGCTTCCGCAAGTAGCGCCAATACTGCCTTTGCGAACGCCTTGCCGATCTGTTGGTCCAGCGTTGCCACTTGGTGTAGATCATCGCCCCCAGGGTGGCTGGCAGCCAGGATCGCTGTACGTAACGGATTCGAAATGGGCTCGGAGCGGTGTGCTAGTACGGTCGGGAAAGCGGATGTGAAATCCACCAATGCGCAGTCTACCCCGTCTACGCTGGTGCCCGACAGAAGCCCCACGTAGAGGTCGCGTTTCATCGTAATCAGTTGCTGGCGATCAGGTTGGCTTGGCGAACCAGCTCAAGTTGGGCAAGCAACGCGTGGGTTTTTTGATCGAATTCCGCTCGTCTCGCCTTGGCGACGGATTCTGCTTGAGGGAGCTTGACCGTTAGTGGATTCTTGTGGGCTCCGTTCAGACGAAATTCGTAGTGCAAGTGCGGCCCGGTGGCCAAGCCGGAACTGCCTACATATCCGATGACCTGTCCCTGCTTCACTCGTTGGCCTGCCTTGGCGGCAGAGGCGTATCGGGACAGGTGGGCGTACAAGGTGCTGTAACCATTGCTATGGTCCACGATCACGGTTCTGCCGTAACCGCCCTTGGTCTTTCGGAATGTGATCTTGCCATCGGCAGTTGCGAGCACCGGAGTGCCTCTAGGGGCGGCGTAGTCCACGCCTTTGTGCGCCCGGATTCGATTGAGGATCGGGTGCTTGCGACGGAGATTGAAGCCGGAACTGATGCGGCTGAATTTCACCGGGGTGCGCAGAAACGCCTTGCGCATGCTCCGTCCTTCGGGGGTGTAGTAGGTGGCGGTGCCATCGGGCTCATCGAAGCGGACGGCGCGGAAGGTATCTCCACGGTTGGAGAACTCTGCGGATAGTATGTCGCCTTCTCCGATACGTTCCCCGTCCTTGTAAAGTTCTTCGTAGACCACAGTGAAAGAATCGCCTTCGCGAAGATCCAGGGCAAAATCAATGTCCCAGCCGAAAATGTCGGCCAGTTCCATGGTCAGCCGATCCGACATGCCCGCTTTTTGGGCGGCGGCAAACAGTGAGCCGGCGATAACACCGGAAGCATGCGCCGTCCTGCGCTCGACTGCATCGACAACCAACTTGGTGGCAAAGCCGTCCCCCTTGCGTGTTACACACATCTCATTGAGCTGATCTTCCCGGTAACGAAGTTCCGCCAGACGACCGTCTTCATCAAGACGGATACGGAACGTTTGGCCGGGGACGATATTGCTCAGTGCCTTCTTGCGATCCTGTTCGCCGAGCAGGCTTAGCAGGTCTCTTGCTGGAACCGATAAGCGTGAAAAGATACCGGACAAAGTGTCGCCCGGTTGGACGATGTGCTCAAGCCAGGCGAACGTTTCCTCTGGATCTACGGGTGGGGCGACTGCCTGGTCAGGTTTTCTGGGAGGAATAGCCAGGGGAAGAACGATGTAATCCCTATCGCCCCCGTCGATCGTGGGGGTGGCAGATTGTGATGAAGGGGTGCCGACCTCGGAGCCGGGCATCGGTAGAAGCAGGAGTGCGGTGATCGCGCCAACGGCAACTACCACTAGCACTATCAGCCATTTACCGGCTCTGCCAGAACGATGTCCTCGTGCGTCGCCGAGCCGTTTCAGGTCGCGCTGCATACTTGAATTTGCCCAATTCGTTGGATTTTTGCTGTCGCTACGGTACCTTTCGGTGCCTCTTAGGTCAATTCGGCACGCCAACCAAATGGCGCGTCAATCTATAAGTACATTTTAACCAAGCCCAGGCGCATCGATCGGGCTCCGGAGAACTAGATGACAGACGTTCAGGCGCAACTCGCCGAAATACGGCGTGGTGCTGAAGAAATACTAGTCGAGTCGGAACTGTTGAAAAAGCTCAGTCAGGGGCATCCCTTGCGCGTGAAGGCCGGTTTCGATCCCACGGCCCCTGACCTGCACCTTGGGCATACCGTCTTGCTGAACAAGCTCCGGCAGTTCCAAGAGCTTGGGCATGAGGCGGTGTTTCTGATCGGCGACTTTACAGGGATGATCGGGGATCCCACCGGGAAGAACGTCACTCGTAAACCTCTCAGCCGAGAAGATGTTCTGGAAAATGCTCGCACCTATGAAGAACAAATATATAAGGTGCTAGATCCAGCTAAGACCTTGGTGTTGTTCAACTCAAGTTGGATGAACGAATTGAATGCCGCCGACATGGTCCATCTGGCATCCAGACTGACGGTTGCCCGGATGTTGGAACGCGACGATTTCTCCAAGCGCTACCAATCCGGTCAGCCCATATCGCTACACGAATTTCTCTATCCGCTTATCCAGGGCTACGATTCCGTGGCGATGCGGGCTGATGTGGAGCTGGGGGGCACAGACCAGAAATTCAACCTGCTCATGGGGCGTCAGCTACAGGAAGCCCACGAACTCGAACCCCAGGTCATCATAACCATGCCGATACTTGAAGGATTGGATGGCGTGCAAAAGATGTCCAAGTCCCTGGGGAATTACATCGGTATCGCAGATCCAGCCAACGATATGTTTGGAAAACTCATGTCGGTCAGCGACCAACTTATGTGGCGCTATCTGGAATTGCTGAGCTTCCGTTCAATGGAGGAAATCAATGGCTGGAAGCGCCAAGTCGAAGAAGGCCTCAATCCCCGTGACGTCAAGATAAGGCTTGCTCAAGAGATCGTGGCCCGGTTTCATGGGCTGGGAGCGTCCAAGGCCGCGCTGGAAGACTTCATTGCCAGATTCCAGAAGAACACGATCCCCGATGATATCCCCGAGCTCAGGCTCAAGGCTATTGATGAAGGCTATCCCATAGCCAATCTTCTGAAGGATGCGGGGCTCACCGAGAGTACCTCGGAAGCCTATCGAATGCTTAAACAGGGGGCGGTTCGAGTTGACGGTGAACGTGTGGAGGATCGCAAAACAACTATCCCTGCAGGTGAATCGCATGTGATCCAAGTAGGCAAGCGTAGATTCGCCAGAATACACGTTGGCTGAGCTTCGAGGGCAATTTCCTGGGGAAAGGTTCAAGCCTCTGGATAGGGTGAGTTGCTGGCCCACGAATAAAATCCTTGACCCGGCCAAATCTGGATCTATAATGCGCGCTCCTTCACCGAGGCAGGGACGTCACCGAAGCGCAGGATGCAGAAGGCCAAAGCAAAGGGGTTGACGGTCAGCGAAAGCCGCGTATAATCCCAGCTTCTCAGGGCAAGGCAAGCAACTTGCTCGAAGCATGAGATCTTTAAGAGC
>JAGRGI010000052.1 GCA_020445565.1 Chromatiales bacterium
AAGGCGCCTTTCACATGGCCGAACAACTCCGATTCGATCAGGCTGGCCGGAATTGCACCGCAATTCACCTCCACGAAAGCGGCGTCAGCGCGGCGGCTATTATCGTGAACCATGCGTGCCAACGTGGTCTTGCCGGTACCGGACTCGCCCTGAATCAGTACCGCGGCATCGCTGTTGGCCACCAGGTTCAAGCGGTCGACGATGCGCAGCATGTCCGGGTCCCTCGTGGCAATACCGCAGGAGTCCTTGTTCGCCATGGCCGCGAACAGGCGCTTTTCCGCGGTCACGTCGCGCAGCACGATCATCCGCACCTTGCCGTCCTCGCAGGGGAGGGTCACCAGGGTGCTGTTGATGCGCAGCCAGCGTGGCTCTGAGTGCACCCTCAGTTCGATATCGAATTCCAGTGTCAGCTCGCAGTGATGCAGGTCGTGCTCGTCTTCTTCGCTGATGCCCTGGCGGATGAGTATGGCGCGCAGGTTGTGCCCGCCGATGTTGTTCAGGCCACCGATCGTGGCTTCCGGCGGCATGCCGAACAAGCGTTGCACGCTCTTGTTGCAGGCAAGCACCAACCCACTTTGGTCGGTGATGATAACGCCTTCCCGAACCGGCTCTAGCAAGGGCTGAAGCATGTTCAGCAGTTTTTCTCGTTCGATCATGTGTGTCTCGCCGTGACAACGAAGGTGTTGCGCATCACGCAACAGCCAGACCACGAGGCCCAGATTACTATTTTATGCAAAAACAAACACTTTTTGGATTGGCGCGATTTCTGCCTGGATTCGGGGCAGGTACCGTGCAATGCACGAGCCAATAAACCACAACGATCGACTTCAGGAGTGAAACAACATGCATCGACGTCTTGCCAGTGCTCTATCGCTGGTCGCTCTCGCTTGCGCCCTCGGCGGCCCATCGCACGCCGCCGATCCTTCGGCGGCCATCGTCAGCAAGCCCTGTGCCGGTTGCCATGGTATCGATGGCGCCAGCAAGGGTGATGCCCCCATCATTGCCGGTCTCTCCGCGCCATACCTTGCCTCGACCATGCGGGCCTATAAGAACGAGCAACGCTACGCCACCATCATGAATCGGATTGCCAAAGGTTATGACGATGCGCAACTGGATGCGATGGCGGGATATTTTTCCTCGCAGAGCTGGCCCAACACCAAGCAGGACATCGATGCGGGCCAGGCCACCAAAGGCCAGGCGTTGCATGCCTCCAAGGGGTGCCTGGGTTGCCACGGTCCGCAGGGTGTATCGATGATGCCGACGGCCCCACGTCTGGCCGGCCAATATGCAGGTTTTCTGGAGCAGCAAATGAAGGACTATCGGGATCCGGGCAAGCCGATTCCGCCCGCCGCCATGGTGATGCGTTCCATGCTCTCGGGTCTTAACGACGCCGACATCGCGGCGCTTGCCGCCTTCTATGCCAGCCAGAATCCGTAAGGAGAGTCACCATGAGTATGAATCGGCGTTCCTTTCTGCAACTTGCGGCCGGCTCGGCGGCACTTTCCGTATGTGGCTTTCCAAGCCTGGTTTCTGCCGGCGACAAGGTGTCGATCGTCGTCATTGGCGGGGGTTACGGTGGCGCCACGGCGGCCCGCTATCTTCTCGACTATCTGCCGGGTGCCTCGGTCACCCTGGTAGAGAAGAACAAGGACTATTATTCCTGCCCCTTCAGTAATGAAGTGTTGGGTGGCGAGAAGAGCATGGACGATATCAAATTTGGCTACGACGGGCTCGCCGCCAAGGGCGTGAAGGTCGTTATCGACGAGGTGACCGGTGTCGACATGGACGGCAAAAAGGTCAGCACCGCCAACAGTGGCAAGATTCCCTACGATTATCTGGTGGTTTCTCCCGGCATCTCTTTCCGCGATAACATCGAAGGCTATGATGCCGAGGTGTTTCCTCATGCCTGGAAGGCCGGTCCGCAGACCGTGTTGCTGCGCAAAAAGCTGGAGGCCATGGAGGACGGCGGTGTGGTGATGCTTGCGGCCCCACCGAATCCGTTCCGCTGCCCCCCCGGACCCTACGAGCGAGCCGCCCAGATCGCTCACTACCTCAAACACCACAAGCCCAAGTCCAAGCTGATCATCATGGACAGCAAGGACAAATTCTCCAAACAGGGGCTGTTCATGGAGGGCTACAAGAAGCACTACGACGGCATAGTCGAATGGCGTTCCGCAGCCAACGACGGCAAGGTATTGGCGGTTAATGCGGATTCCGGCGAACTGGTGACTGAGTTCGATGAACACAAGCCGGCTGTGGCCAACGTGATCCCTGCCCAGAAGGCCGGTGTGTTGGCCTCGTCATTGGGATTGACCGATGACTCCGGCTGGTGTCCGGTGGACCAACGCACTTTCGAATCCAGCGTGCATAGCGACGTCTACGTCATTGGTGATGCCTGTATTGCCGGCGCCATGCCGAAATCCGGCTATTCCGCCAATTCCCAGGGCAAGGTCTGCGCCGCGGCCATCGCCGCAAAGGTGAAAGGCTATGAAATGCCCAATCCTTCCTATCTGAACACCTGCTACAGTTTAATCACTCCAGAGCACGGAATTTCCGTCGCCGCGGTGTACCGACTGCAGGATGGAACCATCGCTGGCGTAAAAGGGGCGGGTGGACTTTCACCCCTGAATGCCTCCGATGAAACCCGTAAGGCCGAGGCCATGTATGCGCGGAGCTGGTTCCGCAACATCACCACGGATCTGTTCGGATAATCCGTACTGCCAAACGGGCGGCCTCATCGTCGCCTGTTTGGATCCGGGCCTTGAGAAAAGCACGAAAACACGAGAGAGCCGAAGATGATATGTCGTTTGCCTAAATTGCTGCTCGCCAGCGTGATGGCATTGGGTATGTCCGCTGTTATGGCGGAAATGCCTGTGCCTCCGAGCCCTGCCGAGATGATGGAAGCAGGACAGAAAGCCATGGAGGCAAGCCATAAAGCCATGGAGGCGATGCAAAACGCTGCCTATCACGGTGCCAAACCGGCCATGGACACGTTGCCTGATTACATGAACATGGTGAAACCTGGCGACAAATTCCAGTTTCCGCCGTCCTACATCACCGTTCCCGGCAACCGAAAACTGACCGAGGCGGATTTTGGCGATCCTTCCATCTGTGCCGGCTGCCATCCCCGTCAGTACAAGGGTTGGAAGGGCTCCATGCACTCCAACGCCCTCAAAGACCCGATCTTCCAGAAGCTCTGGCACATGGGGGAGGTCGCCACGGGGGGGAAACTGCTGAACCACTGCGGTGGTTGTCACACGCCCATCGGCGTGACCACCGGCACCTTGAAGCACAATAAGGAGACTGGCGAGTTCACCGCCGGACCGATTGGCTCCCAAGGCGTGTCCTGCGACGTCTGCCACAACATCAGCAAGACCAACTTTCTGGAAACCGCCACCCTGGAACATGGAAACGCTTCCTTCGAACTGGACCCGCGCGGCATGAACGGCCGCAAACTGGGACCGCTCAAGGATGCCATGTCACCCTTCCATCCCACGCAATACTCCGAGCTGCATACCAAGGCGGATTTCTGCGGCAATTGCCACAACATCTTCAATCCGGCCAATGGCTTTCCCGTCGAGCGCACCTACGATGAGTGGAAATACTCCGTCTATGCGCGCAAGGGCATCGTCTGTCAGGATTGCCACATGGTCCCGGTGGAAACGGCCATTCGGGTTGCCACAGAGCTGAAACGTCCCAAGGAACTGGCGGACACCGGGCTGGGTGGTTTCGCCGGCATGGGCGCCATGAAGGAGCGCGATCTGGTTCACGATCATGGCTTTGTGGGCGGCAACGCGGTGGTCACGGCGCTGTTGACCGGCGAAGGCAGCGAGCATGCCGAGGCGGCCCGCAAGCGTTTGCAAAATGCCGCTGAACTGGATCTGCGTTTCGACGACCGTATGGACGGATTGAAGGAACTGCGGGTCGAGGTGTTCAACGTTGCCGCCGGGCATAACCTGCCCACCTCGCTCACTGACGTGCGTGAAATTTGGGTCCATGTGGTCATCAAGGATCAGGACGGCAAGGTGATTTATGAGAACGGCCAATTGGACAGCCATGGCGAACTGGACCACGACAACGTGACCATCTTCAACGCGGTGGCCGTGGATGAGAATGGCAAGGTGACGCACCTGCCCTGGGAAGTAACGCGATTTATCCGTGAAACCACGATCCCGCCAAAGGGTAGCAGCATTTCCCGTTACGCCTTTTCGGCCCCCGAAGGGACGAGCAAAGTGGTTGCGGAGGTGAGCCTCAACTATCGTTCTTACGGCCAGCATCTGGCCGATGTGGTGCTGGGTCACGGTACCCTCACCATTCCGGTGATTCAGATGGAACATGAGGTCGCCGAACTCGATCTCTAGCAGGTGATCAGGGCCCGGCCAGTCCGCCGGGCCCGACCCCTTGCGACCATTTAAAATTACAACGATAGAGGGGTGTCAACGTGATGCGATTTGCCGTAATCGCTGGATGTCTGCTTTTGTCCGGCGCAAGTTTTGCCCAGGGATGGCAAGCCCTCCCTGAGGTGGCCCCGCATCCACCCGACAATCCCCCGGATGAGGCCAAGGTCGCGCTCGGCAAGCAACTGTTTTTCGATCCGCGATTTTCCTCCACGGGAACCGTTTCGTGTAACTCCTGCCACAACGTCATGGCCGGGGGCGACGATAGCCGCACCACGTCCATGGGCGTACATGGTCTGACCGGGCCCCGAAATGCGCCAACCGTCTGGAATGCGGCCTTTCATTCGGTACAGTTCTGGGACGGTCGCGCCAAGACCTTGGAGGATCAGGCCAAGGGGCCAGTGGTTGCCGGCGTGGAAATGGGGATGTCCAGTCTGGAGGCTGCCATCGAGCGGGTACGACAGATTCCCGGTTATGTGGCGCAGTTCGGCGCCGTGTTCGGCGGGGAGCAGCCGGTCACCATCGACAACGCGGCCAAGGCGGTCGCCGCCTATGAGCGTACCCTGATTACCCCCAATAGCCCTTTTGATCGTTACGTCAATGGCGATGACTCGGCCCTGACCGAGCAGCAGGTCAGGGGTATGCAAACCTTTCAGACACTGGGCTGTGTGGCCTGCCATCGCGGCCCTGCCTTCAATGGGCCGACCATGCCCGATGGTCAGGGATTCTATATATCGTTTCCGTTCCACGACAGCCCCTACGTGGAGAAATACGGGTTGCGGGATGAAGACGGGCGCTTTGCCGTCTCCGGCAATCCGGACGACAAACACAAATACCGGGTTCCCACCCTGCGCAATATCGCCCTGACGGCTCCCTATTTCCACAACGGGCGCGTCAAGACATTGGCGGAGGCGGTACGGGTGATGGCGCCCTCGCAACTGCATAAGACCTTGAGCGACCAACAGGTCAGCGACGTTGTCGCCTTTCTGGAATCTCTGACCGGTGAGTTCCCCGAGCAGACCATGCCGCGGTTGCCGACAACGCCGGGACGTTCCATCGTTGCGGACACACCTCACTGAGGCGGTTTATGAAAATCCTGTCGTTGGCATCCTTATTGGTCGGTCTCGCAGTCACTGTTCAGGCCGCCGATCCTCTCGATGACATATTCGACCTGGACGATCTGCGCGTAAAGATTGCGCCCTGGCTGCCCTATGCCACCGTGCTGCATCAGGGAAGGGAAGTGATCCTGATGCGACACCAGGACCCAGGTAACACGATCGCTTCCCGGTTTGCTGTAACCAGCAGGGATTGTCCGCCTTTTTGCGTTCAGCCGATGAAGGTTCACGCGGAAGTCGAGACCCTGGGCGAACTGGAGTTGATCGACTATCTACAGCGCAAATCCGATGGCGATGACAGCATTCTCGTCATTGACTCCCGTACCAGCGAGTGGACCGCCAGTGGCACGATACCGGGCTCGGTGAATCTGCCCTGGGTACGGCTGGATCCTGCTCAGACCGAAGTCTCGGATATCGCCGATATTCTGCGGTTCGATTTTGGCGCGGTCCAACTGGACGAACTCTGGGACTTCAGCAATGCCAAAACGCTGGTGTTTTTCTGCAACGGTCCCTGGTGTGGTCAATCGCCAACCAATATTCGCGCACTTTTGACGCTTGGTTACCCACCGGAGAAGCTCAAATGGTACCGGGGTGGACTACAGTCTTGGGAGCAATTTGGTTTTACCACCGTTATCGACCAGCCGGCTGGCCACTAACCGCGAGGATCACCGAGACATGAGCGATGCAGCCGCCAACCCTTCTGTAAGCGCCAAGATTGGCAAGGGCCTGTTGATCCTGATCGTCCTGGGCTTTATGGGGCTGGCCATGGCCGGCATGGGCCTGTTCATGTACAACATGGGCAGGGACATGAGCGAAATGACCGTCTCGGTTGTCGCCATGGGCAAATCGGTGGTGCAGATGGGCAAGGATGTGGGCAGCATGGCCCGAGACATGACGGATATGGGGCAGCGTATGGAGACCATGGCCAAGAGCATGGTCGAGGGACAGGCGGGCATGGGATCGGATTTCCGTATCGTGCGCGAAGGGATGCAGGAGATGACCGGTGACATGCGCAAGATGGCTACCGACATGCACGATCTGAGCATCAACATTGGCGACATGACGGGCAAGATCAACGGTATGGCAGCCAATATCGCCACAATGAATCAGTCCATGGCGGTGATGAACGCTTCCATGGGACGCATGGGGGGAGACATCAATAAATTCTCCAACCCCATGCGCATGATGCCTTTTTCTCCTTAGGGGCTTCCGGCTGATCTACCAGGGCATCATATTGCCCATTCTGCCCATGGTGGAACCCACACCATGGGACATGACCCCCATTTTCAGATTCATTTCATGCATCTGCTGGAGCATGCCCGGCATGGCGGACAGCGCCTGATTCACCAGATGCAATTCGCTGGACAGGGATTGGGCGATGGATTGCAGTGCCTTCAGTTCGTTCTCGAAACTCTGCTCCAGATCCAGACCGGTTCCCTGCATGTCGGCCGGATTGGCGATGCCCTGGCGTTTTGCGATCAGCGCGCGCAAGGCGTCCGAGTCTTTGCGCAGACGCTGCAACAATATGCCGCCGTCTTCCAGGGCTGGGCCAATCGCCCGGAATCCGGCGGCGAAATTGTCTAAATGGGTCTCCAGCTTGGCCAGAAAACTTTGCATGGGATCGCCTGCCTGCAACTGCGTTTCCACCGCATGGGCCTTGCTGGCAAGGTCGGTGCCTATGTAAGCAACCAACGTGAAAAAGGCGAAAAAGCCAAGCACCATCCAACGTTGTAAGCGTTCCATGCCACGGTATCGGCGCTCGCTCGCGGACAGTGCGTCGGTCAGTTTTTCAATGTTCCGGGTGAGTTCGGAAACGAGCTGCTGTTGATCGCTCATCAGGTGTTCTCCGTGGTTGGTGGCGTGCCTGCTGCACCGCAGCGGTTGGCCGGCTCTGTGAAGAATCGTCCGCCCCAGTTGAGGGTTACATCCTCTCTTATGTTCCGTTGGTTCGGACTCTGGCCCAAGTGTAGCCAGCAAAACGTGTACAAATTGCTATTTTTACTAGGTTTCAGGTAACCTTCGGGCAAATTTTCAGTAAACCGGCTGTGCAACCGGCGTGTTTGACAGCATCGGTCCGCTACGGAAGATCCGAATAGGCCATCAAACGAGCTGCCACGAATAGCGTTGGGGAGGAAAAATGTTCTCGATTGAACTGCTTGCCGGTCTGTTGATTGGCTGGGTTTTGTGCTGGATCGTCGACGCGAAATATTGGCGTCCGAAGATTGAGGCCGAGGGCCGGGAATTGCAGTATGAGAACCGCACCCTGCAACGTCGGTTGGACAAGACGCAGGACGAGCGCGATGCCGCCACCCAAGCCAAACTCAAAGCCGAGCAGGCACTTGGCGGAGCCGAGGCAAAGGCCAAAGAGGCCGTTGCAACACGCGACGAGTTGATGAAAAAAGCCGAGACTGCCCAGGCCGATTCGCATGCCGCCAGAAAGGAACTAGAGAAACTCAACAAGGAAAGGGACACACTGAGCACGGGTGCCAAGGAAAACGACAAGGCCCTGGCCGCGGCACGCAAGGCGACCGAGGAGGCACAGGCCGCGGTCGGTTCCCTGGAGGCGCAACTGGCGGAGGCAAAGAAATCCCGCAAGGCCGAGGGTAAAGCCAGCGCGGCAGAGGCCGAGAATGTACGGGGCGAGCTGGCCGAAGCCCAGAGCCGCAATGTCCAGTTGCAGGCAGAGTTGGACGCGATCAGGGCCAAGGCGGACGAAGCCAATCGACTGCGCGCCGAGAACGACGCGTTAAAGCACAAACTCGAAACAGCGGGCTCGGTTCCGTCGGCCGCGCCTGTCGAGGCCGAGTCCCCCGTCGCTGGCGATGACCTGGAGAAGATACGTGGCATCGGCAAGGTATTTGCCCGGCGTTTGAACGATGCCGGCATTTATACCTATTCCCAGCTGGTGGCCGCCAGCCCGGACGAACTGCGGGATGCGGCGGGCATCCGCACGATGCGCACGGTGGACCCTACGGATTGGGTGCGTCAGGCGGAAGATCTCTTGGCCGGCGGTGAGGCAGATCCGTCATGAGCCTGGAATCCATGCAAGCGGTACTGCGACGCCAGGACCGGTTCCGCACCATTGTCACGGTCCTGCTGTTGATCTGGCTCATCGTGCTTTGGTTCATGGGAGATCCGAAAAAGACCGCACCTCTGCCAGCCGTCGCAGATCAGGCGGCTGCCATTGCCGATCTGGAGCACGATGCGCAACCCAAGGCAGAGCTTGAATCCGCCGTGACGGAAACGGAGACGTCCGCCGATGCGGCTTCGGTCGACTCTTCGGCTGTGGCCGAACAACCGGAGCAGACTGCCGGTGCAGCCGAGGACAATGCGCCGGATTCCATTGGCAACCTCATGTTGTCAGCGGCAGACGCTTCTTCCGATGCGGATTCGCACTCTGAACCTGCGCAGGAGCCTGAGCCGGCGGCACTTTCTGTCGTTGCACCAACGACAACAGAGGAATCGGCGTCGGCAGCCCTTGCCGAGGAGACTGTAACGCCGCAAGGGGAGCGGCAACCGACGGAGTCGGTAGATGAACCTGTCATGCCGGCAGAGGAACCGCTGGCCGCCAGCGAGCCGCAAGCGCATGAGGTCGCCAAGTCGATGGGGCCGCTGGTGAGTTCCGTGGTCGGCCATCAGGATTCTCGGCCATCGTCAGCGACTTCTCCTGAGCCCGAAACCTCCACGGCGAGCGTGGATACGCCTGAAGTGCCCACCGGGAGTGCTGTCACCAAGGAGCCGACGAGCCCGGCGCCTCCCTATGAGGAACAGGCAGGGCCTGTTCCTGAAAACGGAACGCCCTACGGTCGGATGGTGCGGCGCATGGGGGAAGCCCGGCGAGCCTTCTGGGATGGACGTCCCGAGCAGGCGATCGCGCTGTATCGGGAGAGCGCAGATCTCGACCAGGAAAACTTTCTGGCGATGGAGGAAATGGCCAGGGTGTACGCCAATGCCTTGAAACAACCCACTGAGGCCGCCAGGGCCTATGGCGAAGCATTGCAGCGCGTCTTGCCTTTGGGCTACCAGGCCCGTGCCAAGGTCCTGATGCGCCAGATTCTGGAGTTGGACCCGCTACACGCCATCCAGTTGAACCATCAGCTGGCCGGTCGTCCCGGCTTTCCCATGGATCTGGAGCATCTCGCCAGGATGATTGACGTCCCTTAAGCCACTTTTCCTGCGCGGCTTTCAAGGACGGGTGGTGATACGGATATCCGTGTCCAAGGTACTGTGCAGTTGTGGCCCCTGAAAGGTATAGCCACCTTCCACCGGCGTTACCTGTGAAGCTTGTGGTGCGGCAGCGATGGCCAGGTGCGTCTCACCGCTCGGTTCGCCGTGGGTTGGATCGTAGCCGATCCAACCCACGTCCGGCAGATAGACCTCGGGCCAAGCGTGTAGATAGCGTATCGCGCGGGTTCCATCGCCCTGCTGATAGCCGCTGACGAAACGTGTTGCCAGCCCCAACTGTCGGCATGCCGCAGAGAACAGTACCGTCAAATCGCGACAGACCCCTTCACCGAGCCGTAGTGTCTCGGCGGGACTGTGTGGTGGTCCATCCAGGCGTACGCCGCGATGATAGAACCCATGTACAGCCTGGTTGAGCAAATCGAGAAATCGCAGCGTGCTTGATCCTGCCGCCAGACGCAGCGGTTCTACAAAGTCATGGAGCAGGGCATCGTCTTCGGTCGGTGTCAGGTAGGGGGTAAGGTCCTGTGTGTAGCGAGGTGGCAGTTCGAAGTCAGCCATGTAGCCCTGTCGCTGGCAGGTTCGCGCCCCAATTCTGGCGTTTATCGTAAGTGAGTCGGTCTCCCCGATGAACCGGCAGCAACAGATTGTATTGCCCCAGTTATCCTGGGTTTGTTGCATGTCAACGGGGGCTGGCGTGAGATCGAAATGGCAATCCAGTACTTCCTGTGTTGGCGATGCGATGGGACAAAAACGCAGCCAGTGTTCGCCCAGGCGTACGGGGACGCTGTAGCGATACGTGGTGATGTGTTCCACTTCAAACAACATGCGACGATATTCTATCCGGGTCCTGCGACTCAAATGAGGCGATAAGTTGTGGAGTGGAAGGTGATTATGACCGTTTTCGTGACGGTTTTTCTGGCCGAACTGGGGGATAAGACGCAGCTCGCGACGTTCCTGTTCGCTGCCGACAGGGAGGTGAACCGTTGGCTGGTGTTCCTGGGGGCTTCCGCTGCCCTGGTTGTCACTTCAGCGCTCGGTGTGCTGGCAGGCGGTGTGATTTCGCAGTGGATCAGCGAAAAACATCTGCACTACCTCGCGGGTGCGGGTTTCATCATGGTCGGCCTATGGACCCTGTGGAGAGCCTGAATTTTCGCTTCCTGCGAAGATGCAGGCGGCAAACCCGGCGCTGGAATCTGCCGCCAGAAGTTATCCGCAGAACCGTTTTTAGAACGCCCGTGCGGCTTTGTTTCTTACCGCCGCGTCCTTCTGGTCCGGGGCCGGTTCCACCTTTACCGCGCATTGCTTGAACGCGGGTTGTCTGGAATGTGGATCAAGCAGGCCCAGAGTAAGGCGATTGACGCATTCGTGGTAGTGGAAAGGAATGAATACCATGTCCGGGGGAACCCTATGGGTGTGCTGCACCAATACCACGGCATCGCCGCGGCGGCTGCTCAAGCGGGCATAGCTGCCGTGAGCCAGTCCCAATTGTTTTGCGGCGTCCGGGTTGATCTCCATGTAAGGCGTGGGGCTGAATTTGTTGAGGTTGCCGATCTTGCCGGTGCGTGTGCGGGTATGGAAATGCTCCACCACGCGGCCGCTGTTGAGCCAGAAGGGATAGTGCTCGTCCGGACGTTCGTTGTTGTCGACGAACGGCAG
>JAGRGI010000053.1 GCA_020445565.1 Chromatiales bacterium
TCGCGCGTGCCGGCCTCGTGGTCGATGATGCCGGCCGCCATGAATAAAGACGCCTTGAAGGTGGCGTGGTTCATGATATGAAACACACCGGCCACCGCCGCCAGGGGTGTGCCGATCCCGAACAGCAGGGTAATCAGCCCCAGGTGGCTGATGGTGGAATAGGCCAGCAAACCTTTCAGATCGTGTTTGAACAAGGCGGTATAGGCGCCCAGCAGCAGGGTGGCAAGCCCTGTCATGCCGACGATCCAGCTCCATTCCGGCGTACCGGAAAGCGCCGGGAAGAAGCGGGCCAACAGAAAGACACCCGCCTTTACCATGGTGGCCGAATGCAGATAGGCGCTTACCGGCGTGGGTGCGGCCATCGCATGAGGCAGCCAGAAATGGAAGGGGAACTGCGCCGACTTGGTGAATACCCCAAGCAGGATTAACAGCAAGGCAGGAAGGTACCAGGGGTGAGCGCGGATGATGTCACCGGACGCAAGTACCACGGACAGATCGTAACTACCGACGATTTCTCCCAGCAGCAAAAAACCGCCCAGCAGGGCGAGACCACCAGCCCCGGTGATGGCCAAGGCCATGCGAGCCCCCTGGCGGGCATCGGCGCGGTGGCGCCAATAACTGATCAGCAAAAAGGAACTGATACTGGTAAGTTCCCAAAACACCAACAGTTGGATGAGATTCTCGGAGAGCACCACGCCCAGCATGGAGCCCATGAAAAGGAGCAGATAGGCGTAGAAACGGCCCATCGGGTCCTGTTCGGACAGGTAGTAGCGGGCGTAGAGGATGACCAGCAGGCCAATGACCAGAATCATCAAAGCGAACAGCAGCCCCAGACCGTCCAGCCGGAATGCCAGGTCGAGACCCAACGCGGGCACCCATTCCATGCGCCACAGCACGGTTTCGCCGCTCATCATCCCGGCTGCCTGGGGAACCAGCAGCACCAGCGCGACAAAGGCCACCGCGCCGGAAACAACCGCCGAAACGTACCGGCTACCGCCGCGATACAAGGTAACGAGGATGGCGCCCAAAAAAGGCAGAAGAACGATCAGAGGGAGCATGAACAGAGGAGATTTCCGCTTTGCGACGAACCTCTACAGCCTAGCAGATCCCGTCATTTGGTGGTGAAAGTAAATACCCCATCCCAGCGATCCGGCGGCGGCTGTTCGCGAAACACGGCGATACGTTCGCGATAGACTTCATAGAGATAACGCCCAGGTTCCTGTGCCTGCAAGTGGCTGAACAACTCATCGGCATCATCCCATGCCTGCTGGCGATACTTTCCGAGGGCCTGATGGTAGGTTTGCAGGTGGGCCTTGGTAGCCTCATCCACATCCGGGTGCAGCGGCTCGAAAATGGAGACAGGGAGATCCTTGCCCTTGACCCGGACGCGGTCCAATTCGCGAAACAGCAATTCGGGCACGGCGGCACGGGTAAACTCGGTCACGATCAGGCTGACACCATACTGCTTGGTGAGCCCTTCCACCCGAGAACCCAGATTCACCGCATCCCCCATCACCGTATAGGCCATGCGGAACTCCGAGCCCATGTTGCCCACGCTCATGGTGCCGGTATTGATGCCGATGCCCATGCGTATCGGCGGCCGCCCGATGGACCGGTAGTAATCGGCGCTTTCCTCCACACTTCGCAACATGGCCAATGCCGCCAGTATCGCGTTGCGGGCGTGATAAGGGTCCTCCAATGGCGCGCCCCAGAAGGCCATGATGGCGTCGCCCATATATTTGTCGATGGTGCCGCGATGACCATGGATGATACGGGTCAGGGGCGTGAGCAGGCGGTTCATCAGTGCCGTGAGTTCTGCCGGCTTCAGTCCCTCCGACAGCGTGGTAAAGCCACGCACGTCAGAGAACAGCACGGTCATTTCCCGGCTTTCACCCTGCAAACCATAGCTCGCCGGGTCCTCATTCATTTCGTCTACCAGTTCCGGCGGAACGTATTGCCCGAACAGGCGTGTCAGTTGTCGCTTGCCGCGAGACTCGACGAAAAACCCATAGGACATGTGGAACAGATAGAGGACAGCGATCAAGGCCAGCGGCAGGGCCAGTTGGATGACGATGCGTTTTTCTTCCCAGGACCAGAGATTCAGCCCGACCAGGGCAGCTACCAGCACAGACGTCAGAAAGGTACCGACCAAGGGTGAGAAGCGCGGCACCAGGAATGTCATGTACAGCCCGATGAGCAACAACTGGAAAAATTCGATGCCGTGCACGAAATAGGGCCGGGAACGGATGTTCTGATCCAACATGCCGGCAATGACGTTGGCGTGCATCTCCACCCCGGCAAACACCGACTGCACGGGCGTTGAGCGGGTGTCGGTGAGACCGGCGGCGCTGGTCCCCAGGAGGGCTATGTTGTTTTCGAGCACGGTCTTGTCCGCCTGTCCGTTGAGCACGTCCGTGGCGGAGACATAGGGAAAGCTCCCCTGGGGACCGCGAAAGGGAATCAGTGCCGCGGCCTCCGAATCCACCGGCACCAGCAGGCCGTCGATATCGAGAAACTCCAGTCCCACCTGACGCTTGGAATCGTAACCCTTGCCGATGATGGGTTTGACCTCGGGAAAACCCAGCAGGGTGCGGAACACACCCAAGGCCAGGGACTGGTAGACATTGCCATCGACATTGGCGATCAAGGGCACGCGCCGGTATACACCGTCGGCGTCAACCACCGGGTTGGAGAAAAAGCCTCCGGTCTCAGCGGCCTCTTGCAGAATGGACAGATTGGCGCCGTAGCCGGGCTGCATGATCAACTCCAGATCCAGCGCCTTGGCCTGCTCGCCGGTCATCAGGGGCGGCGGCAACAACCCGACCCGCGTGTCCTCGCTACCGGGCAGATTGGCAAAAAAGCCCAGCACCACAGGCCGGCCCTTCAGGGTCTCTGCGAATTCCCGATCGTAGGCCAGGGCCGGCCGCACCCGCTCCAACACCGTTTGGTACTCGGCGTCGTCCTTGAGTGGGCCGGCCGCCAGCCGCTCCAGGCTCTGCAAGCCGGAACTGGCATCGGGTTCTGCAAATACCACGTCGAAACCCAGCACCTGGACCTCGTAATCGTCAAACAGGCGCGTCACAAGGCGACCGACCTTGTCCCGGCTCCAGGGCCACTGCCCTTCTGCCTTGAGGCTTTTTTCGTCCAGATCGATGATAACGATGCGCGGGTCGGTACCACCGGGCAGAGTGAACAGCAACCGCTGGTCGTAGGCGAGATTCTCCAACACAGTCAGCAGGCGGCTGCTGGCCCAATTGGTCAGGAACAACATGGCCATGGCCATGAAGCCCAGACTGATCAGATTGCGGAGAAAGCGGCGTGACAAGGGATTACTGTACGAGTTGGTTCATCTCGAATATCGGCATGAGTATGGCGAGCACGATGACCAGCACCAAGCCTCCCATGCCCAGGATCATGATGGGTTCGAACAAGCCAAGCATAGTCGCAACCAGGCTTTGCACCTCGCGCTCCTGGTTGTCCGCCGCCCGTTCCAGCATCTCTTCGAGCTTGCCACTGGATTCACCGCTGGCCATGAGGTGGATGGTCATGGGCGGAAAATAGCCGCTCTTGCGCAGCGATTCGCTGATCGACGCGCCCTCGCGAACCCTGGCCGTGCCCTCGGTCACCACCTCGCGCATGGGCACATTGGTAATCACCTCGGCAGAGATGCGCAGTGCCTCCAGTACCGGCACGCTGCTGGCGGTCAATATGCTGAAGGTGCGGGCAAAGCGGGCCGCGTTGACACCACGCACCAGCTTGCCGATCAACGGCAGGCCCAATTGCGTGCGGTGCCAGGCGCGTTTTGGTCCGGAGCGTTTGAGGATGGTTCCGATCAGTACGGCGGTGACAACGATACCCAGAAACAGCACCAGACCATGGGCCTGGAGAAATTCGCTGAGGCTGATCAACCCACGGGTGAGGGCCGGCAGCTTCTGCCCGATGTGCTCGAACACCTGCACGACCTGCGGAACCACATAGGCCAGCAGGCCCACCACCACACCGACAGCGACCAGGGAGAGCAGGATGGGATAGATCAACGCCAGGGAAACCTTCTGGCGCAATACCTGACGCGATTCGGTGTAGTCGGCCAGGCGTTCCAACACGATATCCAGGTGGCCGGATTGCTCGCCGGCGGCCACCGTGGTGCAGAAAAGCTCGTTGAACACATGGGGAAACTCGCGCAAGCCCTGGGCCAGGGAATGGCCTTCCATAACGCGCGAGCGCACCGCCAGCATCATGCTCTTCAGGCGCGCCTTTTCGGTCTGTTCGGCCACCGCCCGCAGGGATTCCTCAAGCGGTAACGCGGAGCGCACCAGGGTTGCCAACTGGCGGGTGATCAGGGCCAGATCGGTGGCGCTCACGCCCCTTTGCAGGCTAAAACCTCCGCCACCGCCGCGACGCGCCTCCCGTTCGCCAACCTCTTCCAGCTCCAGGGGCGTCCAGCCCCGTTCGCGCAGTTGCTGGCGGATGGCCTTGGCGGAATCGCCCTCCAGGACGCCTTTTTTTACCTTGCCCTTGGCGTCCAGGGCGGAGTATTCGAAGGCGCCCATCAGTCGGCCTTGGTCACGCGGATTACTTCTTCGACGCTGGTTTCACCGCGCAGGATGCGCCGTACGCCGTCTTCGCGAATGCTGCCGCTCTTGTTGCGGGCGTAACGTTCCAACTCATGTTCGCCGGCGCCTTCGTGGATCAGCGTGCGTATATTGTCATCGATGAGCACCACCTCGTAGATACCGGTGCGGCCGCGATAACCCGATTGGTTACAGCGCTCACAGCCCTCCGGCATCCAGATGGTGGGCGGATCGTCCTCGGACAGCCCCAGGGAGCGGCAGGTCGCGGAATCCGCCACGTGGGGACGGCGGCAATCGGGGCACAGCACCCGCACCAGGCGCTGGGCCACCACGCCGATGAGACTGGACGAGAGCAGAAACGGCTCCACCCCCATGTCGCGCAAACGGGTAACGGCGCCGACGGCACTGTTGGTGTGCAGGGTCGACAACACCAAGTGACCGGTGAGGCTGGCCTGCACCGCGATCTGCGCGGTTTCCAGGTCACGGATCTCGCCCACCATCACCACGTCCGGGTCCTGTCGCAGGATGGCTCGCAGGCCGCGAGCGAAGGTCATATCCACCTTGGTATTGACCTGGGTTTGGCCGATGCCGTCCAGGTAGTACTCGATGGGGTCCTCCACCGTCATGATGTTGCGGGCGGTATTGTTGAGCCGCGTTAGTACCGCGTAGAGGGAGGTGGTCTTGCCCGAACCGGTGGGACCGGTAACCAGGATGATGCCATGGGCCTTGTGGATCAAATCGTTCATGGCGTCCTGGTCCGCCGCGGACATTCCCAGGCTCTCCAGTTCCAGACGCCCCGCCTGTTTGTCCAACAGACGCATGACGATACGCTCGCCATGGCCCGCCGGCAGGGTGGAGACACGCACATCCACGGCACGGCCGGCGATGCGCAAGGAAATACGCCCGTCCTGGGGCACGCGCCGCTCGGCGATATCGAGCTTTGCCATGACCTTGATGCGGGAAATGATCAGCGGGCCCAGGGCAGCGCGCGGCTGCATCACCTGACGTAACACGCCGTCGACGCGAAATCGCACCGCCAGGCGCTGCTCGAAGGACTCGATGTGGATGTCTGAGGCGTTGACCTTGATCGCCTCGGTCAGCAGGGCGTTGATCAGGCGGATGATGGGAGCGTCGTCCTCGGCATCCAGCAGGTCTTCCGGCTCCGCCAGTTGGGCGGCCACCTGGGACAGATCCAGGTCGTCACCGAAGTCGTCCATGACCTGCATACCCGCCGTGCCTTGCTCGTACTCCTGCTGTAACAGACGATCGAATTGCTCCGGCGAGACCACCTGCATATGCAGCGGGCGGGCGGCGTATCGGCGTGCCTCGTTGATGGCCTCCAGGGTAACGCCACTGCGGTAGTAGAGCTGCGAGCGGCCGTTCTCCGTCCCCGACAGCAGAACACCGTGGCGGCGCGCGAAGCTGTAGGGCAAGCGCGGTGAAACCTCTGGCTGGACCTCGCTCATGGGTGGCGTTTCGACCCGTGTGTTCATTCCTGCGGTTGCGCCTCGATAACCCCGCCAGGGCCAGTCTGGCGATAGAGCTTCAGATAGTCGTCGAAGGTGGGCAACAGGGGGGATTCTTCTTCGCTCATCAGCGATACGCCCTTCTCGCGCTCGGCCAGCTGGCGGGCACGCATGAAGTTGTACTTGGCGCTGCTGACCATATCGCCTTCGCCGGAACCACGGATAATCGTCGGGCGGATGAAGACCATGAGGTTTTGCTTGTCCTTGGTGGTCTTGCTGTAGCGGAACAGGGCGCCCAGCAGCGGCAGGTCCCCGAGCACGGGCACCTTGTCCTCACTCTCCGCGTAGCGATCCTCGATCAGCCCGCCCAGCACCAGAATCTGGCCATCGTCCACCAACACACTGGTCTTGATCGAACGCTTGTTGGTAATGATATCGGACGAACTCACCGAGGAGGTGGCCGGGGCAATGCTGGAAACCTCCTGCTCGATATCCAGCTTAATGGCGTTACCCTCATTGATCTGCGGCTTGACCTTGAGGGTCACGCCCACGTCCTGGCGTTGGATGGTTTGAAACGGGTTGGTCGCCCCATCGGTAGCGCCGGTGTTGGTGAACTGGCCGGTCAGGAAGGGGACATTCTGGCCCACGACGATCTCCGCTTCCTCGTTGTCCAAGGTCATCAAGGTGGGCGTCGACAAGACATTGGTATCGGAATCGGCTCGAAGGGCCCGCGCCAGCGCGCGGATATTCAGAAAGGTCCCTTCAAGGCCGGGAATCGAGAGGGTACCGTCCAAGACGCCCAAGGTCAGGCCATTGCTGAAGCCTAACGGGTTGAGACTGCTCACCGAGCCGCCAAAGGCGTTGCCGGAAAAATTCGTTGCCCCGGCAACCCCGCTGGCATTGCCCAGGCCCGAACCGATGGCGAACTGCACACCCAATTCCGCCGCCTTGCTGGCGGACAGCTCGGCAATAATGGCCTCCACGGCCACCTGCGCCCTACGCACGTCCAGTTGCTGTACCACGGTCCGCAAGGATTTGACGATGTCCGGGGGCGCCGTGATAACCAGGGCGTTGGAACTTTCGTCCGCCTGGATACTGATGGCCGACGCCTGCTCCTTTGCCGCGCCGCCCTGCTCCGTGGTAATGGAGGTACCGATGCCGGTAAGCACGGTAACCAGTTCCTTGGCCTTGGCGTAACGCAGATAGATCACGTGGGTGTTGCCGCCACTGTCCGACGGTGTGTCCAGATGCGCGATCAGTCCGCGCATGCGCAATCGAATCGACTCATCCCCGCCCATCAGCACACTGTTGGTGCGCTCGTCGGCGACCACCTTGAAATCTGCCGCGTTCGGGTCCTGTTTGTTGGCACCCTGGTTGAGGTTGGTGATGATCCTGACGATTTCCGCGGCCGAGGCGTGTTCCAGCGCGATCACCTCGATTTCGGAGGTTCCGGCCCGATCGACCCGGTTGATCAGGGTGAGCATGCGATCGATGTTGGAGGCACGATCAGAAATGATGAGCACATTGCTGGGGGCATAGGCCGCCAAATGTCCCTGTTGCGGAATCAAGGGGCGGAGCACCGGCACCAGTTGCGCGGCAGGCACGTTTTTCACCTCGATGACACGGGTCACCAGATCGTCCTCCACCCCCGGGCGTGCCGAGGTGGCGATCGGTGGAGCACTCTGCTTGGCATTGACATCCGGCAGTATCTTCACCACTTCACCGGCTTCCACGGCGGCAAATCCGTGTACCTGCAAGATCGACAGGAACACCTGGTAAAGTGCCTCGGGACTCATGTCCTTGTTGGAGATGACGGTAACGGTGCCTTTCACTCGTGGGTCCAGGATGAAGTTCTTGCCAGTGACCTGGGCAATGGTCTCCACCAATATGGCAATGTCCGTACCCCGCAGGTTCATGGTTTCGGACTTTGCCGGCAAGGCACACAGTACCAGCACCAATCCCGCAATTGGCGCCAGCATGGATTTCAGTGTTGTTTTTTGTCGCATGATCTCAGCGTCGCCTCGGAAGGGCGGCCCGTTGTCGGGGCGTGGGAGGTTGATAGGCCGGCCGCTGTGGGCTGGTTGCGCTTCTTCCGCTTGAAAGGATCGGAGTTGTCCGACCGGGATCCCCTTCCTTGACCAGTGGAAGCGACTCCTCGCGGCCATTGCGTACCAGGATTACCCGGTCCGCAAAGATCTGTCGTATGGTCGCACCGCCGGGTACTTCCAGTTTTACCGTATCGTTGACAGCGTAGCCTTCCACCCCGTAGAAATCCTGATTTCCGTTCGGTTCGGCGATGATGGCCAGAGCCCGTTCGGGGTTGTCGCCGGCAATGACGCCCAGGAGCTTCAGTTTCAGCTGGGTTTGTGGCGCCTCAACCGGTTCCGTGACGGTCGCTACCGGCTTTGGCAACGCCTTGCCGAACAGATGGTAGGCAGCAATCTTGTCAAGCTGGCCATCGTCCTCATTGACCATCGGTTCGACCTGCACCGCCTGAGCAGCCGGTGCCCTGGGCAAATCCGCTGCCGGCAGAAGCCGCCAAGTCAGCTGCGCCAATTGGAGGGCCAGGACGAGCAGAAGCGCGAACAATACCAAGCGACGAAGCCAGACGCCCCAAGCCCCCGATAGAAACCGGATCAAACCGTCGTCTGCTATGGTTGCTGCCATCATCGTGTCAATAAGCCCCGCCTATTCTTCTTCGACAATAGTACCTTATCGGTGCCTGCGGGTGCAGGCTGTAGTGCAGTTCATAGGACTGGCGTCTCTGTCCTCAGAATTAGCCATAAGCCGCGCCGACAGAGCGCCCCCGGACAGCCGGCATTAGCCGACTTCGGGCCTGCCACCAGCCATTAGGGTATACAATAGGCGGGATGGTTCACGCGGCCTCGGACAGAGACACACCGCCCGGTGACCGAACATCAACGTTCAGGCCAGCCACCAGACTCGTTTTTTCTTTCCTCGCCCCATTCACCGGGTGGCGGCGGACACTTAACAGATTGTTTGCACATTAAATCCGGCTTGGCAGGTTTACCTCAGATGTGCAAAACGATCATCCAAGACCGGCCTCTCCCGTGCTTCGGTTTGAGGCTCAACACAAGGATAACGCCATGGGTTTTCTAGCGGGCAAAAGGGCCCTCATCGTTGGAGTGGCCAGCGACCGTTCCATCGCCACCGGCATCGCCAACGCCATGCATCGCGAAGGCGCCGAGCTGGCCTTTACCTACCAGACGGACAAGCTAAAAGGGCGGGTCGACAAACTCGCCGAAAAGCTGGGATCGCAACTGACCTTTCCCTGCGACGTGGCCAGTGACGACGAAATCGACGCGGTATTCAGCGAGTTGGGCAAGCATTGGGACGGCCTGGATATCATCGTCCATGCAGTAGGCTTTGCCCCCAAGGAGGAACTGGAAGGGGAGTATCTGGCCAACGTCACCCGGGACGGTTTTCGCATCGCCCACGATATCAGTTCCTACAGCTTCGCCGCCCTTGCGAAGGCCGGCCGGCCAATGATGCAGGGCAGAAACGGCGCCTTGATCACCCTGAGCTACCTGGGCGCGGTGCGGACCGTACCCAATTACAACGTCATGGGCCTGGCCAAGGCCAGCTTGGAAGCCAATGTCCGTTTCATGGCCCAATCCCTGGGACCGGAAGGCATTCGGGTGAATGCAATATCCGCAGGGCCGATCCGTACCCTGGCCGCCTCCGGCATTTCCGGTTTCCGGGGCATGCTGGACTACGCCGAAAAAGCCTCTCCCCTGCGCCGCAATGTCACCATAGACGAAGTAGGCAATGTAGCGGCCTTCCTTTGCTCCGATCTGGCCTCCGGGGTCACCGGGGAAATCACCTATGTGGACTCAGGATACAACATTCTGGGCATGGTATAGGAAATCCGCAGCGTACAGACATTCCCTGCGTGAATACCCGATACAAAAACAGAAACTTATGTTTTTTTCGGTAGGAGCCTGTCCTGGAACAGAGGACAGGCTCCCCGTTAATTAAGAACGGCTCAGGGCCGGTTCTGCTGCCAAAACCCCCTTCTCCCCTTCAAGTTTGGCGATCGTCACCGCGCCGCAGGAATCGCTGAACACGTTCACTGCCGTCCGGCACATATCCAGAATTCTATCCACCGCCAGGATCAAACCGATCGCCTCCGCAGGCAGACCAAAGGCGGCCAGGATGATGACGATCGCCACCAGGCTGGCAGCAGGTATTCCCGCAACGCCGATGGAAGTCAGCAGGGCAATGAATACCACGGTGAACTGCTCAGCAACCCCAAGATCGACGCCATAGGCCTGGGCGATAAATAATGCTGCAACACATTCGTATAACGCGGTGCCATCCATATTGACCGTCGCCCCCAGCGGCAATACGAAGCTGGTCGTCCGATTCGACACGCCCGCATTTTTCTCAAGGCACTCCATGGTCACAGGAAGGGTCGCAGAAGAAGAAGCCGTAGAGAAGGCCGTCAGCAACGCTGGAGCCACGGCCCGATAGTGGCGTATCGGATTGACGCCAGCCACGAACCGAAGAATCAGCGGCATACTGACAAACATGTGGAGCAACAATGCGACAAGCACCGTGAAGAAAAAGCTCAGCAGCGGTGTAATCGCCTCCAGACCGGTACTGGCAACCACCTTGGCCACAAGGGCAAATACGCCAAAGGGAGCAAAGCGCATGATGAGATCGGTGATGCCCATCATCACGTCAAACACGCCCTGCCAAAAATTGACCTGCGTCTCGCGCTGGGGGGACTGAATGCGCGTGATGTAGTAACCGAACAGCAGGCTGAAAAAAATCAATCCCAGCATCTGCCCCTCGGCTGCCGCGGAAACGATATTCGGCGGCACCATGCGCAGAAACACCTCAGCCACATCGCCGGCACCGCGTCCCTCCACCTTGGCAGTAACCTCTTGGGTTTCTGCTGCCAAGCCGATTCGATCCTTGGCGGGCTCACCATCGATGATGCCGGGTTGTACCAGGTTGACCATCGCCAGACCGATAAGAATGGCTATCAGACTGGTCGAGGCGTAGTAGATAAGGGTCTTTACCCCCATACGCCCGAAATTGTCGCCACCGCCGATATTCGCCATCCCGCTGACGATCGACGCCATGATCAAGGGCACGATCAGCATTTTCAGGGCGTTGAGAAACAGGGTGCCAAAAAATCCGTAGACATCGTAGAAGCGAATGCCGAACAGTGCACCATCCGTTCCGGTCAGACTGCCCGCGACAACGGCAAGAGCCAGAGCGATGAGAATTTGCCAATGCAGTGCAATTTTCATGGTGTCAACCTCCACCACCGGCGCAACCCGAGTCATGTGGCGCCGTGGAACCTGGAAACTTCGTCAATACGTTTCGGCCAAGGGATGCTGTAGCCCAAGACCATTCAACTCGCGACTTCCCGTGGACTTGTCAGCACGCACGGGAAGTGGCCAGCGAACTACCGTAACCCATTCATGGGGGCGCGAATCGCACGTACGTGATTAACCACCATGGCCGGGCACGTATCATGTCAAAGAAGCGGGGAAGCAAGGTGAGGCGGTGAAGGAAAATCCGGCCCCATATTACTTCAGCCCGAAGGGCGGGATCTCGAAACGCTCTGCGGATGTACCTGCCCCGGCAAACGACCGCAGCATGGCGTAATTGCTGATGGGAAACCGCAATCCCCTACATAGTAACTGAACTTCGACTTGTTTCGCTTTCGCTCTGCTACGGTGTGGGCCAGTCCAACCATCAACACCCTGTCGACGGACTTCATTAGCAGACAAGCCCGCATATGCCGCAAAAGTCCCCGGAGGAGGGACCCGTAGAGAAGTTACCGCTAGATTTCCGCTTCCTTGATGGTGATCTTGGTCTTCGCCTCCAGATCCGCAAGGAAGCCGTTGAGTTCAGTCTCACTGCGATTTTGCGTCAGGCCGACATTCGGTCCATTCGCGTCACCTTCCGGACTGCGCAAGCCGCTGTACACCAGTACGGCGAAATCACCGTTCGCCAGAGCTACACCCTCTACCTTGGGCTTGCCCTCCTCCGGTTTCGGCAATTGGAAGAGTTTCTCCACAACCTCCCCAGGCAGGGTTGCATTGTTGCGTTTGACGAATCCCGGTTGTTCCAGCTCCACACCCGCGGCATCTGCCATGGATTGTGCATCGCCACCGCCTGCGATGGCCTGCTTGGCTGCATTTTCGGCCTTCTCACCGGCTCGTTCCGCGATGATAACGTCCTCAATCTGGTCCCTGACCTCCGCCAAGGGCTTGATCCGCTCTGGCTGAATATCGGAGACACGCAACACGATCAAACGATTTGGACCCAGCTCGATCATCTCGCTATTGTTGCCCTCCTTGAGCACGTCATCGCTGAATGTAGCGGCGATCACCTTTGGCTCTGCGGCTATTCCGTCTCCGCCACTCTGCGGAAATGGACCAGCCTTCTTGATCTCCAGGCCAAGCTCTTCGGCAGGAACCTGCAGATTGTCGGGTTGTTCGTAGCTCAGATTCGCCAGACGTTCAGACATATCGTAGAACTGGCGCTCCGCCTCTTCTGTCTTTAGGCGCCTTACCAACTGGGGACGAACCTCATCCAGGGGTTTTACGTTCTCTGGGCGAATCTCTTCCAGTTTGATGATGTGGAATCCGAAACTGCTCTCAACCACATCGGAAATCTGTCCGGCTTGCATGTCAAATACGGCCTGCTCGAAGGCCGGTACCATGGCGCCACGTCCAAACCAGCCCAGTTCGCCTCCGGACGATGCGCTGCCGGGATCCTGGGATTCGGCCTTCGCCAGGGTGGCGAAATCTTCACCGAGGCGCAGGCGCTCCTTGATCTCTGCGGCCTTTTCATGCGCCTTGGTATGTGCCGCCTCATCGTCGCTCGCCTTCACAGCGATCAAAATATGGCTGGCGCGTCGCTCCTCGGGTTGGGTGAATTCGGCCTTGCTTTCTTGATAGCGCTGTTCGATCGCCGCCTCACCGGGTTCCGGTACATTTGCCGACAGGCTTTCGTTGCTGAGTTCCAGATAGCTGACGGTGACCTTTTGCGGCTCTACGTAGTTTTCCTTGGTGGCCTCGTAGCTGGCCTTGATGTCATCCTCAGTGACCCGAACATCCTTCCGAAACGAGTCTGCTGTAACCCGGAACCAGCTCAGCTCACGCTCCTGGTCACGAAGATCACGGGCCTGTTTCCGTTCGGTGGCAGTGGAGAACCCGGTGTCCGATATACCCAGAACCACCTGCTCGTTGACCAACGAATCGCGAACCCGGTATTCAAACTCCGCAGGGTGCATCCCCCGGTTTCGTAAAGCCGTTTCGTAACGTTCGTTGTCGAACTGACCGCCACTTTTGAAGGCGTCGATGCCGGCAATATAGGCCCGCACCTGGGCATTGCTGACATTGAAACCATTGTCTTCGGCAAAGTTGCGGATGACATGCTCTTTCACCAGACGATCCAGGGCCTGTCTGCGCAACGTCTTCTCGTCCAGAAATGCCGGCAAGGGACGCCCGCCCAGCATGGCGCTGATGCGATCGCGCTCCTCCTGATAAGCACGATTCAAATCGCCCTGCGTGATTTCCTCACCAGCGACCGTGGCAACCAGAGCCGTGCCGCCGCCACCGAAATAGGAGTTGATACCCCAGAAGGCGAAGGGAATCGTAATCAGGATGACGATGACCCAGGCGAAAAAACCCTGGGCCTTATCACGAATGGTTTGCAGCATGTCAGAGAAACTGCCTGGCGGGAGGTTGAGGTGTCCGCAAATGAGCGGCCACCTCAAGGGATTAGTGGCGGAGCGGACGGGGCTCGA
>JAGRGI010000212.1 GCA_020445565.1 Chromatiales bacterium
ACGGCGCAGTTGCAGTCCGCTCAAGTCGATCTCAGTCGGCATGAGTTCCTCCTCTGACGGATGTTCCTTCTGAAGAAAGGCGAGTTTTCCTGTTCAATCAATTGAGATAATTCAATAAATTGATCTTATGGCGGCGCCGTAGTCCTGCCTACATCGTAGCCGGTTTACAGCGCCTGAGGCGTGACGGTTTAATACCGATTGCGGTGAAGATACGCTCCTGTTTGGGATCGGGTAGGGGGAGAGTCAGCAAGTCTTGCTCGCTACTTTGATGGCGCTGGAAGCAGAGCCGGGAGAGGGCGTGTAGCGCGTCTTGGACTGTCATCGCATTGTCACCCTCGGCGGTGGTTCCAAACGCGGCTTTGAGGCTATGATCCAGTTCGCGGGCGATTTTTAACGCCAACAGGGTGACCACGATGTGGCCACAGGTGCGGCCCTGTTGGCGCACGAAAATAGGCCGGACTTCCAGCAAGGTGGTCTTCATGGTACGGAAATCGCGTTCGACCTTCTGCAAATCACGATAACGGGCATCGACGGTGAAGGCGTCCATCTGCGTCTTGGCGACATCAGTCTCCAATACATAACATCCGTCCAACAATGTGGCTTCGGTTTGCTGATCCGTATCGATATGCAATTGGAGCCGACGCTGATCCAGCGACAGCGTGGTAAAGGCACTGAGCTTATGACGTTTAATCCACCGGTTCAATTGCCCTAACCCCACCTCGGGCTGCGCATGCACCGAGGCCACGACGAAGGCATTGCGTTCCTCAATGCGCTGCCGGAGTTGCGCAAGCTGGTCCTGGCGGCGACGGGCGGCTTGGCGACACACGGCGGCGTTGCGCCGCAGTACCAGGCGCCGTCCCTGGTATTCAACCTCCTGGACCACTTCGTCGAACTGATCGGACTGGATCACCTGCTGCTTGAGCAGCTTGCGCACCTGCGGGTTGGTCAAGGCCGTGATGTATTTCAAGGCCTGCGCGCTCAGTGCTTGCTTGCCCTTGGCTTTGACCCGCCCACGATCGCCCACAAAGACCACCTCTTCAACCGCAAAGCGGTGTTTCAAGGTCGTAATCTGTTCGGCGACCGTGGTGCAGTCGCTGGTGTTCCCGGCGAAGACTTTCACCGCCAGCGGCTCGCCATCCGCAGCGGTCAGCAGACCGAGCACAATTTGCTTCTTGCCCTTTTTGCCGTCGCGATTATAGCCATGCGCCGCCAGCTCATTGTGCTGACCCTCTAAGTACGAGGACGTGACATCATAAAGCACCAATGTCGGCGGCTGACCAATCCGTTTGACATNNGTGCCGATACAGCTTGTTTTCCAGGTGCGGCTGGTGCTGCGCCAGCCAATCCAGGGCGTGATACAGGTCGTCCTCGTTAAAGCGGCCTACCCCCAGCACCTCGGCTACCGCCTGCTCCTCGGCCCAGCGTACCGCAGACAAACGCGAACCCTGATGGGCAACCCGCGCCAGCACCAAAAACAGGGCCCGCTTCGCGCTCCGCTCCTGCCCCAGCGCCGCCACAATCCCCAACCGCTCGGCCAGGGTCTTGAGCACGAACAACACCCCAAAGATGCGATCACTCACCGGTGGGTGGTCCTCCGCCAAGCCATCGAATTCCCCCTTGAGACAGCGGCGCAACGCATCGACCCGCGCGGCGGGCCAGGTTGTGAGATTG
>JAGRGI010000213.1 GCA_020445565.1 Chromatiales bacterium
TTGCCGTATTGGACAATGGGCCAGGCATTCCCGAGGATGTGCAGGCGCGCCTGTTCGATCCTTTCTTCACGACCAAAACGGATGGTATGGGAATGGGCTTGGCGATCTCTCAAAAGATCGTGGAAAACCACGGGGGCCGATTGAGCGCCAGTTCCCACGCCGGCGACGGTGCGGTGTTTCGAATCACTCTGCCGTCAAAAGGCATGGAAAAGACCTGAGCGGTTGATGAGTTCCCATTGAATCGGGGGAATTCGGCAGAGAAGCGCAAGAGTAACAACAGTGGAAAATCAAGAAGCGAAAAGCACGCCCACGGTATTTGTGGTGGACGATGATGCGGCCATGCGAACTTCCCTGCGCTGGCTCATCGAATCCGTCGGTTTGAGTGTGGAAACCTACAATTCGGCGCAGGAATTCCTCAATGCCTACACCCCGGATCGATCGGGCTGTATTGTCCTGGACGTTCGCATGCCGGGGATGAGCGGCTTGGAATTGCAGGAGCATCTCAACAGCCGCCGGATCATGATACCCGTTATCATCGTGACCGGACATGGCGATATACCGATGGCGGTAGCGGCCATGAAGGCAGGTGCCGTGGAGTTCATCGAAAAGCCCTTCAACGATCAGCGCCTGCTCGATTGTGTGCAAGAGGCATTGCAACGGGACAACCGAATCCGCAACGATCAAGTGGAAAAAGCGGCCATCGACCAGCGTCTGGACAATTTGACGCCGCGCGAAAGAGAGGTGATGGAAATGGTGGTTGCCGGCAAGGCCAATAAGGTGATCGCCGCCCTGTTGGACGTCAGTGCCAAAACGGTCGAGGCCCACCGTGCCAAGGTGATGGAAAAAATGGGTGTGACCTCTTTGGCCGAACTCGTACGCCTGGCATTGATCGCCGGCCAGGAGTTCGAAGAGTCGGCGACCGCCCGCAGGCGTTGAGCCTTGCCTGGCCTGAGCAGGGCAGTTCTGCTATGGCTGTTTGAACGCTTGTTGGCCGCTTACGGCCCGCAGGAATGGTGGCCGGCCGATTCGCCGTTCGAGGTCATGACAGGGGCAGTTCTGACCCAAAACACCGCTTGGACCAATGTCGAAAAGGCCCTGAAGAATCTCAAGGCCAATCAAGCCCTGGACCCGTTGGTCATAACCGGCAGTGCTGACGAAACCCTTGCGGGCTGGTTGCGGCCCTCTGGCTATTTCAATGTCAAGGCGCGCCGCCTGAAAGCTTTTTGCAGCTGGTATCTGCAAGAGGGCGGGGAGGAAGCCCTGGGCCGTCTGGATACACCCGAATTACGCAGCAGGATATTGGCGGTGCACGGCATCGGTCCGGAAACTGCCGACGACATTTTGCTCTATGCCTTCGACCGGCCCGTCTTTGTCATTGATGCCTACACGCGCCGCCTGCTTGACCGCATGGCCCTGCCCGGCGGCGATCTGCCCTATGAGCAATTGCGCATTGCCTTGGAAAAAGCCTTGGGGCCGGACCTGGCGCTTTATAACGAATTTCACGCCCTGATCGTCATTCACGGCAAGGAGCGTTGCCGCGTCAAGCCACGCTGCCATGGTTGCCCGCTGATCAACCGCTGCCTGATGCCTAAAATGCCTCGCTGAGGCCCTGGCCCGGCGCCATGCTTTGTGGCCTGCGTCCCCGGCGCAGGGCAACCAAGCGGTCTGCGGCTTCAACCATGCTGCGCACCATGGGCATCGCCTGCTCACCGAAAGGGGTCAGCTTGACGTCGCCATTGCGCCGTTCGAACAGGGGCGTGCCCAGGTAACCTTCCAGCCGCCGGATCTGGCCCGAGAGGGTAGAGGGGGCGGCGTTGCATTCTTCCGCGGCCTTGCCGAAATGGCCTAGCTTCGCCACCGCCAGGACGTAGCGCATCACGCGTATCCCGCTCATTGAACAGCCTCCTCATTGTGGAACGTGTCTTTCATGTGGGCATGGCCTCATTCGTTTTTTCCGTACTGGGGCCAAGGATGCCAAGATGAATGATCAAAGTAAAAGCGGTAGGGCTGATCTGAACGATAGGAATATCCTATGAATCGGCAGGACGGTCCTGCTGAGCCTCATCGTGGGTCAGGTGCGGATGGTTGTGCAGACGGTAGCCGGCCTCGTGCAGCCAGAGTATGGCTTCCTGCAAACGGGTTCGCTGTTGGGAAAGGGGCGAGTCGAGGTGTTCCGCCAGTACCGTCAGTGAAACCTCGACACGGGATTCGATCACCTGTACCGGCATGTTCAGGCGATCGGCCAGGGCCAGGAAGGGGTCCAGCGGATGGGTGCCGGGGGGCAGGTGTGGCTCGTGGGGCCCGGTTTCCAGGCAGCCGTGAGGTTCCTGTTCCAGGCGGTCCAGTTGGCTCTGGTAACGCCGTGCCAGCGGAACGGGCAGGTTTCCGTTGCCTGCCTTGGCGGTCTCAACCAGGCGTGCGATGTCGGCACAGGCTGCCTGGGTGGGCGGGTGACACAGTAGGACCACCATCAGCTTACGCTGGGTCGTACTCAATCGGTCGGCCTGATAACCGGCCAGACTGAAGCCCTTGGCCGCACCCCGATGACGAAGGAACGCTTCGGTGTGGGCGTAGTAGCGTGAGGTGTGGTGCAGCAGTTCCTCGGCGAATGCGCCCCAACGGGGATGAACGGCGGGAATCTCGGCTGCCGGACGCGAGGTCTTCATGGGAGATTACCGGGTGGCGGTTTCCGTGCCAGGATACCATGCGTTTTGCGCGATCGGTTTGGCATTTTCCCATGTTGGCACTGCACGCTGGCCCTCGACTTGCTACCCTTTTGCCATGAACGAAAAAGTAGAAAAAGCGCTCGAACTGTTGCAAGCCTCCGTTATGCGCTATCGGGGCCAGCCGGTGGGAACCGTCGCGGCCATGGATCCGAACGGCGCCGTGGCCGAGAACTATCACGATTGTTTCGTGCGGGATTTCATTCCCTCGGCCCTGGTCTTCCTGGCCTACGGCGAGTTCGATATCGTGCGCAATTTCCTTAAAGTCGTGCCGGATCTGCGCAAACAGCACAATGCGATGCTGGGCCATGAGGTGGAGCCGGCTGTACTGCCTGCCAGTTTCCGCGTCCTGACGGAAGCGGGAGGAGACGAGCGGATTCAGGCGGATTTTGGCGATCAGGCCATCGGTCGGGTGGCGCCTGTGGATGCCATGATGTGGTGGGCCATCCTGCTGGGAACCTATGTGCGGGTTTCCGGCGATCGGAGCATCGCGGAGCTCCCTCAGGTGCAACAGACCTTGCGGGGAGTGCTGGAGTTGTCCCTCAAAGAGGGATACGAAGTCTTCCCGACGCTATTGGTGCCGGACGGTTCGTTTATGATCGACCGGCGCATGGCGGTCTACGGACATCCGCTGGAAATTCAGGCGCTGTTCTACGGCATGTTGCATACCGCCGTGGATCTGCTCGATTGCGTCGAGGACTGCTCATCCCTGGTGGAACTGGCCACACAGCGAATGCACATGCTGCGCAGCTATGTGCGCATGTTCTATTGGCTGGATCCACAGCGGCTCAATGAGATTCATCGCTACAAAACGGAAGAATTCGGCACCGGCAGCGTCAATATGCTGAATATTTACCCGGAATCCATTCCGAGTTGGGTGGTGGATTGGCTGCCGCGCAAGGCTGGCTATCTGGTGGGCAATCTGGGGCCGGGACGCATGGATTTCCGCTATTTCGCCCTGGGCAATCTGTTGGCGGCGCTGTTCGGTATAACCACCTCCGCACAGACACGCTCCCTGATGCGGCTCTATGCACAACGCTGGGATGATCTGGTTGGCGAAGTGCCGGCCAAGATTGTCTACCCGGCAGTGACCGGCAAGGAGTGGAGCCTGGTGACGGGTTCCGATCCCAAAAATGTGGCCTGGTCCTATCACAACGGTGGCAACTGGCCGGTCCTGCTCTGGCCACTGGTTGCCGTCGCCCTGAAGGCCGGTTCTGACGAAATCGCCCATCGTGTGTTCGATCAGGCCGAGCAGGCACTGCCGCGCGATCAATGGCCGGAGTACTATGACGGCCGCCGGGGTAATCTCCTTGGGCGCCGGGCACATCTCAACCAGATCTGGAGCGTGGCCGCCTGGTTGTTTGCCCATCGTCTGCTGGAGGATGGGGTAGGGCTGGATTTCTTCGCCTTTCGCGATTGATCCGGTCGCAGGTTTGCAAAAGAGACGAGGCAGTTCGCAACCATGCGGGGGTTTACCCAGGTCTTGATGGTGATCTTGGCGCTTTGCGGGGCCCTCGTGACGGGGTCTGCGGTGTCGGCTCTGCCACGCCCGTCACCTGCTGTTTCCTGTCAAAGCGCTGTCGGGGCTGAGATCGAATCCGAAGGACTCGCGGCAGCGGTACAGCGGTGGTATCCCTACCGCTGGTTGATTTTGGCCGTGTTGCTGGTTTTTCTGGTCCTGCTTCTGGTGGTCGGCGTCATGGGCCGTTTGTTGCGCAGGATGCGTCATACCCAGGCGGCCCTGCAAATGAGCGAATCCCGCTATCGGCGCATTGTCGAGACTGCCCACGAGGGGATCTGGGTCATCGATGCCGACGAAAGCACGGTGTTCGTCAATCGACGCATGTGCGAGATTCTCGGCTACTCCGAGCCTGAAATGCTCGGGCGCAACGTGCTGGATTTCATGGACGAAGAGGCTCGCGGTCTGGCCAGGGAACGCATCACCCGGCGACGTCAGGGGGAATCGGGGCAATACGAGGCCCGCTGGCGTGCCCGCGACGGGCGGGCGGTCTGGACGCGCATGGCGATCAACCCCTTGTGGGACGAACAGGGGGAATATCTGGGCGTCCTGGCAATGATCAGCGATATTACTGAGCAGCACCATGCCCGCAAAGCGCTGGAGGAGAGCAAGTCGCGTTTTCGCCAACTCACCGAGAGTATTCGCGAGGTGGTTTGGCTGGGCAGCCCGGACTGGAACGAGGTGGTGTATATC
>JAGRGI010000054.1 GCA_020445565.1 Chromatiales bacterium
ACGATGATCTTGCGGCCGGTCAGACCGCAGTCGCCCACCGGGCCGCCGATGACGAACTTGCCGGTGGGGTTGATGTGAATCTTTTCCTTCGGGCAGGCAGCCAACCAAGCCTCTGGCAGCACCGGCTGGATGATATTTTCCATCACCGCCTCGCGCAGATGGGCCTGATCGATGTCCGGATCATGCTGGGTGGACAGAACGATGGCGTCGATTCCCACCACCTCGCCGTCACGGTAACGCAGGGTGACCTGGCTCTTGGCGTCGGGCCGCAGCCATTTCAACACGCCGGCCTTGCGCATTTCCGATTGGCGTTCCACCAGGCGGTGAGCATAGGTGACCGGGGCGGGCATGAGGACATCGGTCTCGTTGGTGGCATAGCCGAACATCATGCCTTGGTCGCCGGCGCCCTGCTCCTCGGGGGACGTGCGATCCACGCCCATGGCGATATCGCTGGATTGCTTGCCGATCAGGGACATTACCGCGCAGGTGGAACCGTCGAAGCCTACATTGGAACTGGTATAACCGATGTCGCAGACTACGCCGCGGACCAGTTCGTCCAAGTCCACCCAGGCATCGGTGGTGATTTCGCCGGCAACGATGACCGCACCGGTCTTGACCATGGTCTCACAGGCGACGCGGGCATGTTCTGGATTCGGGTCCAGTGAGAGAATGGCGTCCAACATCGCGTCCGATATCTGATCCGCCACCTTGTCCGGATGGCCTTCGGAGACCGACTCGGATGTGAAGATGTAATCGTTGGCCATGGGTTCCTCAAGGTCCTCCAGACTGTTATCGGCTGGTTGTGCCGAACCGTGTTCGGCGGCTGGGTTGGCGTAGCCATTCACGCAGATCCGCGAAAAACCGAATGGCCGAATTGGCGTATGGTAGCGCAATACGATTATTATCGGGAGGCTTTACCCCGGCGTTGCGCAAATTTTCGGATGCGGGAACGTTCAGCCCGGCGGTTTCTCGGGCGAGCGTGGATTTTTCCATGTGCGGCATACAAAGTCATTGTCAGCACAGGAAAAAATCAGCATAAGCCCTCAGTTTACCTGTTTGGGCGCGGCTTGGCGCTCCGGCACCGAAAAATCATTGCGACTCTGCCAGTTCTCCTCTCGTCGACAAGTTTGGCGTGCAAGTGCGGCGGCGGCAACGCCGGGCCGTGGCTGCGCACTTTAATCCTCTCGGAGCACAGAACGATGGTATCCCTCGAAACTCCCGTATGTGATTTTGGTACCCCTGCGCCTGATTTCGATCTTCCCGGTGTGGACGGCCGCAACTGGAATCTGGAGGCATGCCAGGGCCCCAACGGCTTGCTGGTGATGTTCATCTGCAACCACTGCCCCTACGTGAAGGCGATTCGTGATCGATTGGTACGCGACACGCGCGAACTGCTGGCGGTAGGCGTACGCAGCGTGGCCATTATGTCCAATGATGTTGCCGACTATCCGGAAGACTCCTTCGAGAACATGGCCTCCATCGCCAGGGAATTCGACTTTCCCTTCCCCTATTTGTGGGACGAAACCCAACAAGTCGCCAAGACCTATGGCGCGGTCTGTACGCCGGATTTCTTTGGTTACAATGCGGATCGCCAGCTTCAGTATCGCGGACGTCTGGATGCCAGCCGCAAGGAGGCCGCCCCTAGCGATGCCAAGCGTGATTTGTTCGAAGCGATGGTGCAGGTGGCGCGTACGGGCAAAGGGCCGGCGGATCAGATTCCGAGCATGGGCTGCTCAATTAAATGGCGAAATTAGGCAATAAAACCAACTTATTGCCGATGATGGCAATTTGGGCTTCGATTCCACATCGGACTTGCCTAGCGGCGAAAAACTATTAGAGAATGGGAAATCTTTGATGCCGGACCCAGGCCGAATGCACGCACTTTCGTGCGTGCGAAAATCTCTAGCCGCGATGCCGCAAACAGCGCATCGGGGTTTTTTTATACCCCCTACCAGCATGGGGTGAGGCGCTGGCCAGAAGCCACCGGAGCGCCCGGATTGACCGATTTCCAATTGCGGCTCGCCTCCTGCGCCGAAATCAGCGCGGCACGCGTGCTGTGACCAAGACCAGCGTTTGGAATCTTCTTGCAAAGAAAATAGACCATAGGAGAGAGCTATGCCCTCGCGCAGAGACCTTGCCAATGCCATTCGTGCGCTCAGCATGGATGCGGTGCAAAAGGCCAAGTCCGGCCACCCCGGTGCCCCCATGGGCATGGCGGACATCGCCGAAGTGTTGTGGAACGATTACCTCAAGCACAATCCGGCGAATCCGAAGTGGGCCGATCGTGACCGCTTCGTTCTCTCCAACGGCCACGGCTCCATGCTGATCTACTCCCTGTTGCATCTGACGGGGTACGATCTGCCCATTGACGAGCTGAAGAATTTCCGCCAACTGCATTCCAAGACCCCAGGCCATCCCGAATACGGCTACGCGCCCGGCGTGGAAACCACCACCGGCCCGCTGGGGCAGGGCATCACCAATGCCGTCGGCATGGCAATCGCAGAGAAGGCCCTCGGCGGCCAATTCAACCGTCCCGGTCACGATATCGTCGATCACAACACCTACGTATTCCTCGGCGATGGCTGCCTGATGGAAGGTATCTCCCATGAAGCCTGCTCGCTGGCCGGTGCCCTGGGCCTGGGCAAGCTGATCGCCTT
>JAGRGI010000055.1 GCA_020445565.1 Chromatiales bacterium
CTGCTGGCGATCATCAACGACATTCTCGATTTCTCCAAGATCGAGGCCGGCAGGATGGATCTGGAAGAGATCGAGTTCGATGTCGGCCTGTTGATGGAGGATTTGGCCCACCTGATGGCGTTCCGCGCCGAGGAAAAGGGTTTGGCGCTGATCTGCCCGGCCAATCCCGTCGGCAACGAGCGCTTCATGGGCGATCCAGGCCGGCTGCGCCAGATTCTCACCAATCTGATCGGCAACGCGCTCAAATTTACTGAGGCCGGAGAGGTATCGGTACATTACCGGCGGCGCCCGGCGGGACAAGGTCGTTCCCGTTTGCGCTTCTCGGTCAGCGATACCGGTATCGGACTCAGTGCCGCGCAACAA
This sequence comes from Chromatiales bacterium, assembly GCA_020445565.1. GTDB lineage: Bacteria > Pseudomonadota > Gammaproteobacteria > JAGRCI01 > JAGRCI01 > JAGRGI01. The sequence continues at coordinate 364 of JAGRGI010000055.1, forward strand.
CGAAAGCTGTTTCGCCGTTTCAGCCAGGCGGATAGTTCCACGACCCGTCGCTACGGCGGAACGGGCCTGGGACTGGCGATCAGCAAGCAGTTGGTGACCTTGATGCGAGGTGATATCGGTGTTGAGAGTCAGGCGGGGCACGGAGCGACCTTTTGGTTCGAGATCGAACTGCGTGATGCCCTGGGGGGCATGGCACCGGCACGCATTCCCGACCTGGGGGGCACCCGTATTCTGGTGGCAGACGCAAACACCACCAACCGGGACTTGCTCCACCAGGTATTTGAAGGTTGGTCCGTGGCGCACGGTTTGGCTGGGAATGCCGCCGAGGCCATCGGCATGTTGCGCGAGGCCGCAGAGGAAAAACAGCCGTTCGCCCTTGCCCTGATCGATATGGGGATGCCCGACGAGACCGGTCTGGAGCTTGGCGTCCGCATCAAGGACGATCCTGTCATTGCAGAAACCCGTTTGGTTTTGATGACCACCCAGGGTGCCCGGGGGGACGCCCAAATGGCTCGGCAGGCCGGGTTTCACGGTTATCTTACCAAGCCGATACTGCAATCCGATCTATACGATGCCCTTCTTCAAGTGGCCGGCACAGACGCCCCCGACCGCCTGATCACCCGCCACACTGCCCAGGAACAGCCTCAATTTAGTGGCCGAATACTGGTGGTCGAAGACAATGCCACGAATCAGCGAGTGGCGGCCGGCATGTTGAGGAAATTCGGCGTAGAAATCGATCTGGCCGATAACGGACGGCAAGCCCTGGAGCGGCTGCACGATGTCCGCTACGACTTGGTGTTCATGGACTGTCAGATGCCGGAAATGGACGGCTACGAGGCGGCTCGGCGTATTCGGGAACCTGCCTCTGGGGTGCTGGATCGACGGATTCCGATCATCGCACTCACGGCCCATGCCATGGCGGAAGATGTGAAAAAATGCCTGGAAGCCGGTATGGATGACCACATTTCCAAACCTGTTAGCCTGGCAAAATTTCGCCGCGCCCTGGAACGTTGGCTGACTGAGGCTGCCGAAACACTGGACGGGCAGACCTCCCCCGACAGGGTTCCATCTGTTTCCTCGGCGCAGGCCCCCGTATTCGATGTCGAGCAACTGCGCAGCCTGCTCGAAGGTGACGAGCAACTGTTGCATGAGATTGTCGACGGTTTTTTGTCGGATCTCCCTGTCCAATTGGACGCTTTGACTTCCGCCCTGGACAAGGATGCCCTGCCGAAGGCGGCAGAACTGGCACACGCGATCAAGGGGGCTGCCGCCAACGTGGGTGCCATGCGGCTCAGCGAATTGGCGGCAGAGATCGAGCAGTCGGCCAAATGTGGTGAATCGGGTCAGGTCAAAGCCATCCTTGAGGAGCTTCGCCGACAACACAGCCAGTTTGCATCGCAAGCACAAGCGGCCCTGCCAGCGGGCGAATCCTCAGGGGCCGGCCCCATCCCTTAGCATTGCTATCCTCGGCGCGGTGGGCAGGTCCGCCTTGGCTGGATTTTTCCCGGCCACCGACGATGGCCCGTTTTTTGAAAACCGTCGCCATTCCCGATATGCTTCCCCGTTTGTTTCGGTGCCCTTCTGGCCCGATGGTGTCGATCGGCCTACGCTGTGTTCGTTGACCATCGCGGCGGGGATGTCTGCATCCCGGTACCGCAATCACAGGCGAATCCAAAAAGAACACCGGGGCTGCAAGCCCCTTGGGAGTAAGACTCATGCCGGTTCGCATCGCGATACCCGCCGAACGCCTTGCCGGCGAACGGCGCGTCGCCATGGTGCCTGCGGTGGCCGCCAAGCTGGCCGCCGCCGGTGCGCAAATCCTGGTGCAAAAAGGGGCTGGCAAAGCCTGCCACATCCCGGATGAAGCCTATGAAGGCGTCACCCTGGTGGACGACGCCCAGTCGCTTTATGGTCAGGCCGATCTGTGCCTCAAGGTGCAGCCGCCGGACGAGGAAGAGATCGGTTGGATGCGCCCCGGTACCGTGCTGGTGGGCAGTCTGGCGCCAACCCGCTACCCGGAGCGCGTGCGCGCCATGGCCGCCGGACAGATCACCTCGATTGCCATGGAGCTGATTCCGCGTATCTCCCGCGCCCAGTACATGGACACCTTGTCGTCTCAGGCATCGGCAGCCGGCTATCAGGCGGTGCTCATCGGTGCCGAGCGCAGCGGGCGGTTCTTTCCCATGCTGACCACTGCCGCCGGCACCATCCGTCCGGCGCGGGTGCTGGTGTTGGGGGCGGGCGTCGCCGGGTTGCAGGCGATCGCTACCGCCAAGCGCCTGGGGGCGATGGTGGAGGCCTATGACGTTCGATCCGCTACCCGCGAACAGGTCTTGTCTCTGGGAGCCAAATTCGTGGATGTGGACGTAAAGGCCGAGGGTGAGGGCGGCTATGCCCGCGAACTCACCGATGAAGAGAAGGCCCGCCAGCAGGCCAAGCTGGCCGAGCACATCTGCGCCGCCGATGTGGTCATCACCACAGCCGCCGTACCGGGGCGTCGGGCACCGATCCTGATCCCCGCCGCTGTGGTTCACAAGATGAAGCCCGGTGCGGTAATCGTCGATCTGGCCGCCGAGGGGGGCGGCAACTGCGAGCTGACCCAGCCCGGCGAGGAGACCGCCGTGGGTGAGGTGTTGATCTGCGCGCCGCTGAACTTTCCAAGTCTGGTGGCCTATGACAGCAGTGAGATGTACGCCAAGAACCTGGCCAATCTGCTCGCCTTGATGGTCGACAAGGGTGAACTGGCCATCCAATGGGAAGACGAGATCGTCGCCGCCAGCCTGGTAACCAAGGACGGAGAGATCAAGAACGACTGGGTCCGCGAGCAGTTGGAGGGTAACGAGTCATGATTACCGGATTTATCGCGCTCTATATTTTCATGCTGGCCGCGTTCACCGGCTACGAGGTGATCAGCCGGGTACCGGTGATCCTGCACACCCCGCTGATGTCCGGCTCCAACTTTGTGCACGGTATCGTCCTGGTGGGCGCGATGGTCGCTCTGGGCCATGCCGAGAGCGATCTGGAAAAGATCGTCGGCTTCGTCGGCGTGGTGCTGGCTGCGGGCAACGCTGTCGGCGGCTACGTGGTCACTGAGCGAATGCTGGAGATGTTCAAGTCCAGCGACAAGGGCAAGTAAATGGACACAGTCATTCAACTGAGCTACTTCGTCGCCGCGGTACTGTTCATCCTCGGTTTGAAACGCATGTCCAGTCCCAAGGGCGCTCGGGGCGGCATCCTTTGGGCCGGTGTCGGCATGGTGGTGGCCACGCTGGCGACCTTCTTCCACCCGGAGATCTATGTGCGCGAGCCCTTTGCCCAGGGTTACGCCTTTCACAACCTGGACCTGATTCTCATCGCCATCGCCATCGGCGGGGTGCTCGCCTGGTGGTCCGGCAAGCGCGTCGCCATGACCGATATGCCGCAGATGATCGCCCTTTACAACGGCATGGGCGGCGGCGCGGCGGCTGCCATCGCCGCGGTGGAGTTGTTCAAGGGCGGCACTCATGAGCTTGCCTTCATGGTGCTGGCGGTGCTCGGTGGTTTGATCGGCGCGGTCTCCTTCAGCGGCAGTCTGGTGGCCTTCTCCAAGTTGCAGGGCATCATGAAGAAGACCTTCGCTCTTCCCGCCCACCAGGTGTTCAATCTGCTGCTGTTCTCCGCCACTCTGGCTGTCGGTGCCTGGCTGGTGTTCGGCGAGCCCGGTCTGTTTGGCGTGGCGCTGTTCTTCCTGCTGGCCCTGGCCGTGGGCGTGCTCATGACCCTGCCCATCGGCGGCGCGGACATGCCGGTCGTTATTTCCCTGTACAACGCTCTCACCGGTCTGGCGGTGGGATTCGAGGGTTTCGTTCTTAACAACCCGGCCATGATCATTGCAGGCACCGTGGTGGGCGCGGCCGGCACCCTGCTCACCCAGTTGATGGCCAAGGCCATGAATCGCTCCTTGGCCAATGTGCTGTTCAAGTCCTTCGGACCGGGCGACGGAGGTGAGGGCAGCGGCCCGGAGGGCGAAATGAAACCCATCGAAGCCCAGGATGCCGCGATCCTTATGGCCTACTCCAACAAGGTCATTATCGTGCCCGGATTCGGCATGGCCGTGGCCCAGGCCCAGCACAAGATCTGGGAGCTGACGCAGTTGCTGGAAAAGAAGGGCGTGGAGGTTAAGTTCGCCATTCACCCCGTGGCCGGCCGTATGCCCGGCCACATGAATGTCCTTCTGGCCGAGGCCGGTGTGCCCTACGACAAGATCTTCGACCTGGAAGAAATCAACAACGAGTTCCCCAACGCCGACTGCGCTTTGGTCATCGGCGCCAACGACGTGGTTAACCCGGCGGCCCGCAACAACCCGGACAGCCCCATCTATGGTATGCCCATCCTGGACGCGGACAGGGCTCAGAACGTCATCGTCATGAAGCGTGGCCAGGGCCGCGGGTTCTCGGGCATCGAAAACGAGCTGTTCTTCGCCGATAACGCCCGTATGCTCTATGGGGACGGGCAAGCCATGGCGGCGGAACTGGTCGGTCATTTGAAGACGCTATAAAGCGGTACCGGGCTCCGGCCCGGTTTTGTTCCCTTGCGGCAGCGGGTTCGATTTCAATTCTTTTTGCTTGACATTTGGCATCCGCCGAAGTGCATCACAGTTTGGTTATGCACAGGCAGCGTCGGAGGTTCCTTTCTCCGCTTCGGCTTTGTGCGGCACAGCAATCAGCGCTCAGTGATATTCTGTAACTTGATGCTTTACAAAGATAATTTCCTTTTGGGTAAAATCTTTACAAGTTGAAGACAGGCCAGCAATGACGCTGGATTCGGCCCTTGTGCACAGAGTAACCCACAGAGTTATCCACAGGTTTTGTGGATAAGCGGAACAAGCCCTGCTGAAAGAAGGACTTATCCGTATTTCCAAGAATGCGCCTTAAAAAGTGTGATCTGGTGCACACCAGATCTATCTTGGAGAAAACCCTAATTGACAAACTATCGCATTTGAGGGTCGGCTTGAGTGGGCGCTATAAAACAATCAGCAAGAGGTTATGCACAAGGACGAAATTCAACCTCCGGTTGCCTGATTCGGGCATGGGGCAAAAAATCAGGGCATCTGAACATACTGTTTTTATAGCTATTCCAGCCTCTTAGTGGGCTTGTTCCGAAGCGGAAGTGCGAGTGCGACTACACTTCGAACACCGTGACTCACCAGTAAATCCACAAAGTTATCCACAGATTCACCCGTGTCTCCCGCTGTCAAGTCCCGCTCAATCCGACAGATCGCCGGCCAGCGTCCATGACTGCTGTACAGACGATGCAAATTACTCTTCGGGTGGCTGTGCCGGTTCCTTTACGGCGTTTGTTCGATTATCTGCCCTGCGACGAGCAGTCGATTCCCGCGCCGGGCTGTCGCGTATGGGTTTCCTTCGGCGCAACTCGTCGTTTAGGGGTCGTGGTGGCACATGGAAGCAACGTCGCCGGCAGTAGTAGAAAGCTGAAAAAGATCGACGCCGTAGTCGACCAGACACCGGTGCTTGCCGCCGGCAATCTGGACTTGTTGCATTGGGTGAGCGCCTATTACCACCACCCTCTGGGGGAAACCCTGCATTCCGCTCTGCCGGTGCTCCTGCGCAAGGGGGAAGCAGCCAAGGCCAGCCGCGTGTCGGTGTGGCGCCTGACGGAACAGGCTCGGACCTTGGACGCCAGCCGGTTTCGGCGCGCCCGGCGGCAGGGTGCCATCTGGACCGCACTGCTGGCGGCGCCTCAGGGCTTGGACCGGGTGCAGCTGGCGGAACTGGGCGGCGACCCCGGCCCGGCCCTGCGTACCATGACAGAAAAGGGCTGGGTGGAGCGCGGCGAGACCGATCCCTGGTCGCAGCCGCCCCAGGCCACCGACGAGGATCGCGCGCCGACCCTCACTGACGAGCAGCGCACTGCGGTAGAGGCTGTGGAGGCAAATACGGACGGCTATCAGTGTTTGCTGTTGGACGGAGTGACCGGCAGCGGCAAGACCGAGG
>JAGRGI010000214.1:0-158 GCA_020445565.1 Chromatiales bacterium
AGCAGGAACAGTTCCTGGATCGGCGTGGCGCCGTCTACCCGTCCAGCCTCCATGATTTCGTTCGGCACGTCCTTGAAATAGGTGTAAAGCATCCAAATCACGATGGGTAGATTGATTAGGGTATAAATCATCATCAGTCCGCTGACCGTGTCCAGTAA
>JAGRGI010000214.1:293-2259 GCA_020445565.1 Chromatiales bacterium
GCCGGAATGGCGAAGATCAGGGCCAGGATCGTCGAGCCGAAGGACACGGCGATCGAGTTCCAGACGTAGCGGCCGTAGTTGCTGCGATCGAAAACCTCCTGGAAGTTCTCCGTGGTGGGGGTAAAGAATAGCGACGGCGGCGTGGCGATGGCGTCCACCTCGGTCTTGAAGGCAGTGACGGCCATCCAGGAGATGGGAAAGAAGACCAGCAGGGCGATGAACCAGGCCAGCACGGTGGTCCACATTTTCTGACGAGTGGCTTGCATGGGAATATTCTCCTCAACCTTGTTGCAGATTGCGGGACACCGTCCGCACCAGGAAAATGGCCACGATGTTGGCCAGGATCACCGCGATCACGCCGCCGGCCGAGGCATAACCCACGTCGAACTGGAGTAGACCCACCGAGTAGATCAGCCAGGCCAGATTGGTGGTAGCCGTACCCGGGCCGCCGGAAGTGGTGACGTAGATCTCGGCGAAGATGGTCAGCAAAAAGATCGTTTCGATCATGATGACCACCGAGATGGCCCGACTGAGGTGGGGCAGGACGATGTAGAAGAACATGTCTACCGGTCCGGCGCCGTCGATGCGCGCCGCTTCTTTCTGCTCCTGGTCCAGGGATTGAATGGCGGTGAGCAGGATCAGAAACGCGAAGGGCACCCATTGCCAGGATACGATCACGATCACCGACAGCATGGGATAGTTAGTGAACCAGTCGGTGGGCTCCATCCCCACCAGGCTTTGTAGCCAGGCGAACAATCCATTGACCGGATGCATCAGCATGTTCTTCCAGACCAGGGCGCTGACTGTAGGCATCACGAAAAACGGCGCGATCACCAGCAGCCGGGCCACGCCGCGGCCGTAGAGCTCGGCGTTGTAGAGCACCGCAAACAGGGTGCCGAACACCACGGTGATGATCAGCACCGAGCCGACCAGCACCAGGGTGTTCCATAGGGACGTCCACAGCGCCGGGTCCTCGAACAGGAACGCGTAATTCTCCAGGCCAGCGAAGCCCGTTAGCATCGGATTGAGCAGGTTATAGCGGATGCCCGAGAAATACAGGGTCATCGCCAGCGGTACGATCATCCAGAGGAACAGGACGATGACTGAAGGCCAGAGCAGCGGGCGAGTATCGATCTCCCGACTTTTCTTGGCCGACTTGGCAGTCATTTGCGTATTTGCCAGGGTCGTCATGGGAAAGCTCTCTTGAGGTGGCGGTTTACCTTGGCCTCTCCAGGGAGGCCGGAAACATCCTCCCTGTCGCTCTCTAACGTCGGAGAGGACAGGGGATGAGAGGTATTAGAGGCTTACTTGCCGTAACCGGCCTGACGCATGGTCCGGGACACGGAGGACTGGGCGCCTTTCAGAGCTTGATCCACGGACATCTGGCCGGCCAGGGCGGCGGCAATCGTCTGACCAACTTGAGTACCGATGGCCTGAAACTCGGGAATGCCCACGTACTGGATGCCGGTGTAGGGGCTGGGATTGAGGGTCGAGTCCGTGGGATCGGCGCTCTCGATAGCCTGCAGCACCGGCTTGGCAAAGGGTGCGGCCTCGATGTACTTGGGATTCTCATAAGTGGACTGGCGAGTGCCTGGAGGTACGCTGGTCCAGCCTACCTGCTCACCCACTAGCTCCACATAAGACTTGGAGGTGGCCCAGGTGATGAACTGGGTGGCGGCGTCCTGGGCATCGGACGAATTCGGGATGGCCAGCGCCCACGACCAGATCCAGTGGGAGCCTTTTTCCGTCTTGCCGATGGGGGCTTGGGCAAAGCCCACCTTGTCGGCCACCTGGGATTCGTCCGGGTTGAAAAGCAGGCCCGCCGCGACTGTGGCGTCGATCCACATGGCGCACTTGCCGCTGGCGAACAGCGACAGATTTTCGTTGAAGCCGTTGGACGCGGCGCCGGGCGGGCCGTATTGGTTTAACAGGTTGACGTAGTCGGTGACCGCCGCCTTCCACTCCG
>JAGRGI010000056.1 GCA_020445565.1 Chromatiales bacterium
GCGGCGTATTCCCACTCGGCCTCCGTGGGCAGACGGTAGTGCGCTGGCGCTTCGCGCTGGTTCAGGGCGTCGATGAATTCCTGCACTTGAAACCAGGTCACGGACACCACGGGAAGATCCTTCCAATCCTCGCGGTTCCAGTACTCTGTCGGGCCGGGTTTGCTGCCCATCAGGTCCAGCCACTGGCCCTGGGTGACTTCCGTCTTGCCCAGATAAAAGGCTTGGGTGACGGTTACCTCGTGCGCAGGCGTCTCGTCGCGGATCAGATCCGGGTCGGGTGCGGGCTGTTCGAAGATCGCCTCATCCAGGTCGGCCGTGCCCATGAGGAAGCTGCCGGCCGGTACGGGCAGGAAGCTCATACCAAGGCCGTTGACCAGTGGTTCGGCCTGTGACGATGCACAGGTGCACAGGGCCAGTAGGGCGAGAAATCCGTGGGTGCGTTTCATGGTTTCTCCGTGTAATCCTGCCTTGCGTCAAGCAATGGTGTGATTGAAGGTAGCAGTTCGCCTTGGTTCTTGCCATGGTCTGGCGGGGACGATATATACGCCAAGGTGATTGTGAATCACCGATACCCCGTTCAGCAGACCACCCCGGTCGACGCGATCTTTCCGACATGTCCGATACTCCCCGCAAGCAGAATACATTCAAACGCCAGCCGGTAGTCAGCCGCGGATTGCGGCGGCTGCTGTTCGTCGTCTTTGGCCTGTTCGGTTTGTTGGCGGTGAACGGTATCTACCTGGCCGCCGTTACCTCCCTGGAGACGGCCACTGGAGAGGTTTATCAGGATTACCTCTATCAAATCCTGTTTTTGGTGCACCTGCTTTTGGGCCTGGCCCTGTTGCTGCCTGCCGTGCTGTTCGGCGGGCTGCACCTGCGCAGGGCCTGGCGCAGACCCAACCGGGCTGCTGTGCGCGCCGGTTTGGCGCTTTACCTGGTCGCCTTGGTATTGCTCTTCAGCGGGCTGGCCCTGACCCGTTTCGATTTCTTCGAAATTCGTGAACCATGGATACGCAGCGGCGCCTACTGGTTGCACGTTGTCACCCCGCTGTTGGCGATCTGGCTGTTTATTCTGCACCGGTTGGCGGGACCGCCGATCCATTGGAAGGTGGGCGTCGGCTGGGCGGCGGTCGCGGGGGTGTTTACCCTGGCCATGGTTTTCGTGCAGGCGCCGGACGCGGGTACGGAGACGCTGGACGCTGCCAGTTACCGGGGCGATGTGTTTCGGCCGGCACTGGCCAAGACCGACGATGGGGACCTGATTCCGGCGCGGGCGTTGATGATGGATGGCTATTGCCAGGAGTGCCACGCCGATGTCCATGAGCAATGGAGCGCCAGCGCCCACCGCTTCAGTTCTTTCAACAACCCGGCCTATCGATTTTCGGTTCGTGAGACCCGCAAGGTAGCGCTGGAACAGGCTGGGGATACCCGCGCGTCGCGCTTCTGCGCCGGCTGCCACGATCCCGTACCTTTGTTCAGCGGCGCCTTCGACGATGCCGGGTTTGACGACCAGAAACACCCCACCGCCACTGCGGGCGTGACGTGCAGCGTTTGTCACGCCATCGAACGCATCGACAGCCGCAGCGGCAACGCAGACTACACCATCGCCGAGCCGGCCCACTATCCCTTCGCCTACAGCGACAATCCGGTGCTGGCCTGGGTCAATCGGCAGTTGGTGAAGGCCAAGCCCGCCTTCCACAAAAAGACCTTTCTCAAACCTCTGCATCGCGGGCCGGAGTTCTGTGGCACCTGCCATAAGGTGGCCTTGACCGAAGCGGTAAACCATTACAAATGGCTGCGTGGTCAGAATCACCTGGATTCCTTCCGCCTCTCCGGTGTTTCCGGCCACGGTGCCAGCAGTTTCTACTATCCGCCAAGGGCGGTGGAGACCTGCGCCAACTGCCATATGCCGCTGCGCCCCTCGGAGGATTTTGGCGCCGATCACTTTGCCGGTGCGGCGGAACTGTCGGTACACGACCATCAATTTCCCGCCGCCAACACGGCACTTGCTCACTGGATGGGCCTGCCTGACAGGGTCAACGAAAAACATCGCCGTATGCTGGCGGGTGCACTGCGGGTGGATCTGTTCGGTTTGAAAAGGGGTGGCACTATTGATGGCGAGTTGTTGGCGCCTCTGGATATGGCTCTGCCGTCGTTGGAGCCGGGGCAGCGTTATCTGTTGGAAGTCGTGCTGCGAACCCTGAAGCCGGGGCATTGGTTCACCCAGGGGACCTCCGATTCCAACGAGGTCTGGCTGGAGGTGCTGGTCCGAAGTGGCGATCGGATCATCGGCCACAGCGGTGCCGAAGGGCCGGAAGGTGACGTGGATCCCTGGGCCCATTTCGTCAATTCCTATGTCTTGGACCGGCAGGGGCGGCGTATCGACCGACGCAACGCCCAGGACATATTCACCAGTCTGTACAATCACCAGATTCCCCCTGGGGCGGCGGACGTGGTGCACTATGGCTTCACGGTGCCTGCCAGCGTGAAGGGGCCGGTGACGCTGGAAGCCAGACTCCACTACCGCAAGTTCGATACCACTTACCTGCGTTATATCCAGGGTGACGATTTCAAACGCAATGATCTGCCGGTGGTCACCATCGCCGAGGCACGTCTGGAATTGCCGGTGGGGGACAAGACGCCGGTAGAAGCCGGTTCGCCATCGCCGGTTTCGGCGTGGGAACGATGGAACGATTACGGCATCGCCCTGCTGCGCAAGGGCGCACGGGGGGAACTGCGGCAGGCCGCGGAGGCATTTTCACAGGTGGAATCTTTGGGCAGGGCCGACGGTCCGTTGAACCTGGCCCGTGTCTATCTGCGTGAGGGGCGGCTGTCGGATGCCGCCGATGCTCTGCGGCGGGCTGTGGCCCACCAGGAGCTTCAATACCCGTGGGTGGCCGCCTGGCTATCGGCCCAGGTGGACAAACAGAATGCCAATCTGGATTCGGCCATCGCCAGCTACAGGCGCATCATCGATACCGACTTCGACGAGGCGCGCCGGCGCGGATTCGATTTCAGCGAGGATTTTCGAGTGCTCAACGAATTGGGTCAGACCCTGGTGGAACGCTCCAAGCAGGAGCGCGGTGCCGCGCGCCAGGAAGAGCGCCGCAAACTGCTGGAAGAGGCGCGTGGCTGGTTTGAAAAGACCCTGGCGATCGATCCGGAAAACACCACCGCACACTATAACCTCGCCCTGGTGTATCGCTGGCTGGAACAGCCGGAGCTGGCACAGACCCATCGCCTGTTGTACGGGAAATACCGTCCGGACGACAACGCCGTGGAACTGGCGGTGACGCGGCACCGCCGGGAGAATCCCGCAGCGGATCATGCGGCGGAAGCGGTGGTGGTCTACGAACTGGCCGAGCCGCCCTTCGGTCGCGGTGAGATGGTGCAACGGTGAATGATTCCGCCCGGCCTCTGGGCGGCGCCAATGCCTTTTTTGTCGGTCTCGCGGTTTTTCTGCTCGCGCTCTACCTGCTGAAACCGGCGCCCTGGCTGCTGGTTTATGATCGTGTGGCGGTTTCCCAGGGGGAGATCTGGCGATTGCTGAGTGGCGCGGCAGTGCATGTTTCCGGCGTGCACCTGGCCTTGAATCTGGTCGGGCTTGCCTTGATCTGGCTGCTGTTCGGATTTCGACTGAGTAGCGGCGAGTGGTGGTTCGCGGCGCTGTTCACGGCCGTGGTCGGCGGGGCGCTGGGGTTTGTCGTCAACCCGGATCTGCGCTATTCCCTGGGCGCCTCGGGTCTGTTGCATGGCCTGCTGGCGGCGGGCTGCCTTGCGGAGATCCGACAGCGCGGCCCCATCGGATACCTTGTGCTGGCGATCCTGGTCGCCAAGATCCTTGCCGAACAATTCTCCGACGTGACCACCGCCCGGTGGCTCGCCAATCCGGTCAATGTGCATGCCCATTGGCAAGGCGCCGCCGCAGGCGGCGGCGCTTTGCTGTTGCTGGCGGTCTATACCCGCTTGCGCCAGCGCCGATAAATCACTACGGCGAGCGGCAGGCTCAGCAGCAGCAGCCAGCCAACCTGGAACTGCTCGAAGAACAGCAGGATCAGGCTGAACAGCAGGATGGCGATCGGGCTGACTTCTTCCGTGGTGTCGACGATATAGGCGATCAGCCGGTTGCCGAACGGATCGATGTTGGCCGAACCGGCGGCCACGGTGAGATTGATGTGGATTGTCTCCAGACCTTCGAAGGCTGCGTCCGTGCGGAAACTCAAGACCAGGGACTTGTTCCCGCCTTCACCCGGCGCCCAGGATACCCGCGGCGGATCGGGAAAGCCGTAGTCGATATCCGGCGTCGCGGTACCCGGCGAATTGTCCAACGTGATGACGGCGCTCAGCGCCTCTGTCAGATCGCCGCTGCGGACGATGGTTACGGTAACGTCCTGCCCCTCCAGGTCGGTGATGGCATTGGTCTGGAATCCGATGGTGCTCGGGTTGGTCTCCCCGTTCAGGTTCAAAACAACCCGATAGTTGTCGATGTTGTGGCGGAAATCCGCTGGCTCCTCCGGGTTCGATTGACGCCGGTATCCGAAGGTCAGTGGTCCGCCGGCGGTGCTCAGATTCAGGCCGGGTGGGGAGAAGTCGCCTGCCGTCACCGTCGTCGGGCCTGTGGCCTGGGGAAAGGTTTGTGTGATGGGGCCGGTATTGACGGTGTACACCGTGCCGCCTTGGATCACCACGAAGGCGCCGGTCAGATTAACGGCTTCGGGGGCGGTCTCGAAGCCCTCATCCCAGGAGAAGGTAATGGAATTGACCGCGCTGCCCGCGGGGTCGTAGCTGTTGGCGGGACCGATGTAGCGATGTACCACGGTGATGGCGTCTTCAACCCCGCCAACTGCGTGACGGTGGCGCATCTCACGCGAGGGCGGGGGATTGCCGTCGATGAGGGGGTCCTGGCTTACGGATTGTAATGAGCTGCCATTGACCGATTGTGAAAAGACCTCCCAGTCGGCGTCCTCAAATTCGGTGTCGAAGAGGATGTAGGAAGCCTGGGCCTTGGCGACCGGAGAAAACAGGTACAGCAGCCCCACGACCGTCAGCAAGCCGGCGGAACGGCGTTTTTTGCCCAACGCCAGTGAGACGACCGTTGCCAGCAAACCCGCCAGGGCGATCTTGGCCAGCGTGCTCAATGTCGGTACGGGAGTAATCGCCAGCGGTGCGGGTGGTGCGGCCGGTGGCACGAGGGTGGCGGGCACTTGCGTTGCGAACCCCCCGAAACCCAGCAGGCAACACCCGGTGGCCACCGAGGACACGCTGTTACCGGCCGTGTTGATCACGGAAAGGCTGTTGCCGGCGAAATTGGCGACATAGACCTGGGTGCCGCCGGCATTCACCTGTACATCGATGGGATTGAACTGATTGACGTTTACCGTGGCGATCACCCCGTTCATGGCGGTTTCGATTACCGACACGGTACCGTCGCCGAAGTTGCTCACATAGACCCGGCTGCCGTCCGGGCTCACGTCCACACCCCTGGGATTGGCTCCCACGGTCACGGCGTCGGCGACGGTGTCCGTTCCAGTGTCGATCACGTAGACGAAACCGTCCATGTGCTGGCTGACGTAGACCCGCGATTGCGCCGGATTCATGGCGATGCCGGCGGAGAAGCCGGGCACCAGAACGGAAGCTGTGACGGTGTTGGTAGCCGCATTGATGACCGTTACCGTGTTGTCACCAAAGTTGGCCACATAAACCTTGGTATCTCCGGCAGCCACGTCCATGGGGTTGTTGCCAACCGGTATGGTCGCCACCACCGTCTCGCTGGTCAGGTTCACTACCGAGACCGTATCGTCGGCGGCGTTGGCCACGTAGAGGAAGGTGCCGGCAGGATTGATATCCATGCCCGCCGGTTGATCGCCCACGGCGATGGTGCGCGTGTCGCCGTCGTCCAGATCGATGACTGTCAGGGTGTCGTCGGCGGTATTGGCCACGAAGGCCCGACTGCTGTCGGGGGTAACGGCCGTGCCGCTGGGGAAGTTGCCCACTGGCAAGGTACCGGCCACCGTGTTGGTGGCCGCGTCGATCACCAGCAGATTGTTGCCGTTGGGATTGCTGACGAACAGAAAAGGGGCCGCCAGTGCGGGGCCGCATAGCCACAGCAGAGCGAAGAAGAGAGACAATCGAATGCTCATCGGCTCCTCCGGAAAGGCGCAAACGCCAAGGGGCCATAGGTATTGCCTGCACGCGCCGACATGCGGCGGGTGCCCGTCCCCCTGGAAAGCGCATAGCCAATCCGATGAGCCGTTTGAGCCGAGTCCATGAGCGGAGAGATCCGGTCGGCTAGGTGCGTGCCATTTTTCCCGCGAGCTGCCGACTCTAAATTCTTAGGGTAAATCCCAATTGAAATTATAGCGTACACGAAAAAGCCCGGCAGGGAGGACCCTGCCGGGCTTTTTCGCACGTTCAGATCAAATGATCTTACTTGCTCTCGGGGGCAACCGGGGCGACCGGAGCAGCCGGGGCGTAGCCGTAGTAAGGGGCATAGCCGTAGTAGGGGGCGTTGTAGCCGTAGCCATAGCCGTTCATGCTGGTGTTGGCGCGGGCGCTCATGGAGAAGTCGAAGGCACCGTCGCCGAAGCCGTTGCCCAGGCCGTTACCGAAGAAGGGAACGCCCCACCAAGCTTGGGCGGAACCGGCGGAAGCGGCGAGGATAGCGGCGACAGCAATGATCTTTTTCATGGATTGATCTCCTGCAAGAGGGTTGTTTTTACTTCGGAATCGTTGTTCCTGCGAACTGCGGATAAGAATACTCGTGTTTTATGATATTAGCAAGTACTAATTTTATGGGTTGTCATTCCCCTGCTTAGGTCTCACTTCGGCGATCTTTTTTCCGGTGCTCCCTAAAGAAAAACCCCTGCCAGTCGTTACAGCCGGCAACAGCCCGTGGCTCGCAACGGGGACGACCTTGACGGTTTTCCGCCGTCTATTGCCGAGAGTTCAAGCGGCTGGGAACTACGGGCACGACCGAAGATTCGGCAGGCGCGCATTGGCGCGGTTCTACTTCGGTGATCTTATTCAGTGAATCGGGAGACCTATGATGGCAAGCATTCTAGCGGTGGATGATTCCGCTTCCATGCGGCAGATGGTGAGCTTCACCTTAAAGGGGGCTGGCTACGAGGTGGTCGAGGCTTCTGACGGGGTCGAGGCGTTAAACGTTGCCAAGACCCGCAACGTCAATCTGGTGATTACGGATGTGAACATGCCGAATATGGACGGCATCACCCTGATCAAGGAGCTGCGCGCGCTGCCCAGCTACAAGTTCATTCCCATGCTGATGCTGACTACCGAGTCGGCAATGGACAAGAAATCGGCCGGCAAGCAGGCCGGAGCCACGGGCTGGATCGTCAAACCGTTCAATCCCGACCAGCTGCTGGCAACGATCAAGAAAGTGCTCGGTTGATCCGGGTGAACCGGCCTGCTGGCGTTCAGCGGATCGGCCCCACCTGAATGGGAGTGATGCTCAATGTCCATTGATATGGCGCAGTTTCATCAGGCCTTTTTCGAAGAGAGCTTCGAAGGTTTGGATGCCATGGAGACCGGCCTGCTGAACCTGGATCTCGGCGATGCCGATGTCGAGGAGATCAATACGATTTTCCGGGCAGCCCACTCCATAAAGGGGGGCAGTGGAACCTTCGGTTTTACCGATATCGCCAATTTCACGCATGTCATGGAGACCCTGCTGGACGAAATGCGCGACGGTCGCCGTCAGGTCACCCAGATTGCGGTGGATACACTGTTGCGGTCAGTGGACTGTCTGCGCGACATGATGACCGCCACCAGCGAAGGCACGGCGATCGATCAGGCGAATGTGGCAAAGCACAAGGAGGAACTGGACAATCTTCTGCATGGCGGGGCCGGGACGCAAACGGCCGAGGTCTCGCAAGCGCCGGGTGACAATACCGGGAAGCGTGGCGACGGGCAGGGCTGGCAGATTGTGTTTGCTCCGCACGAGCACCTGCTGCGAACGGGCAATGATCCGGTGAGAATCTTTCGGGAACTCGGGGAGCTGGGCGGCCTGCGCGCCGAGGCGGACATCGCTCAAATGCCCGCGCTGGCCGACATGGATCCGGAGGTCTGCTACCTCTCCTGGGATCTTCGCCTGCTGGGTGCTGCGCCACGCGTGGCCATCGATGACATCTTCGCCTGGGTCGAGGATGACGCCGACATGGCGATCGTGGATCTCGACCAACAGGACGAAATCAAAGGCGAAGTGAGTCCGTTGAAGGAGGTCGACGCCGAAACGGCCCCTCCCTCCCCTGCGAAGACCGCGAATCCGCCAGCCGCTTCGGCGCCGACGACACCAGGCGGATCCGAAGAGCGGCGTAAGCCCGTGGCCGGTGGCGGTGGTTCCAACGCCAATTCCGGCTCCATCCGGGTCGGTATCGACAAGATCGACGGACTCATCAACATGGTGGGTGAGCTGGTCATTACGCAGTCAATGCTGGGCATGCTGGGCGAGCATTTTGACATGAGCAAGGTCGATCGCCTCAAGGACGGTCTGGTGCAGCTGGAGCGGCATACCCGCGAATTGCAGGAAAGCGTGATGCGCATCCGCATGTTGCCCATCAGCTTCACCTTCAGCCGTTTTCCGCGCATGGTGCACGATCTCTCCTCCAAGCTGGGCAAAAAGATCGAATTGGTGATGTCGGGCGAACATACCGAGGTGGACAAAACCGTCATTGAAAAGATCGGCGACCCCTTGGTCCATCTGGTGCGCAATAGCCTGGACCATGGCATCGAAATGCCCCAGGACCGTATCGCCAAGGGCAAGCCGGAGACCGGTATCGTCCATCTGAACGCTTATCACAAGGGCGGCAACATCATCATAGAGATCAAGGATGACGGAAAGGGCCTGCCGGCGGAAAAACTGCTGGCCAAGGCCAGGCAGCGCGGTCTGGTTTCCGAAGATGCCAACCTGGGCACGAAACAGATCTACGAACTGATCTTTCTGCCTGGATTTTCCACCGCTGAGCAGGTCTCGGACGTGTCCGGCCGTGGCGTCGGCATGGATGTGGTGCGCAAGAATATTCAGGCCCTGGGCGGCACAATCGATATAGAGTCCGAGGAAGGTGTCGGTACCACCTTCACCATCCGCCTGCCCCTGACCCTGGCCATTCTGGACGGGCAATCCGTCGTGGTGGGTGACGAGATCTACATCGTTCCGCTGGTCTCTATCATCGAATCAATCCAGATCAAACCGCAGATGATCAATCTGGTGGCGGGGCGCGGCGAAGTCTTCCGGCTGCGCGAGCGTTATTTGCCGGTAATTCGTTTGAATGAAATTTTCGGCATTCCCAATGCCCGCGCCAAGGACCTCAGCGAGGGTCTGCTGGTGGTGGTGGAAGGTGACGGCCAGCGCTGCGGTCTGTTCGTCGATGATTTGCAAGGCCAGCAGCAGGTGGTCATCAAGTCTCTGGAGGCCAACTACCGGCGCGTGGACGGTGTCTCCGGGGCGACCATCCTTGGCGATGGTTCCGTGGCCCTGATCCTGGACATTCCGGGACTGTTGCGTCTGGCGGGCCGCAATCAACCGCTGGAACAGCGTCTTTCCGCCTGATCGACCGCCTCTATCGCATCGGAGTCGAGCCACTATGTCGAGCGCAGCAGCCGAACAGATCGAACAACCGACCTTTGAGCGTGACAACGAATCCAAGGGCGCCGAATACCTGACCTTTTCCCTGGGCGGGGAGGAATACGGCGTCGACATTCTGCGGGTTCAGGAGATTCGCGGCTGGGAGCCGGTGACCCGCATCCCCAATTCGCCGAGCTACGTCAAAGGGGTCGTCAACCTGCGCGGCGCCATCGTGCCGATTATCGATCTGCGTGAGCAGTTCCATTTGGGACAGGTGGAGTATTCCACCACCACCGTGGTGGTGGTGTTGCAGGTCAACAACGATAGTGGCCAGCGCGTCATGGGGGTTGTGGTTGAGGCCGTTTCAGACGTGGTCAACGCCGATCGGGCGCAGGTGCAGACGACGCCCGCCTTCGGTGCCCGCGTCAAGACCGAGTTCATCAGCGGCCTGGCCGCCTCCGAAGGCAAGATGATCATGCTGCTGGACGTGGACAAGCTGCTCAATTCCGCCGAGCTGCGCGACACCGAGGCCGAGAACGGCGAGTAGCACCTTGTATTTCCCTATGTCGGCGGCGTTGCGAGCGTGCCGGCGAAGTAACGGTAATCAGCGCGGCCGCCGGGGTGGCCGAAAGATGGGAAGAGCACCGCTATGAAAGTCAACCAACCCGTGACCGATCGGGAGATCAAGCTCCCGGAAGGTGAGACTCTGGTTTCCAAGACCGATCTGAAGGGCATCATCACTTACGTCAATCAGGAATTCGTCAACATCAGCGGCTTCAGCGAGGCCGAACTGATGGGTAAAAATCACAATTTGGTGAGACATCCGGACATGCCGCCGGGTGCCTTCGAAGATTTATGGGGTACGCTCAAAAAGGGGCGCCCCTGGGTCGGGCTGGTAAAGAATCGCACCAAGAGCGGGGACTACTACTGGGTGCGCGCCAACGTCACCCCGATTCGCGAGCATGGCAAGGTGGTTGAGTACATGTCGGTGCGCCACCGTCCCTCCGAGGGTGAGATCAAGGGCGCCGAATCCCTGTATGCCGACGTGCGTGCCGGTAACGCCAGTCTCAAACCCTCGCGGCTTAAACACGCTCTTAGGTTTTTCAACCATTTGAAGCTCGGTACCCGCATGGCGATCGTCATGGGCATCACCCTGTTGGCACTGACCGGCGGGCTGACCTGGGAGTCGATCTCAGACATGGAAGAGGTTATGGGCCAGGCCGAACGCAAGGACCTGGAATCCATGTACACGGGAGTGACCAGCCTCATCCGCGCCGAAAGTCGCCGAGCCGAGACACTGGCGAGTTTCGTTGCCCACACCAAGGCGACGCAGAAGTCCTTCGCGGCCGGGGACCGGCAGGCGCTATGGGACAACTACTCTGCGCCCTTTGAGAACCTGAAGGCCGAATTCGGCGTACGTCAGTTCCAGTTTCATCTGCCGCCGGCCACCTCGTTCCTGCGGGTGCACAAGGAGGGGAAATTCGGTGATGATCTATCTGCCATTCGCAGGACCATCGTCGTCACCAATGAGACCAAGCAGGGCGTGCGCGGTCTGGAGACCGGGCTGTTCGGTACCGGAATTCGCGGCATCGTGCCGGTCCTCGATGAGGGACGGCACATCGGCAGCGTGGAATTCGGCATGTCCATCGGGCAGCCGTTCCTCGATGAGTTCAAGCAGCAGAACGGCATCGATCTCGGCTTCTTCATGGCGACCCAGGAGGGTTTCAAGGCGTTGGGAAATACCCTCAAGGACGACAGCGGTCTGTACACCAGCGAACAACTCCAGGCGGTTCTGTCGGGCGAGCCGATACTGCTGCACCGCGAGTTGGCCGGTATTCCGGTTGCCATCTACCTGCGCTCCGTGGCGGACTTTTCTGGCAATCCAACCGGTGTTCTGGCGCTTTATCGCGACCGTAGCGAGTACGTCAACGCCTTAACCCATGCGCGCAATCAGGGGCTCATCGTGGCCGCGGTGGTGATCCTGCTCGGCTGGGGTATCGTCGCCTTGCTGGCGCGCGCCATCGTGCGTCCCATCCACAATGCCGAGCATGTCTTCGAGCGCATTATGGGCGGCTACTATGACGACGAGATCGACATCTCCCGCGGCGACGAGATCGGCAAGCTGATGCGCAGCCTGAAATCCTTGCAGATCAAGCTGGGTTTCGACGTCATGGATGCCCGGGCGCGTGCCAACTCGGGTGAGCGCATCAAACAGGCCCTGGACAATGTCTCTGCCAATGTGATGGTCGCGGATGCCGACAACAACATCATCTACCTCAACCACTCGGTGGTAAAGACCTTCAGGGACGCCGAATCCGACCTGCGCAGGGATCTGCCGGATTTCTCCGCGGACAAGCTGATGGGTTCGAACATTGATCGTTTCCACAAGGACCCGTCCAGACAGCAGGGTATGGTGAAAAACCTCAAGGGCACTCACACTGCGCAGATCGAGGTAGGCGGTCGCACCATGTACTTTGTTGCCAACCCGGTGCACAACTATCAGGGCGATCGGCTGGGTACAGTGGTGGAATGGACGGACCGAACCCAGGAAGTCGCGGTGGAAAAGGAGGTCGACGGCATTGTCACCGCCGCCCGCAACGGCGATCTGGAGCGTCGGATCGATGCCAATGGCAAGAGCGGTTTCTTCGCGGTGTTGAGCGAAGGCATCAACCAGTTGCTGAATGTGGTCTCGGGCGTGTTCGACGACATCAACCGGGTCATGGACGCTCTCTCGCAAGGCGATTTGAGCCGTAAGATCGAGAAGGAATACGAAGGAACCTATGCCCAGTTGCAATCCAATGTGAACGCCACGATCGAGCAGTTGAACGAGATCGTCGACGGCATACGCGAGGCAACCGACAGCATCGGCAATGGTGCCAGCGAGATCGTGCAGGGTAACCACAATCTTTCCGATCGCACCGAACAACAGGCATCCAGTCTGCAGGAGACCGCCAGCAGCATGGAGGAGCTCACCGGCACGGTACGCAATAACGCCGATAACGCCCAGCAGGCCAACCAGTTGGCTGCCGACGCCCGCAGCCTGGCGGAAAAGGGTGGTCATGTGGTGTCCGATGCGGTCAAGGCGATGCAGGCCATCAACGCCTCCAGCAACAAGATTGCCGAAATCATCGGCGTCATCGACGAGATCGCCTTNNTTCCAGACCAATCTGCTGGCGCTCAATGCATCGGTGGAGGCGGCCAGGGCCGGTGAACAGGGCAGGGGGTTCGCTGTGGTCGCTACTGAAGTCCGCAATCTGGCGCAACGCTCTGCAACTGCCGCCAAGGAGATCAAGGAGCTCATTCAGGACTCCGTCGGCAAGGTTCAGGCCGGTGCGGAACTGGTCAATACCTCCGGCTCAACCCTCGACGAAATCGTTACCTCGGTGAAGAAGGTCGGCGATATCGTTTCCGAGATCGCCGCCGCCAGCGCGGAACAGTCCGCCGGAATTGAGCAGGTCAACAAGGCTGTGACCCAGATGGATGAAATGACTCAGCAGAACGCCGCCCTGGCAGAGCAAACTTCTGCCGCCAGCGTGTCCATGAGCGAGCAGGCGGCAGATATGCGCCAAAGGATCTCGTTCTTCAGTACCCGTGGCGCTGCATCGCCGGCGTCGGCCGTGAGCAAACCGAGCCCGGTGCCCGCGCCAAAAAACCCGGCCTCCGGCGCTTCTGCTCGTGCCAAAACGCCAAGAAAGTCTGCGCCAGCGGCAAACCGGACGGCAGCGGTAGCGCAAACGATGGACGATGACGATTGGGAGGAGTTCTAGCTGAACTTGCTGCGTTCCACGTAGTACCCGAAAGCGACAGAAACGGCCGTGGCAGCGATGCCTCGGCCGTTTCTGTTCTGTGGGGTTTCAACGTAACTGTACCTTTGCCGAGGGACACGCAATACACGCAGGTTGCGAAAAAAATTCTTCCCACCATCAAGATTTTTTGCCCACCGGCCGATGATTCTCGTGATGGCGCCTACTGCCACTGGTAATCCCCGAAAATGATTTCTGCCCCTCAGAGGGCAGCGGCGGAAAAAGCGGATGCCACGATCCGGAGAGAGCAATGAACCTAATTCGTAATCTGTCGATCAGCTACAAGATCTGGGGAAGTTTCATCCTGGCCCTGGCAATTTTGATCTTTCAAGGTTTGTATTCCTTGAACGGTTTATCGGATGTGCAGCAGCGTGTGGATACTGTGGTCGAGGAGATTCAGCCGGTAGTTACCGCCTCCTTGAAGTTGGCCAAGTCCACCGAAAAGGTCGCCGCGGACTTGGCCATGTACCTGCTTGGCCGGGAACCGAGTCAGCGCGATGCGCTGGATACCTCGCTGGAGCATGTGAACGCCGATGCGCGTGCACTACGGGAAAACCCCTCGATTCGGGCCGACCGGGAGAGTCGCGGATTGGTCGAACAGATCAGTGCCGACTTGACGCGCTTCAGCGGTTATCGTGACCGGATGGTCGAGTTGGCGGAGAACGAATCGGAGAACATCGGTGCCGTTAAATTTGGCGCCCAAACCCTCAACCCTATCAATCGCGAACTGCTTCAGCTTTCCAGTCTGATGGTGGATGCCGAGGTCAACGAAGAGGTCAGCGAGGAACGCAAGCAGATACTCCTGGATATCGAACAACTGCGCTATGTCTGGTCCGGCGTGATGAACGAGGTGCGCCTGTTCATGGCCTTTCGCGGCGAAAGCGCGGTGCAAAATGCCGAATCCTATCTGAACACCGTACAGGACTATGTCGATAAGGTATCCGGCTATGAAGACCAGCTCAGCCTGGAACAGGCCGATGCGCTGGAGCAGTTTCGCACCAGACTGGGTGAGTTCCGCAAGCGCTTCCCGGAGCTGGTTGAGATCCACGGTTCTGAGAAATGGCGCGCCGACATCTATCTCATCCGCACGGAAATCGCCCCTTTGATGAAAGGCATCGATGAAAAGTTGCAGTCCTTGGTTGCCAGGGCGGAGAAACAGTCGGCGCAAGCGGCCGCTAATGTTCGCGAGATTTATGAAAGCCAGCGGTTGAGCATCTTGGAGTTGGTGGGCATCGCCCTGGTGTTGGTCGTTGGTCTTGGATGGCTTCTGGCGCGCAGTATCACCCGTCCTTTGCACGCGGCGGTGGGGCTCTCTGAGAGTATCGCGGCGGGCAATCTCAATAACCGGATTGAAGTGAAATCCGAGGATGAAACCGGTCAAGTCCTGCGTGGCTTGGAGAAAATGCAGACCGACCTGCGCGAGCGAATTGAGACTGAGCAGACGGTGGCGACGGAAAATCTGCGTATTCGTCAGGCATTGGACAATGTATCCGCCAATGTCATGGTCGCCGACGCCAACAACGATATCGTCTACGTCAACGGTTCGGCCCACGGCCTGTTCCGCGAAGCCCAGGACGACATTCGACGCGAGTTGCCCAAGTTCGACGCGGGCAGGCTGGTCGGTACCAATATCGACGTGTTCCACAAAAATCCGGCACACCAGCAGCGTCTGGTGGCGGGGATGAGGTCCACCCATCGGGCCGGTTTCGAGGTCGGCGGCCGCACCATGCGCTTCGTCGCCAATCCAATCGTTGGCGAGAATGGGGAACGCCTGGGCACGGTGGTGGAATGGGCTGATCGCACCGCTGAGGTGGCCGTGGAGAAGGAGGTGGATGCAATCATCCAGTCCGCCAGCAACGGTGATCTTGACCATCGCATCGATCTGGATGGAAAGGAAGGGTTCTTCGCCGCGCTCGGCAGTGGTGTGAATCGGATGCTGGATGTTATCTCCGATGCCTTCCACGATATCGCCCGGGTCATGGGCGCCTTGTCCCATGGCGATCTGACACAAAAGATCGACAAGGACTATCGCGGCACCTATGCCAAGGTGCAGACCGATGTCAATGCCACCATCGACCGCCTGCGGGAGATCGTGGGCGGCATTCGCGAGTCCACCGACGCTATCGGTACCGCCGCCAGCGAAATCGTGCAGGGCAATCACAATCTCTCGGATCGTACCGAACAGCAAGCCTCCAGCCTGGAGGAGACCGCCTCCAGCATGGAGCAATTGACCGGCACGGTACGTAACAACGCCGGCAATGCCCAACAAGCCAACCAACTGGCCGCCGATGCTCGCGGCCTGGCGGAGAAAGGCGGCAAGGTCGTCTCCGACGCCGTCTCCGCGATGCAGGCCATCAATGCCTCCAGCACCAAGATTGCCGACATCATTGGCGTCATCGACGAAATTGCCTTCCAGACCAATCTGCTTGCCCTCAATGCCTCCGTGGAGGCTGCGCGTGCCGGTGAACAAGGACGGGGTTTCGCCGTGGTCGCTACCGAGGTGCGCAACCTGGCACAACGCTCCGCGACCGCGGCCAAGGAGATCAAGGAGCTCATCCAGGATTCTGTCGGCAAGGTCCAGACCGGCGCCGATTTGGTGAACGATTCCGGCACCACGCTCAATGAGATCGTTTCCTCTGTGAAAAAGGTGGGCGACATCGTTTCAGAAATCGCTGCCGCCAGCGCGGAGCAGTCGGCGGGAATCGAACAAGTTAACAAAGCCGTCACCCAGATGGACGAGATGACGCAGCAGAATGCCGCTTTGGCAGAGGAAACCTCCGCCGCCAGTGTCTCCATGAGCGAGCAGGCGGCGGATATGGTTCATCAGATCGCCTTTTTCAAGCTTGATAGGGCTCACGGAATTGGGGGTTCTTCCTCGGGGTTGGACTTCACGGCCGCGAAGAACAAGCACTTGGGTTGGAAGACCCGTCTGAACGGCTATCTGCACGGCAAGACTGGCATGAGCGACAGCGAAGTCACCTCCCATAAGGACTGCGATCTGGGCAAATGGCTTTATAGCAGCGGTCTTTCGGAGTTCGGCCATATAGACGGCATGCGCGACCTGGAGCGCGAACATGCCGAGATGCACCATCAGGTGCAAGCCGTGGTGAGCAAGAAAAAACGCGGAGACGATGCTGGCGCCCGCGTGGCCTTTGAACAAATGAGCCAGCTTTCCGACCGGGTGGTGGAACTTCTGGGAAAGGTGGAGAGAAAGGTCAAGGGGGCGGCAACACCGGCCGCCCAAAGCAAATCGAAGGCGATGCCGGCGGCAGCAAAAAGCCGGGCGGCGCCGAAGGCTGCTGCGGCGCCTGTCGTATCCGCGGATTCCGATGACGACTGGGAAGAATTCTAGAAACGCCGACACGACACACCGTGGGGGACATCATGTCACAGACCAACAGTACCGGCGCTCAGAATTCCACGTCGGATTATGCCGAGGCCCGCCAGTTTCTCACCTTTACCCTGGCTGACGAGGATTATGGGGTGGACATCCTGCGGGTGCAGGAGATTCGCGGTTGGAACGAGGTGCGCACCATTCCGAATACCCCGTCCTACGTGAAAGGGGTATTGAACCTGCGTGGCGCCATCGTGCCGATCATCGACCTGCGCACCCGCTTTCGCCTGACCAAGGCCGAGTACACGGCCACCACCGTGATCATCGTGCTGGCGGTGGAGACCGACGACGGGCGTCGCACCATGGGGGTTGTGGTGGATGCGGTGTCCGATGTCCTGGACGTGCGTCCCAGTGACTTCAAGCGTTCGCCCAGCTTCGGTACCAAGGTGGATACCCGCTTCATGGATGGCATGGTTGTCGTCGACAAACGCATGGTGATTCTGCTCAACGCCGATCGGCTGCTCGATCCTGAGCAAATCAGCGAATTGGACGCGCTGCGGTAGAAAATCATGCAATCGGTTGCGGTGATCAACCAGAAGGGTGGTGTAGGGAAAACCACTACCTGCGTGAATCTGGCCCATGCCATGTCACGCGCCGGTAAGCGGGTGACCGTGCTGGATCTCGATCCCCAGGGACATCTGGCGGCAAGTCTGGGGTTCCATGAGCGCGAACGGGCGGGCTTGGATGCGGTTCTGCTGAATGGCGCGAGTCTGCCGGATGTGACGGTCGAAGCCAGGGAAAATCTAAACCTGATACCGGCAGGTCCACGCTGGGCCGAATTGGAGCACTTGAATCCGAGCGCGGGCGTATCCCGGGGGCGTTTGCTGCAAAAAACCCTGGATGGGCAGTTTGCAGATTGCGACTTCGTTCTTATGGATTGTCCGCCTGCCTCAGGGTTGATCGTTGTCAATGCGCTGTTCGCGGCTGACGAAGTGCTGATACCCATGCCGGGAGACTATCTGGCCCTGCAGGGGCTTTCCCATCTGATGGGTACGATTCGCAACTTCGAATCCATGCTTGGACACAGTCTCAAGAAGCGCATTGCCCTGACGCGTTTTCACCCACGTCGACGTTTGGCGCAGGAGGTCCGGCGTAAGCTGCAGGACTATTTTCCAGGCCAGCTATTGCCAACGCCGATACGCGAAGCGGCGGCCCTGGCGGAGTCTCCCGGCTTTGGCAAAACCATATTCGAGTACCGGCCGAACAGCAGCGCCGCTGAGGACAGCGAGGCCATGGCCCGGGATTACCTGGAGGAGAGGACGATCTGATGGCAAAGAATGAAGCGGAAAAGGTGGGCAGGCGGCCCGCGGCCATGGGCTATGACCCATTGGCCTGGATCAAGGAAGAAGAACAGGGCGTGGCAAGTCCCACCGAAGTGCCGGTAGATGAACCGCCTTCCAGCCTTGTGCCCGCGGTGTCAGAGGCCGTACCGCCCCCGTTGCAGATACAAGACCAGGGCGCCGTGGCGCAGTCCCCCGAACCAGCCAAAAGCGAGGCCACCGTGCAAAACGAAATAACCGACCTGGGCGAAATTCTCGGTATCGCCGACGTAGTAACGCTGAAGGAAAGTCTGCTCGGCTGCCTGGAAAAGGGTAAGCCGGTGACCCTGGATGTATCGGGCCTGGATTCGGTGGACACCGCGGCATTGCAGTTATTGTTGGCGTTTCGGATCGAGGCGCAAAAACGCGGTATCGACGTTCACTGGAAAAAACCCTCCGAGACCTTGCTGGACAATGCCCGAATTATCGGCTTGGAACGTCACCTGGGGCTGGTGGCCTGAACGAGGAGTGAAAGTAACATGAGTGTACCCGCCAATACCCAGCCGCGTTCCACATCGGCGCAGCCGGATCTGGATTGGAGTCAGGTTCGGGAAACGGTCATGATGCTTTATCTCGCCGTCGCGCAGATCGAAGTATCCATGAGTGAGGGAGATGAGTCGGTGAACAGCCTTACCGATTCCTTCACCTCCATGGCCGGAGGCGTGCAAACCATCGAAATGGCCGCCGGCGATCTGCCGGATTCCGATGAACTCAAGGCGATCAGGGAGACCATACTGCACACCTGCACCACCGTCTCCGCCAAGATGGCCGCTTCTATCGTTGCCTTTCAATTCTATGACAAGCTGCATCAGCGCCTCGCGCATGTGAATCACAGTCTGTCGGCCTTGGCGGACCTGGTGTCTGACTCGACCCGTTTGTACAACCCCTACGAATGGCGTGGTTTGCAGGAGAAGATCAAGTCCAAATACAGCATGCGTGAGGAATTGGCCATGTTCGATGCCATTCTGCGCGGCGCCTCGGTAAGGGAGGCCATGGACTTGGTGCGTCATCAGGCTGACGCGGCGGCCGAGGACGACGCCGACGTGGAACTGTTCTGACTGGGAGAAAAGCAAAGTGGAACGTGCCAGGGAATTCGAATACACGCGGCGGGATTTCGATGCCTTGCGGCGCATTTCCAACGCGCACACCGGGATCATCGTCGGCGACGACAAGTTCGACATGTTCTACTCGCGCCTGTCCAAACGGCTGCGGGTCTACGGGCTGCGGACTTTTGCCGAGTATGTGACGTTTCTCAATGAGAATCCCGACCAGGAATTCGAGCAGTTCATCAACTCCATCACGACCAACCTGACATCGTTTTTTCGCGAGAATCACCATTTCGAGTTCCTGCGCCACCAACTGTTGCCTGAATTGGTGCGCAAGAATTTCAGTAGCCGACGTATCCGCATCTGGTCTGCCGGTTGCTCCACCGGTGAGGAACCCTACTCGATCGCCATGACCCTGAAAGAGGCCCTTGTAGCCCATCGAGATTGGGATGTGAAGGTGTTGGCCACCGACATCGATTCCAACGTGCTTAACACCGCTGCGGCCGGGATTTATCCCTTGGAGAGGGCTTCGGGTTTATCCCGGGAGCGTCTTAAGCGTTGGTTCCGCAAGGGCAAGGGCGAACAGACTCAACGGGTCCGGGTGCATCCGGAACTGCGTGAGATGATTTCTTTCCGGCCCCTCAACCTGATGGGCGAGTGGCCCATGAAAGGGCCGTTCGACGCCATTTTTTGCCGCAACGTTCTGATCTACTTCGACGCGGATACCAAGGAGCGGCTGGTGCAGCGTTTCACTGAGCTGTTGCCGCCAGGTGGACATTTGTTCGTCGGGCATTCCGAATCGCTGAGCAAGGTCTCCGCCGGCATCAAATTGATCGGCAACACCGTCTACACGAAACAAGGTTGATCACCATGACTGCATTGGCCGAAGTGCCCAAGATGGAGAAAACCCTGGCCGGTTTCGAGCAGGTCAATCGCTATTGGGATCGGCGGAGCAACGTCGTGGCGGCCAAAATTCTGCCGGGTGAATACTATGTCACCCGCAGTGACGAAATGATAACGACGGTGCTGGGTTCCTGTGTTGCTGCCTGTATTCGCGATCGCGTTTTCGGCATTGGCGGCATGAACCATTTCATGTTGCCTATACATGATGACCCCTCCAGCTTCGCAGGCAACAGCAATCGCATCCTAAGCTCCGCCACCCGTTATGGAAACTATGCCATGGAGCACTTGATCAACACCATTCTTACCAATGGCGGTCACCGCAAGAACCTCGAAGTGAAAGTGTTCGGCGGCGGCAGGATCATCTCGGAATTGACCGACGTGGGGCGCAAGAACATTGAGTTTGTCTGCAGTTACTTGGAGACGGAGGGTTTTCAGGTGACCGCCAAGGATTTGGGCGGAGACTCGCCGCGCAAGGTAGTCTATTACCCGAAGTCCGGGCGTGTGCTAATGAAAAAACTGCGTTCTTTGCACAACGACACTATCGTTCAACGTGAACGCCGCTATCTGCATGAAATCGATGAGCAGCCAGTGGTGGGCGAAATCGAACTGTTTACCTGAGGCCCTGCCTGAGCGAAATCCAAAACATAACACGCGCAGGCAGGCCAGACCTGAACCCATTGGAAACCGCAACAATGCGTAAGATCAAGGTATTGATTATTGACGACTCGGCCCTGGTACGGCAGGTACTGACCGAGATCCTCACCTCGGATGGGCAGATCGAGGTGATAGGCACGGCATCCGATCCCTACATCGCGCGGGATAAGATCAAGCAGCTCAATCCCGATGTGCTCACCCTGGACGTGGAGATGCCACGCATGGACGGCGTAACCTTTCTGCGCAATCTCATGCGCCTGAGACCAACGCCGGTGATCATGGTTTCTTCGCTCACCGAAGAAGGGGCCGACATCACACTGCGTGCCCTGGAGTATGGCGCCGTCGATTTCGTTTCAAAACCCAAAGTGGATGTCGCTCATGGCCTGAACGAGTACGCCGAAGAGATCGTTACCAAGGTCAAGATGGCCGCCTCCACCCGCGTTGGGGCACTGACTCTCGCAACCCCCAAGGCCGCGGGCGACGTTCCAGCGCGTCACAGTGCCGATGCGGTGCTGCCCAGGGGCCTGGGCGGCGGCATGTTCAAGACCACCGACAAGATCATCGCCATCGGTGCATCCACCGGTGGTACCGAGGCGATCAAGCACGTGCTTGCGGATCTGCCTCCCGGTACGCCGGGCACGGTGATTACCCAACACATTCCCGGCGCCTTCAGCCGTTCCTTCGCGGAGCGGGTCAACAGTATTTCGGCGATGACCGTGTGCGAGGCCGCCGACGGCCAGCAGATCGTACCCGGTCACGCCTACATCGCACCCGGCGACCAACACCTGATGGTGGTGCGCGACGGTGCCCGCTATCTGTGCCGCCTCAACGACGGTCCGCCGGTAAACCGGCACAAACCTTCCGTGGATGTGATGTTCCGTTCGGTGGCTCAGAATGTCGGCCCCAATGCCATCTCGGTCATCCTGACAGGTATGGGAAACGACGGCGCGCAGGGCATGTTGGAAATGAAGCAGGCCGGTGCGCCCACCATCGCCCAGGACGAAAAGACTTCAGTGGTCTGGGGTATGCCCGGCGAGGCGGTCAAGCTCGGTTGCGTGGATTCCGTACTGCCTCTCGGCAAGGTGGCCGGACAGATCTTAAGCTTGCTGAAGTCCTGAAGATGTCAAGTTTCCACGCTTCGTTCCGATACAGGCAATAACGCCAACCTTAGTCGGAAATGAGTGTCACTGTGACCACAGCCCTTGTTCGCCATCACGCGCTTGCCCTTGTCCTCACCCTGGTGGTGGCGGGTGCGTTGGTATACGAGTTGCCGGTTTGGCTGGAAAGTCTTGCGGTGGTGGTTTTGGGCGCGGTTTGGCTGCGGAGCAGCGGAACCCATCGCGCCGCCCAGAAAAATCGCCTCGAACTGGAGCGCCACAAGGCTCAGCAGGCCAAATATCGCCTGGATAACCTGCTGGCAGAGGTGGAAGATTTCATGCAGGGCGAGGTCGATAACCTGGCATTGGAAATGACCCAGGTGCGAACTCTGGTACACGACGCGGTGGTGAGTCTTAACCACAGTTTCAGTGGCCTCAACGAGGAAGCCCGTACCCAGGAGTCCCTGGTCATGGGCATGATCCACAGTATGGGCGACGAGACACAGGCGGAGCAGGGTCGCATCAGCTTCAAGCAGTTCGCTCAGGAAACCGACGATGTGTTGAAGTTTTTCGTTCAGCACGTGATCTCGGTAAGTCGCGACAGTATGGAAATGGTCAGCCGTATCGATGAGATGACCACCCAGATGGACAATATCGAGGCCCTGCAGGGCGATGTTAAGCAGATCGCCGACCAAACCAATCTGTTGGCCCTCAACGCCGCCATCGAGGCGGCCCGTGCCGGCGAGGCCGGCCGTGGTTTTGCCGTGGTGGCCGACGAGGTGCGTAAACTGTCGCAGAAATCCGCGCGTTTCAACGACGAGATCCGCGAGGTTGTGGGTACCGCCCGCGGTAACATCAACGAAGCCAAGACCAGCATCGGCAAACTGGCCTCCAAGGACATGAGCCTGGCCATCCAGTCCAAGTCCCGCGTGGACTTGATGATCGGTCAGATCGGTGAGTTCAACCGGGAAGTCGCCGACAAGTTGCAGCGTGTCTCTTCCGTCGCCGAGGACATCAACCGCAACGTGGGCGTGGCGGTGCGCTCCTTGCAATTTGAGGACATGGTTCGGCAGGTGACCGAGCATGCCGACAAACGCATCGGCTTCGTTCACGAATACCTGGGCGCTTTCCGTTCAGGGTTGAGCGAACTGGGCCAGGTATCCGCAAGCCCCGACCAGGGCAAACAGATCGATGAACTGCATGGTCGGCTGGAATCTCTGCGGGACCAGTGGAAGGATTCCACGGGCAAGCCGGTGTCGCAACAATCCATGGACGAAGGCGAGATCGAGTTGTTCTGAGCCATCGTTCCCACGTTACATAAAGAGGTAATCAGCAATGGCAGTCACATCCCAATGTTCCTCCGACGGGCAGGAGTTGACGATTCGCGTTCAGGGGCGTTTTGATTTCAGCACCCACCGGGAATTTCGCGATGCCATCCAGAATTGTCCGCGCAAACCGCAGCGCTATGTGGTTGACCTGCGCAGCACAGAGTACATGGACAGTTCGGCCCTGGGGATGCTGTTATTGCTACGCGAGGAGGCTGGCGGCGATTCGCAAGCGGTCTCCCTGCGTAACGCAAATCCTGAAATTCGCCAGGTGTTGACGATCTCCAACTTCCAAAAGATGTTTGTATTGGATTGATCGCGACGGGGCAACAGGGCGTTGGTGCCCGGGAAAGTGACAATGCAAGCAATACTAGAACAAGCCGGAGTCGTCGACGAGAGCGCAATCCGGGTGCTGGTGGTCGATGACAACCGCACAAACCGCATGGTGTTGACCGCACTGCTGAAACGTCACGACTACGAGATCCTCAGCGCCGAGAACGGCCAGCAGGCGGTGGAGCTATTCGAGAGGGAGCGCCCGGTATTGGTTCTTATGGATGTGATGATGCCGGTCATGGACGGCTACGAGGCGACGCGGCAGATCAAAAAACTGGCGGGTGAGGTGTTCGTGCCGGTCATCTTTGTCACCGCGCTGACCGACGAAGGCGCTCTGGTCAAGTGTATCGAGGCTGGTGGTGACGACTTCCTGAGCAAACCGTACAACCGTACGGTGTTGAAGGCCAAGATCGATGCCCTGATGCGTCTTCGTGAGGCTTATACCGTACAACTGAGCCAACGCCGGCAATTGGCCTACCACCAGAAACACGCCGAGGACGAGCAGCGCGTGGCTGAACGACTGTTCGCGGGCATTGTTCACACCGGCGCTCTGGACGACTCCAATATCCGCTACAGCATCTCGCCCATGGCCATTTTCAATGGCGATCTGCTGCTGGCGGCCAACACCCCGTCCGGGGCCTTGCATATCATGCTGGGCGACTTCACCGGCCACGGTCTGGCGGCGTCCATTGGCGCATTGCCGGCATCGGAGATTTTTTACGGCATGACGGCCAAGGGTTTCGGCATCGGCGACATCGTTACCGAGCTGAACAAGAAACTCAAAAACGTTTTGCCCACTGGGCTGTTTTTGGCAACCGCGTTGCTGGAGTTGAATTTCGCCACCGGTTCGGTGACCGTCTGGAACGGCGGACTGCCGGACCCGATCATGTACAACCCCCAGACCGGTATTGTTACGCGTTTCCGTTCGCGTCACGTACCGATCGGCATCATGGATTCGCAAATGTTCGATCGCAGCGTCGAACTTTTCGAGATGCACGAAACCGATCGCATTTTTATGTACACCGATGGCGTCACCGAGGCCCTGAACCCGGCCGGGGAGATGTTCGGGCAGGATCGCCTGGAGAGTTTTTTTGAGCAGGCCGGCGGGCATGATTCCCAGGTGGATCAGGTCACCGAGGCACTGGAGGTGTTTCGGGAGGGTGGAAAACAGGGTGACGACATCACCCTGATACAGATTTTTTGTCGCCCAGCCGACGCTCCCAGTCAATCGCCGGGGGCCGCGCAACGGGCCGCCAAGCCGCCGGCACAGTGGAATTTCTCCTTCGAATTCGGTCCTCACGCGCTGCGTAACAGCGATCCCCTGCCGATGATGGTAAACACCCTGATGGAAACCCAGGGTATCTATGACCATCGTGAGCGGCTTTACACCGTGTTGGCGGAGCTGTTTTCCAACTCCCTGGATCACGGTCTGCTGAGCCTGGACTCCGCCCTCAAGAAGACGCCTGAAGGTTTCATGCAGTACTACGCCGAACGCCAGCAGAAGTTGGAAAAGCTGGAAGAAGGGCGCATCCGGGTGATGTTTCACCATCGCCCCCACGGCAAGGGCGGTCGGCTGGAGATCGAGATCCTCGACTCCGGACCGGGCTACGCGGTTGGCCAGGCGCGACCGGAACTGGCGGCCAACACCGGGCATTCCGGTCGAGGAATTCCCCTGGTGCGCTCGCTGTGCAAGGAACTCATCTACAACCCAAAGGGAAATGCCGCGCGGGCGCTTTACGAGTGGGACTGATGGACGTCGGAGAGCGCGAACAATCCCTGGAGCGCGAACTCAACTTCCTCCGTGAGGACTATGCGGAGATTCAGGGGCAGATGGTCGAAATGCAGGCCGCCG
This sequence comes from Chromatiales bacterium, assembly GCA_020445565.1. Classification (GTDB taxonomy): domain Bacteria; phylum Pseudomonadota; class Gammaproteobacteria; order JAGRCI01; family JAGRCI01; genus JAGRGI01. The sequence continues at coordinate 25,304 of JAGRGI010000056.1, forward strand.
CCCACGAGCTGATCGGCATCCAGGCAAAAATCGACTCGCTGCTCAATGGCGTCTCCGAAGGCATCATCATCTTGCGGCCGGATCAGACCGTGCAGACCTTCAACCACAAGGCTGAGCTGATCTTCGGCTATCGGCAGGAAGGCTTGCTGGGCAAAACCATCGAATCCCTGTTTGCACTGCCAGACGGTTTCGAAGGCAGGATCACCGATTTTCTCACCACCTACTGCAACGACACCGACGATATGCTGGAACACCCCCTCTGGGGACGGCACAAGGATGGCAGCGAAGTGCCCCTGCGGGCCTCGGTGAGTCAGGTGGCCTCCAACGACATGGTGCTGTTCGATGATGAGTTCGATATGCAGGAGGACGAAGCGCCCACTTTCGACCTGTTCATCTGCCTGTTGCACGACCTTTCCGGCGAGCTACGCACCCACCGCCTGCTGGAGCAGCAGCGCGAAAGTCTGATGTTGGCCAACCAGGCAAAGGACGAGTTCCTGTCCAGGGTGTCTCACGAGTTGCGTACACCGTTGAACGGCATTCTGCCGATAGCCGAACTCTTGCAGGAGGCCGGCCTTGCCGAGGATCTGCGCGTGTTCGTGGATACCATCGTCGAGGCAGGTCGAGACCTGGCCGGCATCATCAATGAGATCCTGGATTTTTCCTCCGTGGAGCGTCAAGGCGCCAGCGTTACCCTGGCCCCCATGGCGCTGGCTGAATTGTTCGATGATTTGGCTGCGGTACATGCGGGTTCGGCTGCCGCCAAGGGTTTGGCGTTGCGTTTTGATCTGGACCCGGCCTTGCCGCGGTGGATCAACTGTGATCGTGATGCCCTGTACCGCATCCTCAATACCCTGCTGGAGAATGCCATCAAATTCACCCATAGTGGCAGTGTGCAGGCCGAAGCCTGTTTGATAGCTGAAGAAAGCAAGTTTCGTCTGCGTGTTGCCGATACCGGTATCGGTATTGCCGAAGACGCGCTGGCCGGATTGTTTTCCAGCTTCTCCCAGCAGTCTCGGTATCTTACCCGTGAATATGGCGGTACCGGACTGGGTCTGGCCCTGGCCATGCGCTATGCCAACGCATTGGAGAGCCAGATCGAGGTGCGCAGTGTCTTGGGAGTAGGCGCGGAGTTCTGGCTCGACCTGCGCTTGGACGCGGTGGATGCGTCGGCCGAGTCTCTGCGCCCCAGTTCCGTCAACGAGGCCATGTTGGACGATTTGGCTGAAGCCATGGGAGAGAGCTTGCCCGAACTGCTGCAAACCTATTTACTGGATAGTCGGGCAAATCTGGATAGGATTGTCGAGTTGCACCAGCGCGGGGGCGGTGACGCCCTGGCCCGTGTGCTTGCCAGTCTCAAAGAGGCCAGTCACTCGGTAGGGGCCGTTCATCTGGCGGAACTCTGCGGGCGTGATGATCCTGTCGACGATGACACATTAGAAAAAATGCGCGGCGAGTTGGCGCGAGTCGAGGCCCATCTGGACAAGTACCTCGCTCGGGTCGAGCCGTGAGGAGGAAAGTATCATGACAGTCAGTATCACTTCAGACCAGCCGGGCAAATTGACGATCGCTGTCGATGGGCGATTCGATTTTGCCGATCACCAAGCGTTTCGGGAAGCCTACGCTCGCGATGCCAGGGGCAGCCGCAAGTACGAAGTCGACATGCGCAATGCCCAGTTCATGGACAGCTCTGCCTTGGGTATGTTGCTGCAATTGCGTGACCACGCGGGGGGGCAAAGGGATGGTGTCACCATCACCCATTGCAATGAGGATATCGGCGAGATATTGCGCATCTCCAATTTTCACAAGCTCTTCGAGATGCCCTGATCGCGTTGACGGTCCCAATCTGCTCTGTTGTAATCCTGCGCGTTAGCCGAATGGACGGAGGGGGCCGTGCTCCCCCCAGGGCGGCGCTCCGGGGATGCTTGGTGGGAAGCGCCTCGGCCGCCGGATCCATAGCGGCAATCCCAAGAACGGCTTCCAGGACCTGATCCAATGACAGATTTGCAGCCGGTCATCCTCTCCGGCGGTTCCGGCACACGGCTCTGGCCCCTGTCCAGGGAATCGTATCCCAAACAGTTTCTCTCCCTCACCGCTGCCGACAGCCTGCTGCAACAGACCGTTGAACGCTTTGCCGCAGTGGCGGGCAGCCGTGAGCCGATCGTGGTGTGTAACGAGGCCCATCGGTTTCTGGTCCGCGAACAATTGCAAGCGCTCGATCGCGGCAATGCCGGATTGCTGCTGGAACCCTTCGGGCGCAACACGGCCCCGGCACTGACCTTGGCGGCCCTGCATGCGGTGCGGGAAGGGGATGATCCGGTGTTGGTGGTCAGCCCGGCGGACCATCATGTCGCCGATGCGGCCCGTTTTCGTGCAGCGCTTTCCGAGGCCGTCGCCATCGCCGTGGATGGCAGAGTCGTCACCATGGGGATCGTGCCGACCCGCCCGGAAACGGGGTTTGGCTATATTCGTCGCGGCGCGCCACTGGCGTCGGGTGGATTCGCCCTGGACGCCTTTGTGGAGAAACCCGATAGCGATACGGCGGCTCGCTACCTCGCGGATGGGCACTATTTCTGGAACAGCGGGGTGTTCATACTGAAGGCATCGGTCTGGCTGGCCGAGATCGGTCGTTACCAGGCACCGATACTGGCGGTTTGTCGACAGGCACTGGCGAACGCCCGGCTGGACGGTGACTTTGTCCACATCAAGGGGGAAGACTTCGATGCCTGCCCCAGTGACTCCATAGATTACGCCGTCATGGAGCATTTGGCTGGAGCCAAGGGCGGGGCCGCTGCGGCGGTCGTTGCATTGGACGCGGGTTGGTCCGATGTGGGTTCCTGGGATGCGTTGTTGGATGTGAAGCGCCGGGATGCCAACGGCAACGTTGCCGAAGGCGATACCCATCTGGAGGGCGCCAGCAACTCGGTGGTGTTGGCCGATCATCGCTTCGTCGCCGCCCTGGGCGTGGAGAACCTGATCGTTGTGGAGACCGCCGATGCCGTGCTGGTGGCAAACAAGTCCCGTGCCCAGGATGTGAAGACCATCACCACCGCCCTGAAGAGCGCCGCCCGTACCGAGCACGATACCCATCTGCGCGTTCACCGCCCCTGGGGTTCCTACGAGTGCATCGATGCCGGCAGTCGGTTCCAGGTCAAGCGTTTGTCCGTCAAGCCCGGCGCCACCCTCTCGCTGCAACTGCACCATCACCGGGCCGAACACTGGATCGTGGTCACCGGCACGGCCCGTGTCACTCGCGGTGACGAGACCTTCCTGCTGACCGAAAATCAATCCACCTATATCCCGCTGGGCGTGCAGCACCGGCTCGAAAATCCCGGCACGATCCCGCTGGAGATCATTGAGGTGCAGTCAGGCAGCTACCTGGGAGAGGATGACATCGTTCGTTTCAACGATGCCTATAATCGGGAATAGAACGGGCAGAACGGCACCGCTGAGTTTGTCTCCGGGATACCCGATGCGAGGAACGCCGCACCATATCAACTACTGACCAGATTAGGCCCATGTCCAAACATTCCCTGCAAGAACTCAATGAACTGGTGGACCGTTTCATCGTCCTGGCCAATGAAATCAACGGGGAGAAGAACTCCCCCTACTTGGTTTCCGCCGCGCTGATGAGTGCCTCCGGTCTCTATGCCACCTTTGCCACTTCGGGCAATGAGGGCTATCTCACCGAATCCGGCATCGACAAGGTAGTGACGGCTTATCGCATGGAACTGGTCCGCTGGCAGGCGATCAAGAAGGCCGAGGCTGAAAAGCAAGGCACTCAGCCTCCAGACGAACAAGCGAAGGGATGATCCATCGGACAGATTCTTAGGGGCCTGTCCGAGAGCAGATGACCCGCTGCGGACAAGCGCGGATGGCCGGATTTTCCGCTCAGTTCGTTAAATAGAGCCTGCTATTCGCCTCAAATGAACGAAGAATCTGCCTCATCCACGCAAGCCCTCATGACGGCTCCCATTCACGGACGGGCTCCTGGCTGGTGAGGACGGGGCTATTGGCAATGCTTTCGGCGTTGATCGGCCTTGCGTTGGCGACCGGCGCCGTCGAACTCGCCTTGCGCCTTGTGCCCTCGCTGCTCCCGGATGCCTACCTGGATACCCTGCCTCTTCGCGGCCTCGCCCTGTTGGACCCGAAGCTGGCAAAGGAGATGCCGCTGGAGGGTGTTCCCCTTCCCTACGCGCAGCCTCCAGGCTTTTCGCCTGGTCGGGAATACCATAGCGGTCCCCCTGAGGATCTGCGCTTGTACGGCCTGGTGCCCGCTGGCAGGTCCCCGGACGCTGACGCCTATCCGCAGGTCAGATTGCCGCTGGACAGTCGTGGTTTGCCAAACGCCAAGGCAGTGAGGCACGCGGAGATTCTGTTGGTTGGGGACTCCTTCGCCTTTACGGGGGCGGTCACGGCGCCGCCGGGATTGCAGAGCGTCCTTGCAGCAAACAGCGGCGCGACAGTCTACAACCTGGGGGTACCGGGAACAGAGTCGCTGCAACAGCATTGGTTGCTGGAACACTATGGCGGCGCTCTGGGGTTCGATGCCGTGATATGGCTCTATTTCGCTGGCAACGATCTGGATGAGACGCAACGCCTGTTGGCGCGCAAACGCAGCGGTATGGAGACCTATGCGGATCTTTTGGCTGAATCGCCTTTATCGCCATTCTTGCTCGGTGAGGTGATTTCGAGCGTGTGGCGCCCGGCAACGGCCAAGGTAGCCCCCGGTCTTGCCGGTGCCCGGCTGGCGGGATTTCCGGCGGGAGAGCCTGTCTGGTTCCTGCCCCACTACTTGAAGCAGCTTGCCATGGCGGGGGATGAGTGGCAAAGGCACCCCGCTTGGCCGGTGGTCCGCCAGACCTTGTCCACAGTTCATCGGACTCTGCGTGACCAGGGAAAGCGGATGTTGCTGGTTTATGTCCCCACCAAGGCCGAGGCTTATTTGCCTTTTCTGGACCCAAAGGATGCGCGCTTGCGGGCCATGGCCGCCATGGGCCAGGGTTCTGTCGATGTTTGGGTCGAAAAGGCCTGGAAAAATCGGGGGGCCCAGGAGGACATACTGCGTTCTTTCGGCCGCGAGGCCGGTATCGACTTTCTTTCCCTGGTGCCGTTATTCACTCGGATGGCCAGACAGGGGCAGGCCGCTTACTTTGCCGGCGATACCCACTGGAGTCCATTGGGACAGCGGGCGGCGGCGTTGGAATTAGTACGCTGGTATCTGGACGCTGACCACGATTGATCGCCCCAAAAAAGCCGGCGGGATATTTTCCCGCCGGCTTCTTCGTAGCGACGTGCCTACTTGCTGGAGGAGGTCGAGGCTGGTGCCTGGGGAACGGTATAACCGCCGTAGTAGGGATAGCCGCCCCAGCCGTAGCCGGGGTAGCCGCCCCAACCATAGCCGGGATAACCGCCCCAGCCGTAGCCGGGATAGCCGTAGCCGCCATAATAGGGGTAACCGCCACCCCACCAGGGACCGCCCCAGCCCGGGCCGTCGCCCCACCAGGCCGAGGCATTTTGCGCAGGCAGCGCGACGGCGCCCACAACGGCAGCAACGGATAGCAGTTTAGCCAACTTTTTCATCGCGTTAACTCTCCCTTCACTATGGGCTCTGACGGCCCATCGAATAGGAATTGATCGGAATTCTCGGCTCCGGGATTCCTCGGAGCAACACCGAAATCCAGGACATGCCCGATTCCAGTGCGATCACGATACTAAGGCTAGTTTGCCTGTTCGAAAAGGGGGATAGGACAACTCTATGTGTGCCGGAAATACATGCTTGATCTGTGTCAAGCACCCGCGGCGTTAACATCACTCAACGTGTGATTTCGCGCTCCTGGGAACCGATACGGCCCAGGATTCTGTCCATGGTGGATGTCGGCAGAAGGCGTTTGAGCGAGGAAAGCAGGTAGGTGGGCCAGGTTACCCGATAGCGTGCCTTTGGCTCACTGCTTTCCAGGGCGTGCACGACCGGAGCGATCAGCGCTTGCGCCGGCAGGGTGCCGGGAGCGACTGCTCCCTTCTTTTCCAGGCGTGCCTCCATCGCCGCGTATACCGATCGATGTGCGGAGTTGTGGGCGTCGACGTTGGCCTTCCAGGCCGCCAGGGCATTGGCGCGAAAGCGGCTTTCGATGGGGCCGGGTTCGATCAGGCTGATATGTATGCCGGAGCCCCGCAGTTCCAGCCTAAGCGTGTCGGTGAGGCCCTCCAGGGCATATTTGCTGGCCACATAGGCGCCACGGTAGGGAAGCGCCACCAGCCCCAGAATGGAGCTGTTCTGTATGATGCGACCCTCGCCCTTGATGCGCATGGCCGGTATCAGTTTGCAGGTCAGTTCGTGGGTGCCGAACACATTGGTCTCGAACTGTTCGCGCAACACCTTCCGGCTGAGATCCTCGACCGCGCCGGGCTGACCATAGGCGCCGTTGTTGAACAGGGCGTAGATCTCGCCTCCGGTCAATGCCAGCACCTCTTCTGCCGCTTCTTCGATGGAGTTTGAGTCCGCCAGGTCCAGGCGCAGGCTTTCCAGGCCCTGTTGGCGCAAGCGTTCCACGTCGTTTTCCTGCCTGGCACTGGCAAAAACCCGGTAGCCGCGATCGCGCAAACCCTGCGCCACCGCCAGCCCGATTCCGGTCGAGCATCCGGTAATCAATATCGTCTTCATTGCAGGTCCGCCTCTGTTGGTCCTGGCGGCAAAGCATACCGTCGCGCAAGGAGCGATTCACTAAAGTTTCGATGCGCCGGTTCCGCTACTAGCAGCAATCGGAGTCGGCGCAGATGCCGCTCAAACCGCTTACGCGTCAGGAGAGCATCCTTGGATCTTGCAACACTCATCGGCATGATCGCCGCCGCCGGTATCGTCACTGCGGCCATCGTCACCGGCGGTGATTTGATGGTTTTCATCGACGTTCCCTCGATTCTGATCGTGGTCGGGGGAACCTTCGGCGTAACGTTGATGCAGGTGACGCTAGGCGACTTTCTGGGTTCCTTTGCCATTGCCGCCAAGGCCTTTCTGAACAAGAGCGAAGACTCGATGAAGCTCATTGAGGAGGCAGTCAACCTCGCCGACGTGGCCCGCAAGAACGGCCTGCTGGCCCTCGAAGGCGTGGCCATCACCAATGATTTTCTGAAAAAGGGCATCAGCCTGTGTGTGGACGGGCACGATCCGCAACTGGTGCAGCGCATGCTTTCCAAGGACATCAGTATGGCCATCGAGCGTCATGAGAAGGGGGCCAAAATGTTTCGCAACATGGCCACCATGGCACCGGCCATGGGCATGATCGGCACCCTGGTGGGCTTGGTTCAGATGCTCTCCAATATGTCCGATCCGGCGGCCATCGGGCCGGCCATGGCGGTGGCCCTGCTTACTACTCTGTATGGGGCCATGATCGCCAATATGTTCGCTGCTCCGGTGGCCGACAAGCTGAACATACGGGCTGCGGAGGAAAAGACCAACCGCAGCCTGATCGTGGAGTCCATCATGGGAATCCAGGAGGGCCTGAATCCCAGGGTCCTGGAGCAGTTGCTGCATACCTTCCTGCCAGGCAAGAAGCGTCCGGCTCCCGCCGGCTGAGGTCCCGACGATGTCCGACGAATGCGAATGTCCCCCATGTCCTGAGGGTCTTCCTGACTGGCTCGCCACCTTTGCGGACCTCATGTCCCTGCTGATGTGCTTTTTCGTGCTGTTGCTGTCGTTCTCCGTTATCGATGCCCAGAAATACAAGCAGATCGCCGGTTCCATGCGCATGGCCTTCGGCGTGCAGCGTGATGTGGAAGTGCAGGAGCCCCCCAAAGGGGTCAGCATCATCGCCCAGGAGTTCAGCCCCTCCATGAGCGAGCCGACGCCGCTCAATGTGGTTCAGCAGCAGACCACGGAGTTCAACGACCCCAATCTCGAAGTGCCCAGGGAACAACTGGAGAAGGCCCTGCAGGAAGAGGTGGAAAAGGAGATCGAGCAGCAGGCTGAGGAGATCAAGGACGCCCTCAAGGTAGAGATCGAGGAGGGCATGATCACCGTAGAGACCCGCTCCGACCGCATTGTGGTGCGCATCAACGAAAAGGGCTCTTTCCCTTCCGGCAGCGCCAATCTGAAGCCCGGATTTCTGGATGTCATGGATCGTATCGCCGGTGTGATCAAGACCGACGAAGGTAAGGTCGTGGTCGCTGGGCATACCGATAATATTCCCATCAACACCAGCCGTTTCCGAAGTAATTGGGAGCTGTCCGCCGCGCGCGCCGTGACCGTTGCCCACGCCCTGGTCGGCGAGGGCGGTATCGATGCCTCCCGTTTGTTGATCGAGGGTCATGCCGAAAACGACCCGCTGGTTCCCAACGACAGTTGGGAGAATCGTGCCAAAAACCGGCGTGTGGAGCTGGTGTTGCTGCGTCCTGCGCATGTGCCGGAAGAGGTTGGCGGTGGAAGCTGAGGAAGTCATGCCTATGGGTTCGAACTCCGCGGATGAGCGGCGTCGCTACTTTCGCGTCGACGACGTCGTTTCCCTGAACTTCTCCGTGATTCCCGCTGACAGCCTGACGGCCTGCATCGAGCGTCTGGAGCGCGGCCCGGAGAGCAGCTTTACCCTGCCCGCCAGTCTGGCCGCCATATCCCAGGAACTGCGCGGCAACATGGAGAAGATCGAACAGCTCAATCCCACCATTGCCGCCTACCTGCGCGGCCTCGATCGCAAGATCGATCTGTTGTCGACGGTTATTCTCAAGCAGCAGAACGAAGCCCCGCACGTCAGCAGGGCGGTCAATCTCAGTGCCGTAGGCATGGCCTTCCGAACGGAACAGGCATTGGAACTGGACGCCCTGCTGGAACTCAAGTTGCTCCTGTACCCCTCGCTCACCGGCATACTGACCTATGGCAAGGTCATCAAGTGCGTACACGAACCCGGGATCGATCCCGACTTTCCCCAGCGGGTAGCGGTGGAGTTCGCCTATATGCGGGACCATGATCGGGATCTGCTGATCAATCATGTGGTCCAGTGCCAGTATCGGCAGTTGCAGGAGCGGCGGCGCAGCCTGGATCTGGACAATAACTGACATGCGGCACACAAGCGCGCGTGCCGCATGAAACTTCGGCTGCAATGGAATACTGTGAACCGTGCACGGTCGTGCTCGCCGACCGGCAACTATACTGACGCAGTAGTGTGTATGAATCGACCTTCCAAAGGACTTAGCTATATGTGGAAACCTCATTTCGCGCCGTGTGTGCGGCTCTATTCCTTGCTCTTCCTGGCGATTTCTCTTGGTTTCTGGCTGCCGGGGCCGGTTAGGGCGGCAAGCGTTGCCAAAGTCGGCTTTCAGAAGATGTCTCAGCAATCGGCATTGATATTCGAAGGCCGGGTCATCGCGACCGCCAGCCGGGGCGTCGATACTCGCCTGCCGTTTACCGAAGTGACCTTCGAAATTCTGGACCTGGTCAAGGGTAATGTCCCCGGTGCCACCGTAACCCTGGGATTCCTGGGCGGTAGCGCTGTCGGTGGGGTTTTGCGGGTGGCCGATATGAATATCCCGCCTGTTGGTGAACGAGGGATCTATTTCGTCGAATCCACCGGGCAGCGCCTGGTCCATCCGCTCTATGGCTGGGATCAGGGGCGTTTTCTGGTCAAGAGCGATCCGGCACGCCGGAGTGCCCTGGTGACCAACGCCGAGGGTGCCGCAGTGCTGACCATCAACAGGAAGGCAAGGCCCGTGACAACCGCGCTGAGTGATGGAACCGCCTTCGGTGTCGAGGTCACCCGTAATGGGGAGCCCACCGCCGCCATTTCCCTGGAGCAATTCAAACAGGAGATTCGCGATGCGATCCAAGGACACTAAGAGCGCAGTTCTGATTCTGGGGCTGACCGGGATTTTCATCAGCCAGTCCGCAGACGCCTTTAAGCTGATTTCCCGTTGGCAGCAACCCGCCACGACGTTTGTCGTCGATATTGCCGGGGGCGCATCCAGCCCTTCTGGCGTAACCTGGAACGAGGCATTTTTCGAGGCCGCCGCCGACTGGACCGGGCGCAGCAATTTCACCTTTGACGTGGTTAACCAATATGCCGATCCCTGCGAGGAGGTTTTCGCCAGCAATGGCGTGGACTACCGCGGCGACATCTGCGGATTCTCCTTCGGTGAGAACACCCTCGGGGTAACCCTGCTGTTTTTCAACGATCTGGATTCCACTATCAAAGAGGCGGATATCATTTTCAACACCGCCTTCGCGTGGGATGTCTATGACGGTCCCCTGAACGAATCTGTCATCGATTTTCGGCGGGTGGCGCTGCATGAACTGGGACATGCCCTGGGGCTGGATCATGAAATCGAACTTCCGGCCATTATGTTTCCGTTCATCGAAGATACCGACGATTTGCAGCAGGACGACATAAACGGTGTTTCCGCACTCTATCCGGTGGTGACTGAAACCGATAACGATCCGTTGCCGAACGGCAATCCGGTGCCTGAGGGTTCTCCTATAGCCAGCTTGTTCCTGCAAACGGGCAGCTTGAACATACCGGTCGCCTTTGCCGACGATGGTCGTGCCTATGCGCTCGCTCTCAGTGAAGTCAGTGGCAGCGAACCCAAGGCGTACACGCTGGAGAGCATGCAGCAGTTGAGTTGGGTTATCGAGAATCTCTCCTTCTCCGGTTCCATAGCGCCGACCGCCCAGGTTGGCGGAAGCGTTACCCTGCAGGGCAGTCTCGCGTCTGTTCCCACCCCGGCCCTGGCGGCCCGGCTTAGCTCGCTGGGGCGGGAGTTGACCACCTATCGCATTGAGCCCCGCCTGGTCAGCGGCCGCATCGGCTTTGCGTTTACCGCCGGTGCCGATTTCCCCTCGGGCACGGCCACGCTACAGGTGCGGTTGGTGAACTACCCTGATGACCCGCTGGCGCAGGACCCGTGGGACTTCCCGGTCAGCAACACTTTGCAGCAGAGCGTTTTCGTTCAATAAGCCGGAGAAGGCCGGACGCTCATTTCCACCCCCGTACGGCACTGGCAGCGCTGTCGTTCAGCGCCCGGGTTAGCAATCCTGTGTTGGACAGGCTGATCCGGTAGCGGGCGCCATCGGCCATCGGCAGATAGGTGGCACTGCCGTACAGGGCGTCCATCCAGGGAACCTTCATGGGGCTGTCGTGCAGAAAGTCCCAAAGGTCCAGGCCCTGAGCCGTGGCCAGGGAATGAACGGAACGGCTGCCGTTGCGCTCTTCATCGAGCTTTCGGTAACGGCCACTGATGCGTTCCAGCCGGTAGAGTGTATCGAAACCCAACAGGGTGGCGGGGCCGGTCCACTTCAGTACGCGGGCATCCAATTGCCATTCGTCGCCCAGCAGCTCCAGATCCAGGGCGCGCCCGTCCTCCAGGCGTAGCCTTGCCAGAAACTGCTGTGGTCCCAGGGAACGAAAGTTCACCTCGCCGACCGGCTGTTCCGCCGTCAATCGGCTGTAGGTGTACAGGTTGGAGGCAATCGATCCGAACAGCATTGCCGCGGCCAGACTGAGCACCGCGGCCCCGCTCCATCCACCGGCACGCACAAGCTTACCGCGGCGCAGGCGGCGAACCGCGACCACGACCGATATCAGAGCCAGCAACACGAATCCGGCGGCGGCGACTTGCAGTGTCATAGCCCCTCCTGCGCTTACTATAAATTGGACAGACTGCTAGCGCTGGCAGTGCGGGCAAAAAAAGGTCGAACGCTGGCCCAGGCGCATTTCATGGATGGCCTTGCCGCAGCCAAAGCAGTCCTCACCGCTACGTCCGTAGACCTTGAGCTGTTGCTGAAAATAGCCGGGGCGGCCGTCGCTTTGCAAGAAATCTCTTAGGGTGGTGCCGCCCTGGCTGACTGCCTCCGCCAGGACTTGCTTGACCGCCAGTGCCAGCCGCTCACATCGCGCGGCCGAGATTCGCCCCGCTGGCCGACCGGGATGTATGCCGGACAGATACAGCGCCTCGTTGGCGTAGATGTTACCCACGCCAACGACGACATGGGCATTCATGAGCAGGTTCTTGATGGCTACCTTCCTCCCTTGGCAGGCCATGTGCAGGTAGCCGCCGTCGAAGTCCGGCTCCAGGGGTTCCGGCCCCAGGTCGGCCAGCAGTGGATGTAGCATGGGGGCGCCGCCGGCCCACAACAGTGCGCCGAAGCGGCGTGGGTCGCGCAGACGCAGACTGTTTTTGTCATCCAGTACGATGTCGATGTGGTCGTGACGTCCCGGCGCTTCGGCGGTATTGACGATTCGCAGGCTGCCGGACATCCCCAGGTGCAGGAGGGCGGTGCCCTTGGTGGTTTCCAGAAGCAGGTACTTGCCGCGTCGACGCACGTCCAGAATGGTTTGCGCCTGCAACAGGGCGGGAAGGTCGGCAGGCACCGGCCAGCGAAGTCGTGCCTCGCGAACGATCAGGGCATCAATGCGCCGTCCCTTGACGTGGGGCAATATGCCCTGCCGGGTGGTTTCGACTTCGGGAAGTTCTGGCATCGGTTTACGGCTTGGCGGCCAGATCGGGGGTCTGGCCCAGAATGGCCTTTTCGCTGCCAGTGGGTAGCAGCCATGCCAGGCCCAGGTCCGGCCTCAGCAGGCGCGTGCCCGAGGCGGTCTCCTGCAGGATGAATTTTGTGTCGCTATAGGGGGGGAACAAATCGATGCGTACTGGTGCGCCTTGGGTGTCTGCAACCGGCGACTCTATTACCTGAGATGCCTTCAATCCGTGCCAGCTATCGATCAGGCGCTGGCCGAAGCGGGTGTCGGCGTTGTGTGGGCGGGCCACCAGCCAGCCGCCCTTGCCATCTTCCTGGATGTCGATGTCGCCTACGTGCAGGCCGACAATATGGGCGTCCGCCGGTATTGGCCGGCGGTCCACCAGATTTGCTTCGGCCCCCCCCCAGTAGGGGGCGGCAGTGTCGGCGATCAGGTGCAGGCGGTTGTTCGAGGCGAGATAGCGCCTGTTGTCGATTGCGTCCGTGGCTCCTAACTGGAGCCGGATGCCGTCAAGCAGCACCGTGGCCTGTGGGGGAGACAGGCCAAAACGAGCAGACGTTTCCAAGGGGTAGTCGGCCAAACTTGGCCCACTGGCGAGGCTCAGCAGCGCCGCTACGGCCAGGGGGGAGGCATTGACCTGCCATGGGGAATGCAAGCGCCAAGTCGGGCCTTGCCGAGTCAGGATGACCCGTTCTCTGTCCTGGCGGACGATTTCTATCCGCTCTATCCCGTGGGGATCAATAGCGAGTATGGGGCCGGGGGCGTTTGCGTCTGTCCCCTGATCACTGCGCCAGATTGCCACGCCCAGCGCCACTGTGAGGGTCAGCAGCAGCAGGTTGCGCAGGGTGTGGAACCACATGGCGCCAGCCTCAACGACGGGTACGGCGTTTCTGGCGAGCCGGTGTCATTGTGCCCTTGCGGGTGTTGCCTGCCGGTACCAGATGATTGGGGCCGTTGCCGATGAGATCCGTCCGGTTCATGCGCGACAGGGCTTCGCGCAGCAAGGGCCAGTTTTTCGGATCATGGTAGCGCAGGAACGCCTTTTGTAATCGGCGTTGTTCCAATGCCTTGGGTACGAACATCTTGGCACTCTTGTATCGCACCCGTTTCAATGGGTCGCGCCCGGAATGATACATCGCGGTTGCCAGGGCCATGGGGGAGGGATAGAAGGTCTGCACCTGATCGGGGCGAAATTTGTTCTGCTTCAGCCAAAGGGCCAGATTCAGCATGTCTTCATCCTCACAACCCGGGTGGGCGGCGATGAAGTAAGGGATCAGGTATTGCTCTTTGCCGGCCTCCTTCGAAAACCGGTCGAACATGGCCTTGAAGGTCCGGTAGCTGTCCATGCCCGGCTTCATCATCTTCGACAGTGGCCCTTCTTCGCTGTGCTCCGGTGCGATCTTGAGGTATCCCCCGACGTGGTGGGTGACCAATTCGCGCACATACTCCGGGTCGCGTACCGCCAGGTCGTAGCGCAGCCCGGAAGCCACGGCAACGCGCTTGATGCCAGGTAGGGCGCGGGCCTTGCGGTATAGCCGGGTGGTGGGGCCGTGGTCTGTGACGAGGTTATTGCAGATGGTCGGGTAGACACAGGACAGCCGGCGGCAGGCCGCCTGAATCTCGTCGTCCCTGCAATTGAGGTGATACATGTTCGCTGTCGGACCGCCCAGGTCGGAGATCGTGCCCGTGAAGCCTGGGACCTTGTCTCTGATTTCCTCGATCTCGCGCAGAATGCTGCGTTCCGAGCGACTCTGGATCACCCGTCCCTCGTGCTCGGTGATGGAGCAGAACGTGCAGCCGCCGAAGCAACCGCGCATGATATTCACCGAGAAGCGGATCATTTCATAGGCGGGGATGCGGGCATTGCCGTAGGCTGGGTGTGGCCGACGTTGATAGGGCAGGTCGAAAACCCCGTCCATTTCCTCGGTGCTCAGCGGTATGGGCGGCGGATTTAGCCACAGTTCCTTGGTGCCGTGTCGCTGCACCAGGGTAAGGCCGTTATGGGGGTTGGACTCCAGGTGCAGTACCCGCGAGGCATGGGCGTAAAGGGCCGGATCATTGCGGACCTTTTCGAATGAAGGCAAGCGTATATAGGTGCGTGCAGGGTCCAGCTTTTGTCGTGCCTGCAGGGGCATGGGGATGATGCGTACCGGTATGCCGCCGCTTTGGGGTTCAACCGGCCTGGGGGTATCCTCATAGGGATTTTGCAGGGAATCGATCTGGCCGGGCCAGTCGATGCGGCTCGAATCCACCTCTGTCCAGCCCTCTGGAACCGTGTCGCGGATCACGGCGGTGCCGCGCAGCGCGCCAAGCTGATCGATGCTGTGGCCGGATGCAAGCCCGTGGGCAATATCGGCAATAGCGCGCTCTGCGTTGCCATACACCAGCAGGTCGGCATCACAATCCACCACAATGGAGCGGCGTACCTTGTCGCTCCAGTAGTCGTATTGGGCAATGCGGCGCAGGCTGGCCTCGATGCCGCCGATGACGATAGGGACCTCCTTGTAAGCTTCCCGGCAGCGCTGGCTGTACACGATCACCGCTCGATCCGGGCGTTTGCCGCCTTCCCCGTGGGGTGTGTAGGCATCATCGCTGCGCAGGCGCAGATCGGCGGTATAACGATTGATCATGGAGTCCATGTTGCCGGCGGTCACGCCGAAAAAAAGATTGGGTGGCCCCAGCGCCCGAAACGCCTGGCCGTCGTGCCAATCCGGCTGGGCAATGATGCCTACACGGAAACCTTGTGATTCGAGAAAGCGCCCGATCACGGCCATGCCAAAACTGGGGTGGTCTACATAGGCATCGCCAGTGACCAGAATAATGTCGCAACTGTCCCAGCCCAGGTGCTCCATTTCTTCCCTGGACATGGGCAGATAGGGGGCCGTGCCGAAACACTCGGCCCAGTAAGGCGGGTGAGAGAAGAGATTGGGAGCGGTGTGGACCATAGATGTGCCGCTGGCCTCAGGCGAGTCGTTTACCTGTTGATGGCCTACTATGATACATAAGTAAACACACATATTGATAAATTGTGTCGCATGCCTTGCCTGGTACGCCCTGCCAGTGACACACTTGTATAGCTGTGGCGACGGCAGGATTATCTGGTCGGAGCAGCAAGCAGCATTCTGCGGAAACAATCATAATTTGCCCGCGCGAGATAATTGGCTATCGCGACCGGCAAACTATCGAGGAAGCGTCGGGGGAAGGCTTCCTAACAGTCAGCTTAAAGACGTTGCCTGGCCGGTAGAGTTCCCTTTCCGGTTTCAGGTGGGACGTGTTCAATGTTGCAAGTCAACCGCAATCTAACAAATTTCCTCCAGGAGATGGACCGGCGTTCGTTCGAGACCCTGGATCCCATAGCCGAGTTGCAGCCCGGCAACCGCGAGAAACTCCTATCCAAGCTCAGGGGCTTCGTTCTTGAGCCCAATAGCCGGGTCAGTGCCCTGGAAACCCAAAATTGGCTGCTGTATCTCCTCGATGGTGTC
Source organism: Chromatiales bacterium (assembly GCA_020445565.1). Lineage (GTDB taxonomy): Bacteria > Pseudomonadota > Gammaproteobacteria > JAGRCI01 > JAGRCI01 > JAGRGI01. The sequence goes on from JAGRGI010000056.1 coordinate 41,241, forward strand.
GTTGAGCGGATCGGTAGTGCGAACGGCAGGGAGACCGTACGCTCAAAGACCGATTTGTCGCGTCATCCCTTGTTTTCCGCGGCCAATGTTCGGGGAGCGGAGATTGTTGCCCGCTCACGGGCCGAACTGGTGGGCTTTGATCGACGCCTGTTCGAGGTGCTGAGGGCGGAGGACAGCGATGCCGGTACCGAGGTCGGTCATATCGAGGCCAGTGAGGCAGAGAGTCTGCTGTTCGAGGCGCTGTTCGCGGACTACAGCCAAGGTAAGCTTGACATTCCTTCCATGCCCAAGGCATTGGAGAAAGTCCAGGCGATGCTGGCGCGAAGCAATGTCGGTAATTTGGAGATTGCCGAAATGATACTCGCCGACCCCGGTCTTGCCGCTCGCGTCGTGCGTGCCGCCTCAGAGCATCGGGGCGACGGTAATGAGGTGGACAGCCTGCTGCCGGCGGTGGAGGTTCTCGGGCGGGAGAAAATCCGGGAGATATGCCTGGCGACGGCCGAGGAAAGCCTTTGCAGCACGCAATCGGAGGTGATACTGCGACGCATGCGGGCGAATCACGAGCATAGCCTGCGTGTGGCGGTGTTCAGTACCGTGCTTGCCGAGAAAGTTTCCGGTCTCAATCCGCAGCGCGCCGCACTTGCCGGCCTGCTCCACGATGTGGGGGTATTTCCGGTGCTTCGGGCGGCGTCACACAATTACGATGCCTTTTCTTCGGAGCAGGAACTGGATCGCACGGTATCCAAGCTGCATGGCGTCATCGGGGGGTTGGTGTTGCAGCAATGGGGGTTTGGTAGCTGGATGACGCAGGTTTCCGAGCAGGCGGACAACTGGACTCGCAACAACGTCGGGCCCATCGACGATGCTGATATCGTGCTGGTAGCCCAACTGCACAGTTTCATCGGCACTGATCGCATCCAATCCGTGCCGCAGCTCCAGGGCCTGCCGGCTTATCGAAAATTCGTCGGCGGCTCCGTGGGAACGGATTTCAGCATCGCTGTGTTCAAGCAGGCGAGGGCGCGATTTGCCCGCCTGCAGGATCTGTTATTGCATTGACGTTTCGTTCCATATCGTTTGCCGTCATCAGCCGGCTTCCGCATCCGCCCGCCAGTTCTGCCGTACCGCGTAGCGTTTCACGCCCTCGTGCAGTCGGCCACGGTCAGTAATCATCTCCCAGACATCCGTCCGATACGTTTCCAGATGGTTGAGCATGGTGGGCAGATGCACCCGGCAAGGCTGACGGGAACGACTGCCGTAAAACAAGGGTGCACCGACCGGAACGAAATTGATGCCGAGCCGCGAAAGTTTGCGCAGCAGTGCCGGCTCCATGGCTGCAACCCAATGTTCGATGCGGTGCATGACGCTCATTTCCAGCGTCGCACGAATGAGAATCAAGAACACATGGGGCAGAATGCGGCGCCCCTGAGGGCGCATACGGCGTGTCTCCATGCTGTGCCTGCGCTCGAACATGGGGGAGACGTGTTTGTTGCCCTGTCCGCGCCGGTCTCGCACCAAGCGACGATCATACTGTACCTCCGGTCCGGTGGCGGTTGGCGAGAGAAACTCCGAATGTCGACGCCGAAACTGTTGTGCCAGCAGCAGACGCGAAGGTTCTGCCGTGCTGGCGCGTGCGACAGAGGGGTCATTGAACAGGTCGACGAAACACGGACGGCACTTTGCCTCGATTGGCAGCGGATCCTCATTGTGGGGCAGCACCAGGCGCACGGTGCCGACATCGATGCCGGTGTGCTTATGGCGAACCAGACAGTGCATCGAGCGGTTGTCATAGCGATCCCTTTCACGTCCATCGGGATATTTCGATGGATCCTCGAAGCGGGTCTCAATGCAATAGACACGAAAACGCAACCGCTGGGTGTGCTCCAGCATTGGGCCAGGAAATTCAATGATTACCTGGAAATGCTCCTCGAAAAAGCTACAGAGATCATTCATCGGGTCAGCACCTCGTCGACATCAATGCGACTGGGGGTTTTCATTACCCGTAGTGTAGTTATTGTGATTTGGAGGAGCCTTCCGCCCGGATGCCATTCTATGGCCGAAAGCGGGTCCCGCGCGTGTACTGTTCGGCGTTCTCGTGCGATCGAATCGTGCAGAGGTTGAACAGTTCCCCGCCTCAGTCCGCTACTGTGACGCCGATGACGTTCAGGCCGGCTCCTACGCCGTGGTTACGAACCGCTGTGATGCAATCGCCCGGATAAGGCTGGTGGTGTTCCCGTCAGTGAATCAGGGATCCTGTCGACCGCAACCTTTTCAAAGAAAGAATAAACAGGTCACCGATCCAGAATTTCAAAGTGGAGCTGCACCAGTTTTCCCGGACGTACTCGGTCGTACGTTTCTCATTGGACGAACATACACTGGAGCTGCTTCTAACGGCCTGAACAGCGTCCTGACTACATTATTCGTTCTTCGCGATAGACGAAAGCCCGCCGACTGAGACTTACCCGCTCGCGGGAGGTCCGGCTTCGGAATTTCCTTCATCGCCGTACGCGCTACTCCGACGCGTACAACCGCCGATAACCGACGGCTGGTTCAGTATAGCCAGTTTCCCTCTGAAAAACCTTGAGAGATGTCTCAGTTTTCAGCGCTGACCGCCTCTTACTGAAAGTGGGCCTTCGGGCGTTATCGATGATAGGGCATCGGCCATCCCTGCGGTCGTCAGTCATGATGTGAGCAGCTGCGGCAGTCTTGTGCGGTAGCGGCGCGGCTCCTTGCGCAAACTCATTCGGAGGGAGAAACATCACGCTTCGTGATGGCCGGCTACGGGTGCGAAAGAAGAGCAGGCTGCCAGCACGCCGGAAATTTCGTCTTCGCCCAGTTGTTCGAAAGTCTCCCGATTGGCGGTAACCACCGCCCCGCACATCTCAAACCAGGCAAATCCCGGGCTCCAGGAGGGGGGGGGCTGATTTGCCTTCTCTGGACGGGGAAACACCAAAACCGACCGGTTCGAATAGAGCAGATTGTAGGGCTGTCCCTGTTTGTGCAGGCTCTCTATGCAATGCCAGCCGGTTTGCGCATTGTCGAAGCGAAGACATTGAGCCGGATAGGGGGTTGATCCACCATTGTGTTGCCATTGGGGGGCCTGCGCCGGGAGTTCGGTTGGGTCCACAAACAATTGGAAATGAAGATGGTTGACTGACGCATAGGCTCCCAGTGAGTTGTAGGCGAGACTCAGCCCTGGGAGAAGGTCGGCCAGATCGTTCACTACCGAAAAGGCATAGCAGTGGTGTCGCTCGGTAAGATACTGGGGAAGATGGCGGGTGGGTTCCGGGACCAGTATTCCGTGCATTCGGGCAAACGGAAACTTGTTGTACAGCAGCCGAATGGGTAGATCATGGAGGGTGCCTTCCCAGAACACCTCTCGGCGTAAAAAATCGCGGTCGAAATGAAATCCGGCGGTATCGAAGGGCATTGCCAGTCGTATGTCTTTTCGGGTTGCCGCACGACTGGGCCGAAGGGCGCGCAGGGGATTGAATTGCACCGTCCAGATTCCGGCGTGTCGTTCTTCGGTGATCCGCAACGCGGATAAACCCATGAGTGCCAATTGCAGAAATACCATCAGATCGTCCTGCGGTACCTGGGGACGGCGACCCTGGGTGAGTTGCTCACGGAGTTGTGTGTGCAGGCCGTGAAATTGATCGTGCAGTGAAGGCAGCATTGCTTTAAACAGCGCCGCCTCCGTGCTGGCGTTGGCCGCTGCAAGTATGAAGGCGCCCAGATCGGATTCGCGGGCAAGAAGGTGCAGGCCCTCACTAAAGGTGCTGTGAAATCGGCTGGTGCTGGAAAATGGCGATGCCTGCATTGTCGACGGGCTCAGCGGTCGAGGAAGCTCAGGCGGATGGTACCTCATTTTTCCGCTCCGCGGCGCGGGCCAGCCACTTGTCGAGGATGTCGCGCAATTGCTGGATCTCAAACGGCTTGGGTAGCAGGTCATCCATGCCGGCTCGCAGCGCCCGTTGACGATCTTCCGGCAGAGCGCTGGCCGTGACCGCTATCACAGGAAGGTGTTGGTGTTTCGGATCCAGACGCAGCTTGCGTGTCGCCTCGTAGCCGTCCAGGTCGGGCATGTGGCAATCCATCAGCACGGCGTCGAAGGCTTCGTGCGCCAGCGTTTGCAGGGCCTGCCGTCCGTTGCTGACGACCTGGCAGGTGTAGCCGAGCAGTTCCAATAGCTCCCTTGCCAGTTCCCGGTTTACGGTATTGTCCTCCGCAACAAGGATACGACCCTCCTTTGTCGGCCGGCTGATTGCTGGGGGGACGTACGCTAGCGCCGATTTGCCCAGGATGATTTCCATGATGGCACGCCGCAGGGTTGCCAAACGTAGAGGTTTATCAAGTGCCAGGGCCTCGCCGATGTTGGGTGGGGAATCGGCGAGACGCAACTTTGCAGGGGTTTCCCCGTTGTGGCCGCTCAAATACAGCTTCTCCGAGGATGTACCTTCCTGGGCCCTGGTACTGATGCGCTCGATTCGTTGTGCTCCAAGGGACTCGAGCATGCGTACAAGGGCGCAATGCAGGCCGGCGTGGGCAACCTCCAGGCCGATTTCGAAGGCTGGCGATGGTTCGCATTCGTCGGTAGCGCCCACTCCGAATCTGGCTTGGAGGCTGAACTCCGAGCCCTCGCCCGGGGTGCTCTGCACCTCCAGTCTGCCATTCATCAATTCCGCCAACAGTTTGGCAATGGACAGTCCAAGACCGGCACCGCCATAGGTGCGGGAGCTTGAGTCATCGCCTTGTTGGAAGGCTTCGAATATTCGTTGGCGTTTGTCGGTGGGTATACCGATGCCGGTATCCTGTACACGAATGCTCAGCGTGATATGTTCCGCGGTCGCCTCCAGCAGCTGCGTACTCAGGGTTACCGTTCCTCGGTTGGTGAACTTGACGGCATTGGAGAGCAGATTGGTTATTATCTGGCGAAGACGAATTGGGTCGCCCACCAGATTGGTGGGGCTTGCGGGGTCCAGGTCGCAAATCAGCTCAAGCCCCTTGCGTTGGGCCGATGGCGTCAAAAGGTCTACGCAATCTTCCAACGCGACTCTCACGTCGAATTCACGTCGCTCCAGGCGCAAATGGCCGGCCTCGATCTTGGAAAAGTCGAGGATATCGTTGATCAGTGCAAGCAGGGTCTCCCCCGAGCGGCGGATGAGCTGGGTGAACTCATGCTGGCGAGGGTCCAAACGGGTGGTTTCCAGCAATTCTGCCATTCCCAGCACGCCATTCATGGGGGTGCGGATCTCGTGGCTCAT
>JAGRGI010000057.1 GCA_020445565.1 Chromatiales bacterium
AAACAGTTGTCCACCACCAGCAGACAGTCGCGGCGCCGGGCAATCGCCGAAAGGGCCGCGATATCGACAATGGTGGTAAGTGGATTGGAGGGAGTCTCCAGGAACAACATCCGCGTCTCGGGACGTATGGCCGCCTCCCAGGCCGCCAGATCGTGCAGTTCAACGAACTCCGTCGACACACCAAACTTGGCCAGGTAGTTGTTGAACATTACCGTGGTGGTACCGAAAATGCTGCGTGAAGCGACAATATGGTCGCCTGAGCGCAACAGGGCGAGACAGGTGGAGAGAATCGCCGACATGCCGGAGGCGGTGGCCACGCAGGCCGCCGCACCCTCCAGGGCTGCCAGACGCTGCTCGAAGGTCCGCACCGTGGGATTGGTGAAGCGCGAGTAGATATTGCCCGGCAACTCACCGGAAAAACGCGCCGCGGCTTCGGCGGCACTGCCAAACACATAGCTGGAAGTGGGAAAAATGGGTTCGCTGTGTTCCCCTTCCTGGGTTCGATGCTGGCCGGCACGCACGGCCAGGGTGTTGAATCCGTATTCGTCGTGTTCAGAACTCATCGTGAAACTCCCCTGCTGAGGTCTCTGGGAGCTTGCACGCTAATCCGGAGGTGACAGGCACAAAAAAAAACCCGCCCAGCTTCTCCCAATGCGAAAGGTGCTGATGCAGGCCTTCCCGGTTTAGCGGTATTTCTAACGCGCCCGCAAGCTGAGTCAAATCGGCGCTGAGGGAAAGTTACCTTCGGGACTGCGGGGTGTCAAGCGGGCCGCACGCTCTCGCGCAGCAATCCTTTTCGAGTGTAGGCGTCGTCACCTATACGATTCACTGCCAAATCTCCACGGCGCACAGGATGTTTGCTCCGGGCAGCGCATGAATACGTCCCCTCGACTTGAGTGCGCCTTCCGTGGCGCAGACATTCCCAACGCAACCACCCGGCCCGCTGCTAACATCGATGGCGGCTGGACAGTCTATGAATATCAGGCGTTTTTAGTTTGATGAGGGCCTGCTCCTTCCCTCGCAGATGTAGCCGGATGTCAAAGATATTCAGTTGCCGGGACAGACCGCCGAGGTCGGGTACTTTGCGCACCACTCGGCCTTGCGTTGCGCCTGGGCCACAGCCTCCGGGCAGACTGCCGATTGCGGATATCGCTCACACCACTCCTTTTTCTTGTCGATCTCGGTGGCGACTTTTTCCACTGTTTTCTGCTCGGCCTCCGAGCGCGTGTTTGAATTTCCCACGCCACAACCGTTGATCAGCGAGGCGGTGAAAAGCAAAAGGACGGCAATCTTAGGGAAGCTTGTCATGGCATTGTCACTTGAATCGGTTCAACAAGACCGGGATGAAAACAGAAAATCATTACGTGCTTATGACCCCGATAGCGCCAAGCGGTATTTGGCCGCCGCTACCGCAGCCTGCCCCAGGGACAGGCCGCCGTCATTGCACGGCACCTGGGCGTGGCTCAATACGCACAACCCGATACCCCTCAGACCCTGGCAAACAGTCTCGAACAGGATTCGATTTTGAAAGACACCGCCGGAGAGCGCCACGATACTCAGTCTGTGCTCCCCACACAGCCGCCCGGCCATATCGACCACGGCAGCGGCCAAACCCGCGTGGAAAGCGGCGGCAATATCTTCTATGGCACGCCCGGACTGCAGATCGCTCAGCAACGCCTGCCACAGGATTGCCGGATCGATGATTCCCCGCTCATCGGATTCAAATTGATACACCCGTCTGGCCTTGCCCGCGCGTCGAGCCAGGGTTTCCAGGGCCATGGCCGCCTGCCCCTCGAATGCCTGTCGGTCCGGGCACAGCCCCAGAACGAATGACACGGCGTCGAACAGCCGGCCCATGGATGAGGTTTGTGGCGAGTTGATACCGCCCTGAATCATGCGCGAGATATCGACCAAAGGCCGTGTTTGCAGGGATTGCATCCAAGGCGCGCCGGCGTACCGCCTTACCAGCTCTCCCCAGTCCAGCCAGCTCGACAACTGTGCATAGGCATTGCGCCAGGGCTCGACAATGGCGCTGGCGCCGCCGGGCATGGGCGCGCTGCGCAGGTGCCCGACGCGTTGGTAACCGGCAAAATCCGCCACGAGGAACTCTCCTCCCCAGAGAGTTCCATCGTCCCCCAGGCCCAGACCGTCCAGGGCGATACCCAGGACCGGTTCGCAATCCACCGCCAAGCCACGCTCGGCCATCACCGCGGCAATATGGGCGTGGTGATGCTGTACCTGCACCAGTTCCAGCTCATCGCGCTTAGCCCATGCCTTGCCGTAGCGGCTGGAGCGGTAATTCGGGTGCAGGTCGATCGCCACGGCTTCCGGGCTCATACGGTAGAGTCTTTGATACAGCGTCAGACTGGCCTCAAAGGCGAGGCTGCTTCGAACCTGCTCCAGATCGCCCAAGTGCTGGCTCACCACCGCCCCGCCCTCGCGCAGCAGACAGACGGTGTTTTTCAATTCCCCGCCCAGGGCGATCAGCGGTGGCGCATCGGCGAAGCCGGGGCCCAACGGAATGGGTGCGGGGGCCAGACCGCGGGCACGTCGCAATGGCCGCATCCGATCGTCCATCAGCCGAACCACAGAGTCGTCCAAGCGGTTGACGATGTCTCTGTCGTGCAGCAGAAAGGCATCGGCAATCCCGGCAAGCCTTTCGAGAGCTTCCCGGTTCCCGGTGCATTGCGGTTCATCGCCGCGATTGCCGCTGGTCATGACCAGCGGCCTGTCCCAATCGACCAGCAACAAGTGATGCAGAGGGCTGTAGGGCAGCATGAAACCCAGTTGGTCCTGACCCGGCGCAATCTCCGGCGGGAGTTGTTCACCCAGACCCGGCAACAGGACGATAGGCGCGGCCGTGGACTGCAGGCTTTTCTGCTCGGTTTCATTGAATCGGGCATAACGGGACAACACCGCCAGGTCCCGGACCATCATGGCGAACGGTTTGGCGTATCGTCCCTTGCGTTGCCGCAGCGCCCTGACCGCCGGCCCCCGAGTGGCATCGCAGACCAGGTGAAAACCGCCGATGCCCTTGATGGCCAGGATCTCACCCCTGGCCAACCGGCGGCTGGCCTCGGCGATCGGGTCCGCGCATTCCAGTTCCGCCCCATCCGAACCACATAGCCACGCCCTGGGCCCACAAACCGGACAGGCAGTCGGCTGGGCATGGAAGCGCCGATTCGTGGGATCGGCATATTCCGCCAGACAGACCGGACAAAGCGGGAACGCCGACATACTGGTATTGGCACGGTCGTAGGGCAGATCGCGGAGAATCGACAGACGCGGGCCACAATGGGTGCAATTACCGAAGGGGTAACGATAGCGTCGATCCGACGAATCAAGGATCTCGGCCTTGCAGGCATCGCAGGTGGCGGCATCGGGCAACACGCCACCGTGCACCTCGCCGGGGTCACTATCGACGATGCGAAAACCGTTGCACCGCGTCTCCGCCAGTGTCTCCCTCGATAGCGAATCGATCCGTGCCAGTGGCGGCAATTCGCTCTGCAAGCGGGACAGAAACGACTCACACTGTGCCACCCCCCCGAAAAGCCGGATCGAGACCTCATCGCCATCGTTGCGCACGTCCCCACTCAGGCCCAATTCCTTGGCCAGCCGCCAGATCGTAGGCCGCATACCGACCCCCTGCACCAGTCCCCGGAGGCGAACGCGCTCGCCCAGTCGTTTCTCGCTCATGCTGACAAGTGTATCCGTGCGCCTGACAAGTGTGACTGCCGTACAGGTCACAATGCAGTGCCGGAACCACGCAAACGCCCGAAAACCGCGGCCTCCGGGTTTGGCCCAATTTTTTCTTGTGTCGGCTTGGGCTACGGTTGGCGGCAATCGGGTACAGGGCAAAAAGCCCTAACCCACACAACCCTAGCGCTGTTTGGGCTAATCCGTTCCGGATCGGGGCTAGAGGAGAGGCCGGCAAGTTCCAGAGCGCTTCGCGTCGTCCGGAAATCGGTCGCGTCGGGGGAGACCGCCGGACACCGACTCCTCGTTCGAGCGGTTCGCGAGCGGATTAGCCCAAACAGCGCGCGCTTGTCATCATCGCGTCTGCCCAGTAGAGTCGCGGGCCTTACCGGTTCTTACTCTCCTTCGGCAGGCGGCCCATGAGCCAACCCACACCCCCGGCAATCCATTCCCTGACCGCGCTGCTGGAGGCCAGCGGCGCCACTTGGCGGGTCATGGACCTGGGCCGTCGGGTGGTCGAGATTTCGAATAGGGATTTCGTCGATTTCGAGGCCATTCGAAGCCCCTACCCCCTCCCCTTGCAGCGTCAGGCATTCGTTGGATTGCTATTCTGGCACCCAACGCAAACAGAACAGCATTTCATCTGGTTTCTGCGTCTGCCCCTGGACGAGCAGGGGCTGCTGGTGCCCGATGCCCGCGATGCGTTTCTCGCCTGGCAGTTGGAAAAAGGGCTAACCAACCCGTTGCAGGGCGGCCAGCAGAGCGCCGACGACGCCCCCTTCACCTTCCGGCCGCGAGACGACCGTATGGCAGTGTTTCATGCCAAGGCAACGCGCATCCTCGGCCAGCCGCCGTCGCAGTACCATGCCCACGCCCTGCGCTACCTGCGCGGCGAGCTGGGATATAAGCAATGGGCCTTCGTGGGATTGCAGGGCCTGGCCGATGTGGCCGCGCGGCTGGATCAGGACGATGCGGCCAACGCACTGACAGAGCACCTGCCGCAACTTCCGCCTCAGCCATTTGCTGCGCTCTGCGGCTGTCTGGAAAACGAGGCCATCGACGGCCGGCTTGCCCGCAGCCTGGGGAATATCGTCCGGCTTGCGCTGGCCGCCAACGATGGGGAAAGGCTGATCTCAGCCCTGCGCGCCCTTTCCGCGACACGGGCGACGGAATTGCGAGACGGTCTCCTGACAGAGGTGCTGAATCACCCCATGGGACAGCAGGCCGACATTCTGCTGCTGATCGCCGCGAGACTTTGGGAAAGCCTGAAATCGCCCGCTGTCGTCCTTCACTACTGCGAGACACTGGCGGGCACACCGTCGGAAATTTTCGATGCCTGCCTTACGGATTTGCTGTTCCTGCCCGGTATGCGCGCGCCCATCATGGCTGCGCTGCGGGACGAAAACCGCTCCCCCAGGCTTGCCGGGGCGGTAGGTCGATTGTTCCGGCTGGCCGGTCGCTAAGGACCTTGGGTTCGGCTACTCCGCCTTGCCAAAGGAATAAAGCAAACGGGTCGGTCCATTCACCTCATCGCGCTCCACCCACGCCGCATGGAGGTTGCCAGCAGCATCCAGCACAATGGACGGATGGGCCTGCTGGACCGAACCGGAGGCGCTGGACAAAGGCGTGCTTTCGTTCCACTGCCCGCCCGACCATACGGACAGGAAGATATCGCTGTTTCCCTCCCGTTCGTCGCTCCAGGCGGCGATCAAACGGCCTTCAGCATCGCCGCCGAGGCTTGCATGCCATTGCTTGGCCATCTCGCCGAAGTCGTCCTGGACGCGCGCGTTATCGTCGAACTGCCCCTTACCCAGGTACAGAGCGCCATAAATGTCGTAGCCCTCGCGGAAATTGCGTTTGTCCTCCCAGATCGCATACAGTCCCGACGCACCAAACGGCGCCAAGGTCACCCGGGATACGCCGTGGCCCTTTCCATAAGGAAGGTTTCGCGTGCCACCGGAACGCTTCGAAATACGCACTGGCTCGCTGAAGGCACAGGGATCGCCCCTGCCGGAGGCAGCCGCCATGATGATGGTATGGCCCGGCCGACGGTCTTCCCAGGCAACCACCAGTTCGTCGGCTACCGCCGCCGGCACCGGGTAGAGCTGTTCGTCCGTCGGTTCTTTCCTGTCGACCGGACAATCCGATTCGAGTCTGGCGTCCAAACGCGTACCGGTTGAAATAACCGCCAGTCGAATCCGGCTGTAGCGCCCCTCCCGAACCGACCGGGCCAGATACAGCGCTTCACCGGCATCAAACAGCGCGGCCTGGGCGGATTCCTCTTCCCCCGCATCGATCGTTTTTCCGAGTCGGCCCGAAGCAATGAGACGGACACGCACCCTACCGTCTTCTTCCCAGGCTGCCGCGAGGCGCTTGTCGTCCACCGCCACCAGAGAAGGCTCGAAGGCCTCGCCAGCGCCGCTGATCTGCAAGGGCTCGGAAAACTGCCCCTCGGTCAGGGGCTTGTGGGCGAGATAGACCCTTGGCGTTCCATCCCGATCGTCTTCCCATATCACCGATACCGTATCAGCCGACACGGCGATGTTTCGGCGGCCGGATGAATCGAGGTGATGGAAAATACCCCTGACTTGAACCGAGGTGACCGGTAGCGGTTCAGTGAATATCCAGCCCTGACAGGCGGCCGAAAACAGCAATCCAAACGGAAACAGCAAGAAAGCTTTCACTGCCGCAAGACCGCCTGCACTTGGTCATCGGCAACGAGCAGACTCTCCTTGCTCTGCACGCCCACCATGCGCCCCAGGATCTCTCCCTCGGGGGTCAAAAAGGAAAAAACCGGCGTCACGAAGGCTTGGTAGCGCGTCCCCAGTTCGCGCTCCGTGATTCGTTCGCCGCTGGGCAGCCTCAGGCGCTTGCCGCTCTCCGCATCCACATAGGCGAGGGCATAGTGCTCTGCGTAGCGCTGGCGTACGCCGGCGTCGGAAAAGGCTTCCTTGTTGGTCTTCTCGCAGTAGCCACAGCCATAACGGCCGAAATAGACAAACAATGGCCGGCCCTCAGACCGTGCCTGATGCATGGCCTTGTCGAAGGATTGAAAAGGATAGTTCTCCGGTGGATCGGCCCAGGCAACAGAATAGCCGGCACAGAACACAGCGAGAGCACACAGCAATCCCACGTGACAATACTGGAAAAGGCCGACCGGACCTGGCATCTGAGTCTACTCCGCTGAAATCGCGATCATCACTCCATCATAGACAGCGAAACGCTGGAATGCTCAGCGATTGCGTACCTCGTCCAGGTAGGCATCCAGGGCATCCCGATCCAAGGGTCCGGTGTGACGCAGGATCATCCTGCCCTCGGCATTGAAGACCGCGGTAAACGGCAGCACAGCGCGAAGATCTCCCCACTCGGATAGTATTTCCCGCGTTTTTGAAGGTGGCACGATCAGGACCGGATAGTTGATCCCCAGGGTACGCACGGTAGTTGCCAGCCGCCGCGGATCATCCAATGCCACGCCGATCACCTGCACACCCTCCCCGCCTTTTTCCTTCTGGAAACCGGCAAATTCGGGAATTTCACGTAAGCAGGGCAGACACCAGCTGGCCCAGAAGTTAATGAACAGGAACTTGCCCTGCCATTGGGACAACAACTGCGACTTGCCGTCCAGGTCAGGGTACTCACTCAGCAGCAGCGGATTGATCTCAGCCTTGGCTGGCAGGCTGCTGGTAGCCAGCAGAAACAAGAGGGAGAGAGTCCTGGATCGCATATTTCAGGTATAGAGTGCTGGAACCGTCCGCGCAAGCGCTGCCGACCGCCTGCCCACACGCAGAGCCCCTGCCGATGGCGAGACATGGATCGGCAATCGTTTTCCTCCAGAGATAAGGACTCAATAGCGCAGCGAATACCACACCATACCCAGCAATTCGTGCAGACTCAGATAGCTGCGAAAAAACGCACTGGCATTGGGCAACAGGTCCACCGGTTCCAGCGCCTCCGCGGTATCGGCGTCGGAAAAGGCCCTGGTGGGCGCCGCCAGTGCCGCCAGCCCGACGCGCCGAAATTGCGCCAAAGCCCTCGGCATGTGGTAGGCGTGGGTCACCAGCAGGACCTTCGTGATGCCCTGCTCCCTGGCACGTTCCGCCGCCCGTTCGGCATTCTCAGCGGTATTGCGGCTGCTCTGTTCAAGCCAGCGGGCGCTGAATCCATAGTCGTCCTGCAAGGTCTTCTGCATCAGAGCGGCCTCACTGTTGCCGGCATCGCTGCGCGCGCCACCGACCAGCATCAGAGGCAGGCCGCTGTCGCGGTGCAGTTTCGCCCCGTAGCGCAGGCGCTCCAGGGAGAGCGCGTTGACCGTATCGCCGCCGTATTCGGCCGCCATGGTCCAACCGCCGGCCAGCACGACGATCGCCTGAGCGCCGCTGGTTTTGGGATCGACCGCCAGCGGCCTTACCTCCTTCTCCAGCAAGCCGGACAGCCAGTCGGATACGGCGGGGGTGGAAAGCGCCAGCAGGCCGAAAGCGCACAAGGCGGTCAGCAACCAGGCCAAGCCACGCCGCGCCGGCATGATCATCAGCGTAAAGATCAACACGATGGCAAACAGAGCCGGCGGCAACACGAGGTTCCCGACCACGGTACTGAAACTGGGCATGATGTCTCCTGCTCAAACTTGGCGGCGCCGATTCGGTTTCGATAAGCGCGCAATCTTTGTTTACATGCGCGAATTGAGGGAATGCTACACTGATTCAACAGCAAATCAGCGGGAAACTCAGAACAATGCCAAGCAAACTCCACCTTTCCGCCCTGGCGTTAGTCGGGGTGCTCGTGGTCAACCCGGTCCGTGCCGGCCTGGACGATCTGCTCAAAGGGGCGATGCAACAGCTTGGCGGCGGCGATACTGCCAGCTCCGTGCTGTCCAACAGCGAGGTGGTTTCCGGGTTGAAAGAAGCCCTGGGCAACGGCGTGGAAACCGCGGTGAATGCCCTGGGCAAACAAGGCGGCTTTCTCGGCAATTCCCTGGTCGAGATCGGCGTGCCGGATTCCATGAAGAAGACCGTGAAGCTGGCCCGCAAGTTGGGCGGCGAAAAATACGTGGACGAGTTTGTGTCCTCCATGAACCAAGCCGCCGAAAAGGCCGTTCCGGACGCCGCCAAGATCCTCGGCGATGCCGTCCGCGACATGAGCGTAGAGGATGCCATGGGCATATTGAAGGGGCCGGACGACGCCGCCACACAGTATTTCCGCAAGGTATCCGAAGGTAAACTTTCAGAGAAATTCCTGCCGATCGTCAAAGAGTCCACCGACGCGGTGGGCGTGACGTCAGCCTATAAGCAGGTAGCGGGCAATGCGGGGGAAATGCTTGGGGGCCTGCTGGGAGGCGGGCCCACCAAGTCCCTGGATCTGGACCAGTACGTTACTGGCAAGACCCTCGACGGACTGTTCAAATACATTGCCATTCAAGAAAAGGAGATCCGCGCCAATCCGCTGGCACGTTCCAGCGATCTGCTGAAAAAGGTGTTTGGCAACTAGGCGCTGTCGTTCATCGAACAAGAGATACATCCCGGTTGATCGCAAACCCCACGTTCACGGGTACCAACCGAGCCTGACCAGGCGTTCAGCAATCAACCTGGCGGCATTGTCAGCGTGTCTTCGTGCCCTGGCGTAGTAACCCGGATTGCTCAGGTCCACCGATGTACGAATCAGCTTGGGGCTGTTGTAGCCCCCAACGATGAGTCGGGCCATCTGCATTTCGCGCTCACGCTGAAGCGCGTGCGGATCCGCCAAACCGGCTTGACCCGGCACGATGTTGGCATAGGGATGGCTGAGGTCGATGGCGCCGGTGAGGTATGTCCGCGGCCAGGGTTTATCGAGGTTGGCATTGATGCGCTTGATCAGTAAGCGAATCTGCCGGGCGGCTGCCTCGATGGCGATCGTTGGCTCGTTGAGTTTTTCCCACACCAGGTGCTCGATCGCCTGACGAAGCAATCCGGTGCGAGGAATCGGTCCGGCCGGATTGCCCAAAGCGCCTGCACCGTGGCGTTCGGCGAATCTTTCTTGCCATTTTTCAATCTCGTCTTCGGACAGATCCACCAGTTTATTGTCAATGGCAGTGGGGATGGTTATCTGTGCGATACCGACCGAACCGCGGCTGAAGACCAATTCCTGCCCCTGGTCCACCAAGTCATAGTTCCCAAGTTCGTTCAGTATCACCGTCGCCAACAGGCGTGGCGGTATCGAGTGGCGTCGGGCCGCCGCCAGCAGGTCGGATTCGTAATTGCCGATCGACGTTTTGACCCAGGCATCAAATCCGTCTAAAGACATTTCCTCCAGGGTTTGCGGGTCCATGCGCCCGGCGCCATGCACTGCGGCAATCAATGCCGCAAGCAGAATGAGCAGAATCCAGCGGCGTGCCCTTCGAGCCGGACTAGCGCACATGCCCTACTTCGCCCAGGCGGGGGCGACACCGAAGGCGTGGTACTTCGTGGGCACTTGTCATCTTGCGCTTCAATGTCCGGCCGGCCCGCTGACCCGCCGGCTGGCCATTTCCACCAGCGGCTTGATGGTCAGCCCCTGACCGATGATGGAAAGCACGACGATGACGTAGGTAACCGCCACGATCAGATCACGTTCCGGTCCGGCGGGGAGGGAAAGCGCCAGCGCCACGGAAACTCCGCCACGCAGACCTCCCCAAGTGAGTATCTTTACCACATGCGGATGAAAACGCTCGCGCAGGCGCATCAAGGCGATGGGAATGCCCACGCTGATGAAACGAGCCGCCAGCACCACCAGCGCGAGCAACACGCCCAACAGGGCGGCATTGAGGTTGAAGGGGATCAGGATGAACTCCAGACCGATAAGCACGAACAAGACCGCGTTGAGAATTTCGTCCACTAACTCCCAGAAGGTATCCAGGTGCTCCCGGGTGGTTTCGCTCATGCCCAGGGTACGCCCACGGTTGCCGATCAGCAGGCCAGCCACCACTACCGCCAGGGGGCCGGAAAGATGCAGGGCATTCGCCAAGGCGTAGCCGCCCATCACCAGGGCCAGCGTCAGCAGGATTTCCACTTGGTAGTTGTTCACCGATTTCAACAATCGGTAGACGATCCAACCGGCCACCAGGCCGAACAGGGCACCACCGACCGCTTCCTGGAGGAACAAAACGACGATATGACCGGCACTGGGTTCCTGACCGCTGGCGGCGATACCGGCCACCACAATGAACACCACCACGGCGACACCATCGTTGAACAGGGACTCACCGGCTATTTTGGTCTCCAGGCCCTTATCCGCCCCCGCGGTCTTGAGAATACCCAGCACCGCGATAGGATCCGTGGGGGCGATCAGTGCTCCGAACACCAGACAGTAAATAAACGGCAATTCCAACCCGAACGCCTCTAGCAGCAGCCAAGTCGTCCCGCCCACCAAAAAGGTCGTCACCACCACGCCGATCGATGCCAAGACGCCGATCACCCATTTGCGCGCCAGCAGATCCTCCAGATTGATGTGCAGGGCACCGGCAAACAGCAGAAAGCTCAGCATGCCGTTCATCAGAGTGTCGTTGAAATCCAGTCCGGACAGAATGCGTCTGGCGAGACTTTGCCCGTCACTGAGACCGGCGGCGTTCAACAACACCAGAACCACCGACAGGGCCAGACTGATCACCATGATGCCGATGGTGGTCGGCAACCGCAGAAAGCGGTGGTTCAGGTAGGCGAACAGTGCCGCGACAGTAACCAGCAAGGCAGTAAGATTGAGCGGATCCATGGATTCCCGTCGTTTCAGTTTTGGCGCATAGCGGCCCGTACACAGCGTAGCAGGCCGTAGTCATATCGGCCTTCGAGCGCTTCGTAGACCGGTTTCAGGGCACCGTTCCCGTCCGAATGCTCGGCGATAGCGGCCTCGATGTCGGCCCGCGCCCCCGGGTCCAGGTCGATGACTTGTTCCAGGCTCAGTTTCCCTGCCTCCATGGCGTTGGCCAGATGACCAAGCACGGTGGTCGGGCTCAGTTCGCGCTGAGCGGCGATGGCCTCCAGGGGCATGCCGCCGCGAAACAGGGACAAGGTCTCGTCGCTGGTATCGTTGAGGCCGAACGCGACACGTTGCTCATATCGGCCGATGGTGTCGATAATTTTACTGCCGTAACGTTCGCGTTTGGCTTCGCCGATGCCGGAGATGCCATTCAATTCGGCAACACTGCGGGGTTTCTTGTCCACCAGATCGGCAAGCGTGGAATCATGGAAAATCACATAGGGCGGTACGCCCTGTTCCTCCGCGAGGCTTTTCCGCAGTGCCCGCAGGGCCTCCCACAATCCGCCGCCGGACGCGGCTGAGCCACGGCCGGCACGGCGTTCCGCCTTGCTGGCCTTGACGTCGCGCCGCAGGAACAGGCTCTGTTCGCCGCGCAACAAGGGGCGGCAGGCATCGTCCAGACGCAAGCCGCCATGGCCATCCTCGTGCAACCGCAACAGTCCCTTGGAAAGCAATTGGCGATACACCGATTGCCATTGTCCGGCAGCCAGTTCCTTACCGATCCCATAGGTGCTGCAAAGGTCGTGGCCGAAGCTGCGAATGCGCTTGTCGTCCTTGCCCAGCAATACGTCGGTCAAATACGTCACGCCAAAGCACTGCCCGGTCCGGTAGACGCAGGATAGCGCCTTGCGCGCCACCTCGGTGGCGTCCCAGGTCTCCGGCGGACTGAGGCAGTTGTCGCAGTTGTTGCAAGGACCCTCATAGGGCTCGCCAAAATAACCCAGCAGCTCCTCACGGCGACAGCTGGCGGACTCGGCAAAACCCAACATGGCATTGAGTTTGGCATGTTCCAGGTGTTTATGGGCCTCATCGGCATCGGATGCCTCCACCATCTGGCGCAGCGTCACGACGTTTTGCAGACCGTAGGACATCCAGGCGTCGGAAGCTTGGCCATCCCGCCCCGCTCTGCCGGTCTCCTGGTAATAGGCTTCCAGGCTCTTGGGCAAATCCAGATGGGCGACGAAGCGCACGTCGG
>JAGRGI010000215.1 GCA_020445565.1 Chromatiales bacterium
GATTGGTGCAGGTCCCCTGCATCGAACGCAATGGTTTTGGCGCCATCAAGGCCTATACCGCCGCGTCTCTGGCACTGCGCGGCTCAGGCCAGCATTTCATGCCCCTGGACCGCTGCATTGCCGCGATGCGCCAAACAGGGCTGGACATGTCGGAGAAGTACAAGGAGACTTCCCTGGGAGGTCTGGCTGTCAGCATCACTGAGTGTTAATGGCGGACCAGCCGCCGTGGCCTGCTGTGTTTTCTGGCCAATGTGCTGAAGTAACTCCTACTTTTCAGTAATTTGTATTCACGGTCTCATGCCGTTAAAGGGAACCGTGTCACTTCTTGTCGACTTTGGAGACATCGAGAGGAGATGACTCATGGTGGCAGCGGTAGTGTTGGCCGCACTGGTCGCGATCGGATCGATCACGCCCGGCCCGGTTTTCAGCGCCAGCGAAACAGAGATCCAGGTATATCTGACGATTTACGCCGGCTCAGACCTCAGCGCACAAAAGGAGGCGACAAAATCCTTGGCCTGGATGGCCATGACCGATCGGCGTGTGAATGACGCCTTGGAGCGCTTAGTAGTGCAGTATCACCGGCGGGGCCACCTTGACAAGGATCAAGGCGATGCGTTCAGCTGGTTTCTGAAAGGGCTGGGCTATTCGGGTGATTTTCGCTATCGGGCGACCTTGGAAACGGTTGCTGCCGAAACCGGCAACGGAGAAGTTCGCACGCAGGCACGGTTGGCGTTGCAGCTATTGGCTGCCTATGCCAATTGGAACCCGATTATCGATGACCGCCGGCATTGGAACGACGATCAAAGCGACCGCATCAACCGCTTTGCGAACATGGTGGCCAGTGATGTCTGGGACTTGAAGGCACTCGCAGGTATGCGGATTTATGAAGACAGGATTCGCAACGCCTGGTTGCTTGATCGGGTGAACGAGGAGATTCGTGCTCACTACCGGAACAGCAACAGTGAGCGCAGCTTCACCTCGGCCTATTCCTGGTTGACCAGGGGTTTGGCGGCGTCAGGAAACCCCAAGTACGAATCGACTATCCGCGCCATTGCCGCAAATTCGCATAATGAGCGCTGGGGCAGCGATGCCAAACGTTATCTTTGGGAGTTCGGCTACGATCATTAGCAGGGAGGGGCGATGTCGGTCGTGCCCCCCTGGCAACTCAATGGTGATGATGCTCGTGACCGCCGCCCATGGGACGCGGGCGGACTTCGGCACTGACCTCCAGGGTAGTGCCGTCGTCCAGAGAAATCTGCATGGGCACCTGGTCGCCGATAGCCAGCGGTTTGGTAGGACCGATCAACATCAGGTGGTAGCCGCCAGGTTCCAGAACGAGTCGTCCATGAGCGGGGATGCTGAGACTTTCCTGCGGCACCATGCGGGCCATGCCCTCGGAAAACACGGTACGGTGCATTTGCATTTCACGAGCCGCCGGGCTGCTGACGGAGGTCACGCTGCGATCGCCGTCACCACGGTTTTCCAGTGTCATGAATCCACCCACGACCCGCGCGCCGGGTGGAGCCTCGGCCACCCAGGGGTCGATGACGAGAACGTCATCGGCTGTTGCGCTCAGGGAGAAGAGAATCAGGGCAGCGAAAACCAGGCGTGACATAGTCAGGCTCCTTGGGATTGGCGAATGATTTCAAAGGCGTTGGTGATGACCTTGGGGTCATGGCCGCCGACCGAACCGGCCTCTTGCGAGGGTTTGGCGGTGAAGATCGCGTAGCGTCGCCCCTGCGGGTCCACCAATAACACGGCCGAGGAATGGTCCACCAGATAGTCGTCATCGGTTTTGCCGGGGGTTTTCATGTAGACGATGCCGATGGCCGAGGTGAGTTGCCCGATGGTCTTTTCGTCACCGGTAACGCCCTTGAAATCCGGATTGAAATAACGCACGTATTCCTTCAGCCGCTCTGGCGTGTCGCGATTCGGGTCCACCGATACGAACACGAATTGGGTGTTGTCCACGCCCTGGGGCGTGGCGGCGAGCTGCTTGGCTACCTCGCGGAATACCGTCAGCGTCATCGGGCAGACATCGGGACAGTAGGTATAGCCGAAGAACAGAAAACTCCATTTGCCCTTGAGCGATTCATTCGTGAAGGATTTGCCTTCCTCGTCCACCAGGGTGAAAGGTGGCATGGGGATGGCCTGGGGGTAGAGGTTGGCGCCTGGGATGTGTGCCGGCTGCGTGCCACCGTTGTTGAGCAATCGGGCTGCGCCAAGGCCCAGCAGCAGCGCCACGACGGCAGCGCCGACATAAAGGAGAGCATTGGATTTCATAGGGATTTCTAAAAGCCTCACACCCGCATCTGGGCGGCAATCAGGGTGTTCTCAAGCAGGCTGGCAATGGTCATGGGGCCGACGCCGCCGGGCACGGGAGTGATCCAGCCGGCCACTTCCTTTGCCGAGTCGAAATCCACGTCTCCTGCCAGACTGCCGTCATCCAGGCGATTGATGCCCACATCGATCACCAGAGCGCCCGGTTTGATCCACTCGCCCGGCACGAAACGGGGCCGGCCCACGGCGGCGACCAGGATATCCGCGCCCCGGACCTTGTCGGCAAGATTCCTGGTGCGGCTGTGGCATACCGTAATGGTGCAGCGGGCCGCGAGCAGCTCCAGGGCCATGGGACGACCGACGATATTGGACTGGCCAATAATGACCGCATCCAGCCCGCTGAGTTCCTGACCCGTGCTGTGCAGCATTGTCATGATGCCCTTCGGGGTGCAGGATCGCATCAGCGGCATCCGCAAGGCCAACCTGCCTACGTTGTAGGGGTGGAATCCGTCTACATCTTTCGTTGGATCGATGCGCTCGATCACGGTTTCGTCATCGATCTGGTCGGGCAGGGGAAGTTGCACCAGGATGCCGTCCACCGCCGGATCGGCGTTCAGTTGATCGATAAGGCCCAGCAGCTCTTCCTGGCTGGTCGTGGCCGGCAGGCGATGGGACAGAGAGGTGATGCCGGTTTTTTCGCAGGCTTTTTCCTTGTTGCGAACATAGACCTGCGAGGCTGGATTTTCGCCGACCAGGACTACGGCCAGGGCCGGTCGACGCAGTCCGGCGGCGATACGGGCTTGCACCCCTTCAGCCACATGGGCGCGGGTCTTGGCGGCAATGGCCTTGCCATCGATGATCTGTGCGGTCATGCAGTCGCCTCGTCGTCTCGAAATCGAAGGGCGCCATGATATACCGAAGTGAGGGTGGTTGCCTTCCTGGCCGCCGCTTAGAGCAGTCGTCGGGGGGATGCCCTGAATCTGATTCTACGGTGAACACCCGGACCGCCGCGGGAATCGGTCCGCGATCCGGGTAGCTACCACTCTTGTTGGCGTACGGGCCAAATTGGGCGCCGCGATCGCCAGGCAATTTCCCTTGACGCGGATTCGAATTTGCGTAGAATGCGCGCTTCTTGCTGAACATCACCGGAGCGGTAGTTCAGATGGTTAGAATACCGGCCTGTCACGCCGGGGGTCGCGGGTTCGAGCCCCGTCCGCTCCGCCA
>JAGRGI010000058.1 GCA_020445565.1 Chromatiales bacterium
TCAAATCCTCTCGCCCCGACCAATATAGAACCCGGGCATACAGAGTCCGGTAACCGTGCAAGGATGCCCGGTTGGCAGCAAATGACTTGGGGAGAAGACCGCGACCTTGCGGTCGACATGGTGCTCGGGATCGGTTGGGGCTTTGGGTAAAGTGACCCCAATCGTTTCCGGGCACCGTGACCTTTCTCCTCAGACGCTCGCCTCGTGTGATTGCCTTACAACAAATACAACACGTCACATGGGATTTCAACTTTTTCCCTTGACGCCGCTCTCAAATGTCCCGCAGCCCGCCTTGCAACGCCCTCAGCGAATCCACGTCCGGATGCACGTAGGCATCGAGTGTCGTGCGCACGTCCGCGTGCCCCAGCAGGTCCGATAGGGCCTTCACATCGCCCTTCGCCGCCAGTTCAGTCGCCATCGTGTGCCGCAGCCGGTGGGGCGTGATCGGTTCCCCGAGCGCCTCCCCCAGTCGGCGGAAAAAGCCGGTGATCTGGTATTCACTCAGGTGGTCGCCGCGATAGCGGTCGTAGAACAACTGAATCCGGAACACCTGATGGTCGTGCAGGCGTCCTCCTCGGGACGAACGTTCCTTGAGCACCGTCAAGTCGTCCGCCAACCGTGGAGGAATCGGTACGATCCATTCGCGGCGGTTCTTGGACGACTCCGCGCGCAGCAGTACGGTCCCTTGACGCAGGTCGACGTCCCGCCAGAGCAGCCCGGCGAGTTGCCTCCGCCGCATGCCGGTGTAGTAGAAGGTTCTAACGACGATGGCCCAGAACCAGCGCGGTTGCAGCGTCTCGGCCGATTCGTCGCCCAGCAGCGTGAGGGCGCGTTCCATCAATGGCGCGGACACCACCTTGCGCCGCCGGGACAAGGATCGGGCGCGCGCGACCTGACGGAAGGGGTTTTCCCGAATGGCGCCTGCCTCGCAGCCGAAGGCGAACAAGGCCCGCAAGTGCACCAGGTAGTTGTTCCAGGTGGTCGGACTGGCCCGAGCTAGGACCTGCCCTCGCCACGTGCGGATCGGATCGACCGAAATCCGGCGGGTGTCGTCGAGACCGGTTTCCTTGCGGAACAGCTCAATCACGAAATCGTAATGCCGTTGCGTGGCCTTGCTTGGTGCGCGTTGATCGACGTACAAGCCCAATAGATCGTCGAGGGTCACGGTTCCCGCTCCTTACAGCAGCTCCCCCCTCAGTCGCACGCGTGCTAAAACACTACGGCATCCTGCGGGAGCTGTCACCTTTTGTACTTATTTATGTTCCTGAGAGCGGGTGCCAATGCGGTCAACAAAGCGTAGGCGGTATCCAATCGACGATGGGCGGAAATGTCTGTCCTGTCCCGCTCAATGGCGGAGATGGCTTCCTCGCGAAGTTGCAGAGCCAAGAGTAGCAGCGATTCTTCGGACAACATCCCGACGACACAACGTTCGATATACTCTCGATCCGAAGTCTATTGCCTTATGGGGTAAATTCCATACGGGTTACTACGCATGACAATTTTGTCAGTCGCCGGTTGAGTGCCATTGAACGCAGTGGCCGTAGAGGCTAGCCGTCAGAAATGGAGCGCGGGCTTATCGTGTCGCTCCGTGGCGAGAGCCGATCCATTACCGACCTATCCCGCCTCGGCTCGCTGTTCCGCTACGCATCGAATCTGAAGCAGTTCCTTGGCCGAATCGAGCATCGCGCGAACCGTGGAATCGACGAGTTCGCATTGAAACACCGATTCGGCTTCGGGGATCTTTGCGGCAAGTGCGCACACCAATCGGTCGATGTCGTCCTGTTCATAGCCGGCGATGCGGGCGGCCGCTCGCTGGGCGATGGCGATGCGCAGTTCGTCGCCGGCTACCAGGAACAAGTCGGCAAAGCGTCCGGACAAGGCCACGCAGTGTACCGCCGAGATACCTTCCGTGACCGACGGTACCTCGTGAGATCGGCGAATGGCATTCACCAGCCCCGACGGCAATCCCCAGCGCTCGGCGAGCCATGCGCCGACTTCGGCGTGGGTCGTGCCCCAGGTGGCTTGCTCGTGCTTCGCGAGAGCCTCGTTGTTTGCCGCCTGATCGGTGGCATCGTAGCCGTCCACCACCACTCGCATCGCAAGCCGCCCGATGTCTTGCAATAGGGCTCCCAGATAGACTTCTCCAGCGTTCCCAATGCGAAGGTCGGCCGCGATCACACGCCCGGCTTCGCCGGCAATCACCGAGCGGCGCCAGATGGGCTCCAGGGCGCGCGTGTCCCAGGCCCCCAACAGGAGAAAACCGAGCGATAGGGTGTAGGCGCCGTTGAACCCGAGCACGGCCAGTGCGTCGATCAACGTCGCGATCTTGCGCGCGCCGGCCCGCCCAGGCGTGGCCGCCGCGCGAATCAACTTGGCCACCAGGGCGGGATCGCGTTGGACGACGCTTGCCAACTCGGGAAGGCCGGCATTGGGGGCGTCCGCCAGTTCGAGCAGACGCGCCGCTACACCAGGGATGCTCGGGAGTGCCCTCGTGAAGCGCAGGGGCCGTTCGATGTCTGGGGGGAGCGCCATTGCCGTCTCGTCTGGGTTGGGGTGCCTTCCTGTTCTATCGGCGGGGGCGAGGGAGAATTGAGTGGAATCGCTTTATCTGATTGATTAAAAAGTCAATAGTTTGGTCTGGGATGTCGAAAAGCAATGTGAG
Source organism: Chromatiales bacterium (assembly GCA_020445565.1). Lineage (GTDB taxonomy): Bacteria > Pseudomonadota > Gammaproteobacteria > JAGRCI01 > JAGRCI01 > JAGRGI01. The sequence continues at coordinate 2,663 of JAGRGI010000058.1, forward strand.
GTAAGGCGTTTTGGCCGGGAAGGCATTTTTGCGGGTTGCTTTCGAACGAGCCCTGAGGCGTGCCTGAGGTGGTTAGCACTTTTGATACGGTCACTCGGTTTCCCAGTCCTCAAGACGAAGATTGGTTACCCGTGAAAACTCGCGACGGTTGTGGGTAACCAAAACGCAGTCGTTTGCCCTGGCGATCGCCGCGATCAACAGATCATTGGGGCCGATCGGTCGTCCCTGTGCGGCCAGGTCGGCCCGGATCTGGCCGGCTTCCTCGGCGCATCGGTCGTCGAAGGGCAGGCATTGCAGAGGTTTGAAGAATCGCCGCAGGAGTTGCAGATTTTCCTCAACTCGCTGGCTGTGACGGGCACCATACAGCAGCTCGGCTTTGACGATACTGCAAAGGGCGATCTCTTCAGGAGAAAACTGCTGGAATTTCTGCTGGATGCGCGGAGATTTTCCTGTCAATACGCGGATGCACAGGTTGGTGTCCAGCAGGTACATCAGTCAAACGACTCACGTTGCTCGAAATCGCCTTGTGGCGGCCGTTCCAAACGCTCACCCTGCCATCCGCCGAAACAAAGGAAATAATCGTCCGGCCACTGCTGCTCAACCTCCCGTTTCACCAACAGGGCCAAGTATTTGGAAACCGGCAGATTGGCGGCATCGGCCTTTTTCTTCAACTTGTCCGCCAGATCGTCGGGAACATAGCAATGCAATTGGGACATCGGTACTTGTTCAAATATATTTGTCGTATGTGGATTCTAGGCGAAGCTACCCGCCATGGGAAGGAGGCTTGAACGTATTCAACCAATCAGAGGAAGGAGTCGTATCCTGGCGGAAACGATAGGTTGCGACTGACGAACCTCGCGGGACAACAGGAGGAAAAGTGACTAGTCTCTTCAATTGGCCACACGCCTTCTTGTTGCGCAACTACACCTCTATCAACGCCAAATGCGGGTTCGGAGGCGGTAGTTGTCCGTCCAGAAGCACCGCCGGATCAGTCAGCAGATAGCCCCGTATCGTGCTTCGCCTGCGCGCACCGGTCACGGCGCATTTCCAAACGTTCTCTTCTCTCACCGGCGTTTTGGTGTGCAGCCGCAGTTTCTGAAAGCGCTTCTGTACCGCACCCCATTCCGTCTGGGTCCCGCTTTTTGAGACATAGTCCTTGAAGATGCCCGGCGATACTACGAACAGTCCCTCTGGGACGCTGTGTACCCGCGATTGAACGGTGTTCATCGACAGTGAGCCGTCGCGCAGCCCCTGCCGTAGCCATGCTAAAAACTGCTCCCCAGGGTCGTCCGGTGAGGCGGGAGGCATCGCGGATTTCGGCTCGCCGAAGTTCACGGCCGGTGCCGGCGGCTCGGCGAGCGATTGCAGCACGTCAAGCGTCAGCGCCGCCAGATCGCCGATCCGCTCGCCCGGTCGCCCCGGATCGGTTCCAGACTGCGGCGCCGCTGGAGCACCGGCGTTGGGGGGTGTGACAGACACAGGAGATTCTTCAGCCTCTTCCTGAACGGGCATGATCGTCCCGGAAAACGCATCGGGCATCAAGTGCGGGTCCGACCAAAGCCGATTTGTCGGCAGACGCAACATTGTCAGGGTGACCGTCCAGTCGTCTGCCGCGATTTGGGCTTTCCAGATCGCCTTCTCGCCATTCGGAATCAGTACGCCGCGCTGTTGCAATTCGTCGAACAGGCGGCGGTTGTCAGTGGGGATGCCTTGGTGGCCTTCTCGTTGCAGGTGTTCGCGCAGGGCGTCGGCGCACCGTTTGGACACGATCCAGAGATCGTCGCCCATTCGCCACGCGGCGGCGCCACGGCGGTTGACCGGTAGGTCTCCTCGATCAAACAAGGCCCGCAGACCGGTGAGCAGCTTCTCGTGCAGCGGCACGGAGGCCGCGCCGGGGAAGCGCGCGCCGGGACCGGCGCCAAGATCGGCCGCAGTGGAGGCGCGGTCGGCCTCGGCCACCAATCCGCCGAGTTCTCCCGCACCCGCGAGATCGCCATGCACGGCCTTGAGCCAGCTCCCGAGCACGCCGCGTTCGCTCCACAACCAGGCGATACCCACCGATGGTAGGATGCGGTGTGTGAGATGCGGCGCTGCGACCGCGTGCAGCTCGTAGTCCCGCTGTCGCACGAATCGGGCCGTGTACCAACGGGCGCTCATCGGCCCCTCCCAGGGGCGCCACAGGCCCACGGGCCGGCAGCGGGCGTCGAACAATTCGACGTGCAGGTCCGTCGCCGGCTTGCCCAGGTCATGCAGCAGGCAGGCCGAGAAGACCGCATAGGTCCATAAGTCCGCCTGGGCCGCGATGTCCTCGGGCTCGGCGCCGGAGGGCAGCAGTTTGCCTCGTCGAATGGAGAGGGCGCCCGTCACCATTTCCAGGGTGTGATCGAGCAGGCCGCCGGGGCGAGCATGGTGATGCGCCTCGGAGGCGGGGAGCTGTTGTACGAAGACGGCGAACTGTTCCAGCGCAGGGCGGTAGAGTTCGTTGAAGTGGGCATCGGGTACCGAAACCAGTCGTTTGATGGCTTGCACCGCCCGATCGCGAGGCGTCAGGAGTTCGTCGGCTTGCAGAACGGGCAGGGCATTTGGCGGTGCCTCGACCGTCGTCTTTGCTTGTGAGCCTCTGCGTTTTCTCACCCAGAACATTTCACCGGCAGCCCTTGCGATTGGCGATCTCCTCGTCCGTCGGCCGAGTCAGGTCGTCGAAAGCCACCGATCCGTCGCTGTACACGATCAGGTAGCCCCACTCGCACGCCATCGGGTTCTGGCCCTGGGCAGGGGGTAGTTTCCACCACGGTTCCCGGCTCACGAGCGTACGTCCCCCGGTCCCGCTCGGCGGTTCTGTCATTGCGCTTGCCTCTCCCGTGCCAATTGGATGAGAAAATCGGTGAGTCCGGCGTAGGGCTCCAAGCGACGCTTGGCGCGCGTCGCGGCCACGTAGATGAGGTTGATCTCCTCGTCCTCAAGGTCGCCGGCCTGGGCCGGCGCTTGCTCCTCGTCGAGGAGGTCGGGGAAATCGCTGGCGAGCCGCACCTGGTCCCATTCCAGGCCCTTGGCCTTGTGGCCCGTGCTGAGAGTGACCCCGGCGCCTTGGGGGGTGGGGGAGGCGTTACGCCGGACGGCGCCGATCAGGCCGGGCAGGCCGTCTTGGTAGCGCTCACAGATTCGAATGAGGGACAGGGCTTCCCGGTCGTCGGTGGTCTCGGCGATGTCCGAGAACTCTTGCCAGTCCCGGAAGCTCGCCAGATAGGGGTCACGTACCGATTCCCCGACACGCAGGTCGTGTGCCGACAGCAGCCGGTCTAGGCGGTATCCATTGATGCCGCCGACAAAATGCGGATGGGCATCCATATTCGCAATGGCCGCCGTGAAGATACTGGCATTTCCCCGGCATAAGATGGTGTGCGGTTGTTGCCGGTCGACGCTCGCGATCTCGTCCGCTCCGCCCAGACCCTTGACGCGAACCGTCTCCCCCTTGAACCGAGCCAACAGCACGTTGGCGATTCCGGCGACATGGGGGCCGAAACGCCAGCTACCGGACAGGTACAGGGTTTCTTCCGCGTTCAGTTTTTCCAAGGCATCGTCGGCACCGCGAAATCCATAGATCTGTTGGTGCGGGTCGCCGACGAACACCTTGTGGGCTCGTTGCCGCAACACCAGATCGGTGGTCACCGGGTTGGCGTCCTGGGCCTCGTCGAACAGAATGCGCTGGTAAGGCCAGACGGGTTTGGATAGCTGGTACAGCTTCAGGTAGCCGTCGTGGGTCATCCCCACAGCCGAGTCCGCGTGGTCCACCATCCGTTGCCAGCCGTCGTTCGCCGTGGCGACGACCAGGCTGTCCGCAAACGGGCTGGTCCCGCGGCGCAGGGGGACGATGCTTCGTTCGTCGAGCGCCTCGCGATCGGAAGCCAGCCAGTTCTTGAGGCATTGCAGGGCCTGATGGGCCAACAGGTAGCTCTCGCCTGCCGCGACGATCCGGTCAAGGCGGAGCGCTTCGACCCATTCGCGCGGGCGGGAGTCCTCCACGAGCTTGTCCTTGTAAGCGACACCGATCGACCGGTAGGCCGGGGCGTGGGACGTGAGGCAGGTGACGTTCTTGGGAAACTTGCGCTCGGCTTCGCGGCGGATGGACCGGTTGAACGCCAGGTACAACATCGGCTCTTTCGGCCGCGCCTTGGCGTATTCGACCAGTGTGAACGTCTTGCCGGTGCCGGCGAAGGCCTTCACCTTGAGCAGGTCCGCCGGGGATTCGACGATGGCCTGTTGTTCCTCAGTCAGAGGCATGGGTCGATTACCTGTCCCAATCCTTGAGCGGCATCTCGCACTCTTCTACGTCCACGATTACCTCGACGATCTCTCCGTCGGCCATCCAGCACCACCCGATACCGGTTACATACGCCCTATAGCGATTGGGCTCGCCGTCTTGGCTGAGGTCACTGGCTGTCCGCCTCTCGTCGTCGTTCATTGCGATCTTCCCTGCGGGTCAGGTGCGGATGTGGTTGTGTCGACCAGGCGGTAGCCACGGGTTTTGCGGCGCGTTGCGATTTGCCGGAGTCGTTTGAGTCCTGCCTCCTTGGAATCCACGGGGGTACGGCGCAGGTTTCCCCGCTCGCTGTAGAGCGAGCCCCAGGCTTGCAGGAGTATCCATTGGCCGAAGAGGTCCTGGTGCAGGTCCGCCAAGTAGTAGTGGTCGTCGGAGCGCCAGCGGATCATGGCGCGTGTGTCTGCCAAACCGTCGATGTCACGTCGGTCCATTCGGCGTTTGACTTACTCATGAAGAGTGCTCCAACTGGTTCAGTTGATTCGACGAACCGCCGCCTGTCGTACAGCCAGCGCCCTTGAGTCGCTGAATCCAATGGCGTCTCGCCCGTGTCCGCAGGAGCGGTGTAAGGTCGACGTTCATCGGATTACCCATCTCACCTCGCCCCTTTGCCGTCCTTTGAGAGCCCTTTCTGGGTAGGGCCTTTCCATTGCCTGCCGTTCCCTTCTCGCCATTCCCTTGCCTTCGGCCCTTGCCGTTTGGTCATCTCCCTTTAACTTCGGCCTTGACTGCTGGTGGCCTCCAGTAGGGGCAGGTGAGGCACGTTCTACGCGGCGGGTGGTGGGGGAGGAAGGATAAATTGTCTTTGCGTGGTGGCGGTTTTTCGCAACGGCTGGGCCGTGGGCAGGTGTCGGATGGGAGAGGACCCGGCGCTGGGCCGGGTCGGGTTGGTTCAGATCAGTCCACGCTCCGCCAGCGATGTGCCGCCATCCGCGCCTACGATGATGTGGTCGAGGGCTCGGATGTCGATGAGTGCCAGGGCATCGCGTAGTCGGATCGTCAGGCGTTTATCGGCTTCGCTCGGTTCGCTGGTGCCGGAGGGATGGTTGTGGGCGAAGATCACCGAAGCAGCGTTCAGTTGCAAGGCGCGCTTGACCACTTCTCTGGGATGGATACTGGCACCGTCGATTGTGCCCCGAAACATCTCCTCGGCAGCGATCAAGCGGTGTCGATTGTCGAGGAACACGACGACAAAGACTTCGTGCTCCAAGAAGAGCAGTGAGGCATCGAGGTGTTCCCTTACCACTTGCGGGCTGGTGAGTTCGAGGCGCCGTTGCTTGAATGCGATTTCCGCCAGCCGGCGCGCCAGTTGGATGAGGCTTTTGCGCTCCTGCGCGTTGAGTTTGGCGGGGTTGATCCCTGCCAGGCGGTTGCAGGTCCATTGGCTTGTCCGCTCCGCGGTAAATGGCGAGGCCTCCCGGACTGCCGGCATTGGTTGCGTGTTGTCGTTCATTGGGTTCTCCCGGATCGAAAGGAGGGAGACACCCCCTGTTGGGATCTCTCCCGGCAGGTTGGCGGTAGTGGAGGGCACCTGGACGGTGCCAGGGGCATCGGCTGTCGTATCGGACCGCCGAGCCGGGGAAACCCAGGTTCGGGTTTCCTACCGGCTTGGTGGCGTGGTGGGTCAGGCGGCTTTGGCCTCGGTATGCGCTGTTTCGCTCTCCGTCAGGAATGCGAATGCTTTCTCGGCTTGGGCCGCTGCGCTGAAGATGGCTTTGGTGTCCCGTTTGAGGACTGTGAGCCAGGAGTCGATGTAGCTGGCGTGCTGCACATCGCCCGTGATGCCGAGATAGGTGGTGAGAAAGGCACTCCCGATCTCGGCGATCAGTTCCTCCATGGCATAGGCTTCGCTGCCGAACCGGTTGCCCAGCTTGCGCGCAAGACGGCCTTCGTGGCCGGTCCAGTGCACGAGTTCGTGCAAGGCGGTAGCGTAGTAGTCGTCGGCGTTCGTGAACCGTGCCCGGCCCGGAAGCTGGATACGGTCTTCGGAGCTGCGGTAGTAGGCGCGGGTTCCGCCGTGGCGGATTTTGGCGCCGCTGCCGGCGAGAACTTCTTCGGCCGCTTCCTGGGGGTTCCAATCTGCGGCCTTGGATTCCGGCTTGGCGATGCCGTCGATCTGATCAAGGTTGAAAACGACGAAATCCCTGGCCACAACTCGGACCTTGGTCTCCGCTTCGTCTTCTTCTCCCTCCGCTTCGACGGACACGGGCTTGTAGAACACACAGTGCGTCCCGTGTTCGCCTTTGCGAACCTGACCGCCCATGGCGACCGCTTGGCGGTACGTGAGCCATTGCGTGGCGGTGAATCCGAGCCTTTGGGATTTTGCCCACAAGATCAGGATGTTGATGCCGCGGTAGCGCTGGCCGGTCGAGTAGTTCGCCGGGAACGGCTCGTTGGCGTCCCATGGCTTTTGCCACGGTTTCACGCCTCGTTCCAGGTCGGCAACGATAGAGGCCGTTACGGTTTTGTACAGTTCGTTGATGTGCATGGTGCTTTCCTCGGTGGGTGGTGGGGAAAGCACTGCCCCAGGGGAGTGATTCCCCTGTGGGTTGGTGATGTCGTGCTCCAGCACGTCAGGCGCTGGGGCGAAAGTTTGTTGCCGGTGGGACGGTATGAATCGGTTAGTCGACCATGGTCCATCCACCAGATCTTCCGGATTTCCAGAGCGTTCCGTTCTGGATGAAGCCAAATCGTCGCGCGGAGTCCTCACGACGGAAATAGCGTCGGTAGGTTTGGTGTTCCTTCTCTCGTGGATTCCTCCAGGGAGCACCTTTCCATTCCACCATCCATGGCATGGCACGGCCGGTGCTGTGTTGCTGAATCACGGTTGCTTTCCTCGATTTTCAAAGGGAAGGCACCGACCCACCGGGGAGTGCTTCCCCATGGGGTTGATTTTGGCTGGGTCCATTGGCCCCAGGTTGTACTCAGGAGTGCGTGTAGCCGTCGGGCTCGATTCCGAGCCACATGCCGCAGAATTGAACCATTGCCTCGCCGCCCCTACCCCGGTAGAACGGTCTTGCAGAAGTTGCGATAAGGGACTTTCGGGTCCGTGCGGAGCCAGATTCGGTACAGCGAAACGAGCTGTTGCCGTGTCAGGTGAAGTGGCATGGGTGCTTTCCTTTTGGTTGAGGGGAAAGCGCATACCCGCTGGGGATGGCTCCCCCAGGGATAGTTGTTGTTGGACGCCGTTGGATTAGACGCCCGGATAACAACGGAGAGACCTATGGGGAAGCTTTCCCCGCGGAGTTGGTGGTTTGCCCGCGGATGGCACCAGCCGTTGCGGCAAGTTGGACCGGCTCGGAAGCCTTGGCGCAATGGTCCGGAGCGCCTTGATGCCACGCTTGGTGGCTTTGATCTATGTCACAGTGTTTGACGGAAGCGCCCTTTTGTCAAGATCGTCCCGGGGAGAGGAGGACTGGATTTGGGACGGGGGACAAAACGGCGGATAGGCGCCTGCGCCCAGGTAAGTGGTATTTGCCGCCCAATCGGCTGTATGGACCGACCGGGGTATGCTCGGTGTGGACTACAAAGGCCGAGTGCAAATATTGGTTGAATGTCCGCAGCACAAAGGTACCGGACTGCCGGATTCAACTTCCAGCCGGAAATTGAGTATCACGTGCATGCTAATAACTTCGCCCCATCCGGACGCAGGTCACCTTGCGGCGACACATGCCGGTACAAGGTCTGCCGGGTAATCCCGAGTTCCCGACACAAATCACCCACCTTGGTTTCGGGCTTCCCCATCGCCGCCATGACCAGGCGCAGCTTGGCGGTCGTCATTTTGTAAGGAATAGGCGGGTGCCTTGGGCGTTTTCCGCTATGTGGAGAAAGGTAGTTACACTAGCTTCTTCCTTCTAGCCCCTGGGCAACCTTGCCCAGCAGGGTTTTCACCTGATCGAGTTCGCCGACGGATAGGCTGCCGCCGAGCCATTTGTTGGTTTCTTTCTGCACAGCCTCCATGGCCTGTTCGATAGTCCTTTTGCCTTTCGACGTCAAGTGGACCAGCTTGCTGCGTTTATCTTTTTCCTGCACTGAGCGGCTAACCAAGCCACTGGCTTCCAACTGATACAACAGCTTAGTCAATCCCCCAGATGTAATGAGCAGAGACCGCTGCAATTCAGTAGGTGCGAGGATGTGAGGCTTAGTGGTGCAACGCAGTGTCGCCAGAACATCAAACTCGCTGATGCTCAAGCCTAGGCGTGCCAAGGTTTCACGGGCTTTGGCAAAACTCAGGTCACGGATCCGGCTCAAGTAAACGACAAACTCATGGGTCGAATCATACGTTTCTGGCCAGTTCTTCTTCATGGACTCAATGATTTGGCCGGAGGAGTAATGATCTGACATCAATGTAACTCCCACAAAGTAATGTTCCCTATATCTTACCCCGAAATATATCTTGCAAGGAAGATATAATGCCGGTATGTTATCTTGCAAGAAAGATAACTTGCGAGGTTGCCACAATGCAGACCGACACACAACGCACGAGATTAAGACGTCCATTTATCGTAGCTGCGGTAGTTTCCTTGCTGCTCTCAGCTTGTAAGTTCCCCAATTCCTCGGAATCGCCTGCCAGTGAGAAGCAGGCGGCTCCCGTCCCAACGGTAGGCATCTACGAGGTCATACCGCAGTCCGTGATCATCAGCTCGGAACTGGCAGGTCGCACTGCTGCGTATCTGATTGCCGAAGTGCGCCCGCAAGTGAGTGGCATCATCATCGAGCGTCCGTTTAAAGAAGGCGGAGACGTTGAGGCAGGTCAGACGCTCTATCAAATCGATCCGTCGACCTATCAGGCTTCCTATGACAACGCCCTGGCGACGCTGGCGCGTGACGAAGCGGCACTGACTACGACTCGCCTTAAGGCCAAGCGCTACGCGGAACTGGTAACCGTCAACGCGGTGAGTCAGGAAGCCAATGACGATGTGGCCGCGGCTCTGAAACAAGCCCAGGCCACGGTGGCAATGGATAAGGCCGCCTTGGAAAGTGCCCGCATTGATCTCGCCCACACGCGTGTTAGCGCACCGATCGGAGGGCGTATCGGGCGCTCCACCGTCACGCAGGGTGCGCTCGTGACAGCGAATCAGCCTGCGGCATTGGCAACGGTACGGCAACTGGATCCCATCTATGTGGATGTCACCCAATCCAGTGCGCAGTTGTTGCGCCTTAAACGCGTACTCAGCAACGGCGAGGTACAACCACTGGATGCGCTGTCGGCAAAGGTCGGGCTGACGCTCGAAGACGGCAGCCAGTACGGCCATACGGGGACCCTGGAGTTTTCAGAGGTAACAGTGGACGAGAGTACGGGGTCAGTCACGCTTCGCGCGTTGTTCCCGAATCCGCAGGGGCAGTTGTTGCCCGGCATGTACGTGCGGGCGCGGGTGCAGGAAGGTGTTCGGGAGCAGGCGGTACTGATCCCGCAGCAGGCGCTCAATCGCGACAACCAGGGCAAGGCCAGCGTGATGATTCTCAACGCAGATGAACAAGTCGAGGTCCGTCCCGTCGATATCCTGCGCGCTGTGGGTAATCAATGGCTGGTGAACGACGGATTGCGTGCCGGGGATCGTGTGATTGTGGACGGCTTACAGAAGGTGAGACCCGGTGATCGTGCCAATGCTGTGCTGAAAACGGCCGGTAGCCCCAACGGCGCCGCTTCGACCAACTGACCGCAAAAGGACACAAACCATGGCTCGTTTTTTCATTGATCGTCCGATTTTTGCGTGGGTCATCGCCATCGTCATCATGTTGGCGGGGACATTATCCATTCTCAGCTTGCCGGTGGCGCAGTATCCCCCCATCGCTTCACCGCAGATCAGCATCAGCGCGACATACCCGGGAGCCTCGGCACAGGCGGTCCAGGACACGGTGGTACAGGTTATCGAACAGCAGATGTCCGGCCTGGATGGTCTGCGTTACATGTCCTCCACCAGTGAATCGAACGGCGCAGGCACTCTGACCTTGACCTTCGAGAACGGCACCGACCCGGATATTGCCCAGGTGCAAGTGCAGAACAAGCTGCAACTGGCGATCCCCCAGTTGCCGGCCTCTGTACAGGCCCAGGGGATGCGTGTTGCCAAATCGGTACGCAACTTTCTGCTGGTGGTCGGTTTGGTCTCCCCAGACGGCACATTCGACGGGGGCGCCTTGGGCGATTACTTGTCCAGCCGCATTCGAGACCCCATCAGTCGTGTACCCGGTGTCGGAGAGGTGACCGCATTTAGTTCTCAGTACGCCATGCGCATCTGGCTAGCCCCCCAAAAACTCCATCAATACGGTCTCACACCGGATGACGTAGCAGCGGCAATCCGGGCGCAGAACGCACAAGTATCCGCCGGCGAGCTTGGCGCCACACCCGCGGTATCCGGTCAGCAGCTTAACGCCACCATTAATGTGCAGAGCCGGATGAATACACCGGAGCAGTTCGAAAGCATCCTGCTACATACTGGTGCCAACGGCGCACGGGTGTACCTCCGCGACGTGGCTCGGGTGACGCTCGGTAACGAGACCTATGGAACCCTGGCGCGCTACAACGGAAAGCCGGCCGCCGCCATGGCCGTCCGTTTGGCTACCGGTGCGAACGCATTGGAAACAGCCGACGCGGTGCGGGCCAAGATTGATGAACTAGCCGAGTACTTCCCGGCCGACATGGCAGTTATATACCCCTATGACACCACACCGTTCGTCCGCATTTCGATTGGGGAGGTCGTCAAGACGCTGGTCGAGGCCGTCATCCTCGTGTTCTTCGTAATGTACCTGTTTCTGCAGAACCTGCGAGCCACCTTGATTCCGACGCTGGCGGTTCCGGTGGTACTTTTGGGTACCTTCGGTGTGCTCGCGGCGTTTGGCTTTTCCATCAACACGCTGACCATGTTCGCCATGGTATTGGCCATTGGACTGCTGGTGGACGACGCTATTGTCGTGGTGGAAAACGTCGAGCGAGTTATGCGCGAGGACGGCTCATCGCCGCGTGAGGCGACCCGCAAATCCATGGGGCAGATTACCGGCGCGTTGATTGGAATTGCGCTGGTACTGTCGGCGGTTTACGTGCCCATGGCATTCTTCGGGGGATCCACTGGCGTGATCTACCGTCAGTTCTCCATCACCATTGTCTCCGCAATGTTGTTATCGGTACTTGTGGCGCTGGTGTTCACCCCGGCGCTTTGCGCCACGATGCTCAAACCGATTGACCATGACAAGCACGCCGCGCGCGGAGGATTTTTCGGCGGTTTCAATCGCGGCTTCGAACGTGCCAACAACGGCTATCTCGCACTTGTGGGCGGCATGCTCAGGCGCAGGCGCCGCTCGTTGTTCGTTTATGGTTTGCTGGTAGTTATCATGGCGACACTGTTTGTCCGCACCCCGACAGCCTTCTTGCCCGACGAAGACCAGGGCATTCTGTTCAACCAGATCGTGTTGCCGGCCGGCGCCACCCAGGAGCGCACCCTGGAAGTGATCAAGCAGGTGGAAGATCATTTTCTCAATGACCCCGCCGTGGACCAGATGGTCTCGGTGGCGGGTTTCAGCTTTGCCGGCAACGGCCAGAACATGGCTGTTGCCTTCGTGCGGCTGAAAGACTGGGACGAGCGACAGAGCCCCGACCTGAGTCTCAATGCCGTTGTTGGACGAGCGATGCAAGCGTTTGGCCAGATTCGCGATGCGCAGGTGTTCGCTTTCCCACCCCCTGCCGTCATGGAGCTGGGTAACGCCAACGGCTTCGACCTGTACCTGCTGGATCAGGCTAACGTCGGCCACGACACGCTCATGCAGGCGCGCAACCAGTTGTTGGGCCTGGCCGGGCAGGATGGACGCTTGGTCGGTGTTCGACCCAATGGTCTCAATGATACGCCACAGTTGCAGGTGGATGTGGACCATGCCAGGGCAGGCGCCCTTGGCTTGTCAGTCGCGGACATCAACGCCAGTTTGTCCAGTGCCTGGGGCAGCGCCTACATAGACGACTTCGTACATGATGGGCGTGTGAAGAAAGTCTACCTGCAGGCCGACGCCCCCTTTCGCATGCTGCCTGAGCATCTCAACGAGTGGTGGGTGCGCAATAGCGGCGGTGACATGGTGCAGTTCTCGGCCTTTGCCGACGCCGAATGGAGCTACGGCTCACCGCGGCTGGAGCGTTATAACGGCCTGCCCGCCATGCAAATCAACGGCGCGGCGTCTCCAGGCGTGAGTTCGGGCGACGCGATGGATGCGATGGAGAGTCTGATCGCAAAACTCCCCAAAGGCGTCGGCTTTAGCTGGACTGGGCTGTCTTTCGAAGAGCGGCTGGCCGGCGGTCAGGCGCCGGCACTGTATGCTTTGTCCATATTGGCGGTGTTCCTGGCGCTAGCGGCTTTGTACGAGAGTTGGTCGGTGCCTTTCTCGGTGATGCTGGTGGTGCCACTGGGTGTGCTGGGCGCGGTACTGGCCACGACTCTGCGCGATTTGCCCAACGATATTTACTTTCAGGTGGGCCTGTTGACCACGATAGGGCTGGCGGCAAAGAATGCCATTCTAATCGTCGAGTTTGCAAAGACGCTCAATGAACAGGGTAAAAGCCTGGCCGAGGCCGCACTGGAAGCGGCCGGCATGCGCTTGCGCCCGATCGTGATGACCTCGCTGGCGTTCGGTTTCGGGGTACTGCCTCTGGTGATAAGCAACGGTGCCGGCTCAGGTAGCCAGAACGCCATCGGCACCGGTGTGCTGGGCGGCATACTGGCAGCAACACTGCTGGGTATCTTCTTTGTGCCTCTGTTCTTCGTGATAGTCCGCAAGCGTCTGACCCACGCCAAACCCGACGTCGTGGCCCAGCCTGACGCGCCCCTCACCCGGGAGGCCTGAAACATGGCATTACAAGTCATAGGTACCGCCACCGTGCTCACCGCCTTGTTGCTCAGCGGCTGCACCACCTTGGCACCCGACTATCAACGACCGGAAGCACCGGTCCCTGACAGCTGGCCCGAGGAAGCGCAGGGCGGCCCCATAACACGGCAGGGTACGCCAACTGCGTACGAGCTCGATTGGCGCGTCTACTTCAATGATCCGACGCTGCAACAGCTTATCGAACTGGGGCTTGAGAATAATCGCGACCTGCGCCTCGCCATCCTTAGCATTGAACGGGCGCGCGCGCAGTACCGCATTCGGCGCTCTGACAGGTTTCCTTCGGTTGAGGCCAGTGCCACACGAAACGTCCAGCGCATGCTGTTTGGCGGATCGAATGATGACTCCACGCAGATCAGTCGTTCATATGCCGTGGATCTCGGATTCGCGGCTTGGGAGTTGGATTTATTGGGCCGAATACGCAGCCTTGAAGACCAGGCACTGGAGCAATACTTGGCCAGTGAACAGTCGACTCACAGCACCCAGATCAGCTTGGTCGCTGAAATTGCCAGTGTATACCTGACTTGGAATGCCGACGTCCAACAACTGAGGCTGGCACAAGAGACGCTGACAAGCCAGCGCGCATCTTACGCGCTCACGAAGCGCAGCTTCGAGGTGGGCGTGGCTACCGAGTTGGACCTGCGCCAAGCGCAGACCAGTGTTGATGCAACACGGGTAGACATTGCTGCTTACACCGCCAAAGTTGCACAGGACCGCAACGCGCTCGCGCTATTGATCGGCACAAACCTTCCACCGGATCTTTCGCCAGCGCCGGCAGCGAACCTGAACACGGTAATGCAGGACCTGTCCGTCGGTATCCCCGGAGAAGTACTGTTGCGTCGTCCCGATGTGCAGCGGGCGGAACACGAACTGCGCGCGGCTAATGCAAACATCGGCGTGGCACGCGCCGCCTTTTTCCCCCGTATCACGCTGACTGCCGCCATGGGTAGCGCCAGCGATGACCTTTCCGGACTATTCAGCAGCGGATCCAAGACCTGGAGTTTCCTTCCATCGGTCACATTGCCGATCTTCAACGCTGGGCGAAATCGCGCCAATTTGGAGGTGGCTGAGGTGGAGCGGGAGATGATGGTGGCACAGTACGAACAAGTTATTCAAACCGCGTTCCGTGAAGTCGCCGATGTATTGGCGTTACGCAGTACCATTGATGGTCAGGTCGCTGCACAGCGTTCGCTCACAGAAGCCACCGAAGTGACTTACCAACTCTCCGAAGCACGATACCGCAAAGGCATCGATAGCTATCTCAACGTTCTGGATGCGCAACGTTCGCTATACAGCGCCCAGCAGACGCTCATTGAGACTCAACTTTCCCGGTCCGTCAATCTGGTAACACTCTATAAGGTACTGGGAGGCGGATGGACCGAAACAAGCACAGAATGAATTCGCGCTGGTGGCTGCGGATTCCGGCGAAGGCGACCA
>JAGRGI010000216.1 GCA_020445565.1 Chromatiales bacterium
TTGATGGCCGCGTCGGTCTGTATGAAATCCTCGAAGGTGTTGATCCCCAGTTTGTCTCGTCCGGTTGCACTGACGATGCCCATAGTCACCGTCTGGCCCACGCCGAAGGGGTTGCCGATAGCCAGTACGACGTCGCCGACGCGCGGGGCGTCGCTGTTTTGAACGACGATGCTGGAAAGTTCCCGGCTGGCCACCCGCAGCACGGCGACATCCGTGTCCGGGTCGGTGCCCACGACGGCGGCGGGCATCTGTCTGCCGTCGCTGAGGGTGACCTGTATCTCGCTGGCCCCGTCGATGACGTGATTATTGGTGAGGATGTATCCCTGTTCGCTGATGATGACCCCCGAACCCAGGCTGGATTCCAGGCGACGGCGCAGGCCGTGAGGAGAACGGTTGCCGAAGAAATATTCCAACACCGGATCGCTGTAACGGGGTACGCGACGTTCGGTGATCAGCTTGGCGGTGTAGATATTGACCACCGCCGGTGCTGCCTTGTCCACGGCATCCGCGTAGGAAAACGGGCCGCTGCCCGGCTGGATGCTCCTGGCGTTAACATTGTTGTCAGGGTTCGCTTGCCTCACCTGCACTACCGGCCGCTCGCTGGGCAGCAGATCCGGCTTCAACAATACCGCGACGAAAGCCAGGGCGAGGCCGACGACAACCGCCTTCAGCAGGAACGGCAAATGGGCGCTGATATTCACAATGTGAAAATTACCACGGAACTCCCTGCCGTGTCAGTTCACTACCGGAGAGAAGATGAATCCCGCTACCAGCGAATGCGAAACTGAATGACCGGCGCGTCCTGCTGGTAGTCGGCCTCAATGTTCATATCTTCTGTCAGTTGCATGCGGGTGGCGGTGAAATCGCCTGGCTGCAATTTGGCGCCCTCGGTTCGTGGGCTGCTGCTGGCATAGAGTTCCAAAAGGCCGGGTAACTCGACGGCCGAGGTTGTCGGTGCCCAACTGAGGCCGGATAGGGCGCTGAGCAAGGCCAGCCCCGCGCCACGGGCCCGGCGGTCCTGCCTGCTGCGGCGGTCTGAAGCGACCTGTCTGCCGTTGCTGTCAACCAGGGGGAAACGTGCGCCGCCCTTGCGACGTCGGTCGGAGCGAAAACGTCTGTCGATCATTGGCATCACCGCACTACCATCGATTCGGCTGAGCGTCCGAGCGCTATGGGGGATCGTTGTCGTCGCTACCCTGGTCCGTGGCCGAAACGATCCGCCATGTTCATCCCCAAGTATAGCCCCTGCGTCAAGTTTCCGGTTTGGCAGCTTTCTCGTATTTTTTCAGCAGGATACCTTCGGTGCCGCAACAACTGGCGGCGCATTTCTTTACTTGGTGCAGGTCGGTTGCCTTGCCATCGAGGTAACTTTCCAGCGGCAGATTGTCGGTGGCGCAGTCGCAGCCCTTATCGTCGTATACATAGACGTTGTTCAGGCCCGTCTGGTGGGCGATGTCGTGGGCGCGCCAAAGGCTTTCGCTGGGTGTCGGCGGCAAGTGGGCGAGGTGGAAGGCGGGAAAGAAACGGGTGATGTGCCACGGGCTGTCCACGCCCAGATTGTCCCGAATCCATGTCGCGATACCCCGATACATGGCGTCGGTATCGTTACGGCCGGGAATGATGTTCGTGCGTGTCTCGACGTGAATCCCCAGGTCATGGGCCTTGCGAATGGAACCCAGTACTTGCTCCACGTTTGCCAGGCCGCAGATCTCTTTGTAGAAGGCGTCTTCCAGACTCTTGATGTCAGAACACAACACATCCACCACGGGAGCCATCATCTCCAGGGCCTGGTCGGTAACAAAGCTGTTCGACACGTAAACCGTATATAACCCTGCCTCACGTGCCAATTCCGATACATCCATCACGTATTCGAGCCACACCGCCGGCTCCGAATAGGTAAAGGCGATGCCCTGCACGCCCGCCCGTTGGGCCGCCTCGACCAACCGTGCCGGCGTCACATAGGCCGCGGTCGACTGACCACGTGCCAAGGCGTCCAGCGCGTCCACACCCCAGGAAATCTCCAGGTTGTGGCAGCCCCCACAGCGGAAATTGCAGCCGTAGCTGCCCACTGACATCACGCGAGTGCCGGGACGAAAATGCCGAACAGGTTTGTCCTCGATGGGGGCCACGTCGATAGCGGATAAAATGCCGTAGGAGAGGTTGTAGAGGGTGCCATGGCGGTTCACATGGGCCTGACAAAACCCCCGCTGACCATGTACCAACTTACATCGCCAAAGACAGAGGTGGCAGCGGGTGACGTCTTTATCCAACCGCTCCTGCAGGCGGGTGGGGACCAATTGATACTGGCTTGGCGCGACGCGGGGGTCGTTCATGGCGGTCTATCGGGTTACGGAATCGGAACGGCCTCCGATTCTACGCCCATCCTCGCAGACTGTAGAAATGTCTCGTTGGCCGCTTGACTCCCAACGGCCATGCGGGTCTAATATGCACTCCTTTTCGGCGAGTGCCGAAACGCTAGCCTCAAAGGCCAGGTAGCTCAGTTGGTAGA
>JAGRGI010000217.1 GCA_020445565.1 Chromatiales bacterium
ATGCGAATCTGTATGGGTATGTGCTGGGCGATCCGATCAACTTTGTGGATCCCAACGGACAATGGGGTCAGGCGGTAGGCGCTGCGTGCGTTGGCGCTTTGCTATACGTTGGCAGGAAACTCCTGTTAAAGCGACTCGCCGCAAAGAGTGTAACGGTTAGTAGAGGTCGTTTTCCTGAATCGGCGAAACATATCGAAGATGCTGTTGCGTCAGGTAAGCCGAATACCCTGACGATAAACCGAGGTGGAGCCTCTGCTAATAGAAGGGATTCATTGCGTGGTGTTAAAACCAAGCCGGGATTAGATCGAGATGAGTTTCCGCCTGCAATGTTCCAAGAAGGCGGTAGAGGAGCCTCTGTAAGACATATCAATCGTTCGGATAATCGTGGTTCCGGTGCTTGTATTGGTGCCCAATGTCGAGGTTTGCCGGATGGTGCGAGGGTCAGAATTGATGTGGTGGATTAGCTGTGAGTAGCCTAAAAGAATTGTTATCAAGTGCAAGCACGTCTTTAAGCGAGCACGAACCAGAGGTTTCCGACCAGTTAGCTGCCTTGGCGGGTTCGTTGGCGGTTGACTTTCTGGCGTTTCTGCAACAACGCAATGGCTTTTACGCGCTTGAAAGCGCGTTGCATGTATTTCCATCGCATTCCAGTCAACAGGAAATCGGCCTTCTTGACTGGAATGAGAATGCTTTATGGCGTAACGACTATCAAGGGTTGGCCGATGACTGTCTGTTCTTCGCTGAAGATGTATTCGGTGGGCAGTTCTGTATCAAAGACAGCAAGGTGTATACCTTTGATCCAGAGACGGGTGCATTAGACTATTTAGCTGATGATATTGAGGGTTGGGCACAAGCAATTGTCAGTGATTATGAAGTGCTTACTGGTTACCCGTTAGCGCATCAGTGGCAAGAGCGGAACGGCCAACTCCCAGCAAGAAAACGGTTGTTACCAAAGTTGCCTTTTGTAGCTGGCGGTGAGTTTGTATTGGATAATTTGTATTTGGCCGATGCTGTCGAAGGGATGAGATTTAGAGCGGATATAGCCAATCAGATTAAAGACCTACCCGACGGTGCACAGATTAAATTTGATATCGTCTAAGTTGTTTCTGAAGCGATCCCCTCGACCGTGATAATTTTCCCAAACCGTTCAAAATCCTTGCAAAATAAGGGACACCCAAATTTGGTCTCCCGGAGGTCAGCTCTTCGACACCGAACATCGACCAACTGACCAGGATCGCCCGTTACGACGGCCAGATCCTGCAATTCGACTACGACGGCCCCCTGCCCACTACCACCCGCTGGGTCGGCGAGGTTGAAGGCAGCGTCACCCGTCACTGGAACGCCGATCTGGACATCGTCGGCCACACCGTCGACGAACAGCACCACATCGACTACGCTTACGACCAGGACGGCCGGCCCATGCAGGCAATCTCACTATCGTCCACGACACCCAGAACGGCCGCCCCATCGCCACCGAACTGGGTCGTGTCAGCACCGAACGCAGCTACACCGACTTCGGCGAACTGGACGCAGAAACGGCATCGCCATCGGTCGCTGGAACTACGACGACAACGGCAACCGCACCCAAGCCAACGATCAGACAGCCGGCAGCTACGACGCCCAGGATCGCCTCGAAACCTACGCCAACACCCCAAGGTACCCGTCCGCCGCTATACACTACGAAGTTGACGGCCTGGACCGACGCATTATCAAGACCCTCTGCTTCATTTTCCGTGCTGAACCGAATCAGCCGAATATTTCCTCCAACGTGGCCCCGTCCAATATCCGATCCGCCCAGGCTTGCAACTGCGACTCATCGGCCGTCCGCAAACGAGCCTCCGCCCACTGCGGGAGTGGACCGAATCGTCGGGTGAGTAAACGCCTCAGGACGGCGGATTCCCCCTCCTGTCTTCCCTCAAGTCTTCCCTCAAGTCTTCCTTCAAGTCTTCCTTCCTGTCGTCCCTCTACCTTTCCCTCCTCCTTCCACTGCTCGGTCCAGGTCTTCACCCGTTCGGCTAACATGGCTTGCATCTCCTGTAGTTCGATGATCGGTGGAATCTCCGCGCCGGGTGCTTTGGCCGGCAGCAGTACCCGTTTTAGCCATACGACGAAGGCCCGGCGCAACGAGGCATATTCGTCCGCGGCCAAGAGTTGGACCAGCGTTGCCAACACCCGTTCGACTTCTTCGGGCAAACGACTGTTCTCCAAGCGAAACAGCGCCCCTGCCAGATTCTCGTCCGCTGGCAGATCGATTTCCCCGTAGCGACGCTCTTCGAGCAGAAGATAGCGCAGTTCCGGCTGATAGCGCAGCAATTCGGGCGGCAATCTCGGCTCGATCAGTGCCGAGAGCGTCTCGGCGGCCGTCCAGGGCTTCTCGCCGTTGTACAGCACGATGGGCAACAGCGGCGGGAGGGAACCAGGCGCTGTGATCTCCCCAGCACGGATCAGGCGCTGGTAGAGCAGCCCGGCGTAGACCGACATTCGCAGGGCCATGTACGGGTCTACGGTCGATTGGAACTCCAACACCAGGTAGACGTACAGCCAACGCTCTCCCCAGCGTGCCCGCCAGACCACGTCGTCGATCCGTTCGTCCAGGTTCCGGGCGACGCCCGACTCGGCGTAGCGCTCCAGGGTGGTGAAGTCGACCTCGCGGACCCAGTCCGCCTGCACGAAGCCACGGATCAGGTCGGCCACCAGTTCCCGGTGGGAGAACAGCAGTTTGTAGGATTCGTCGTGTTCGGCCACAGCCCGGTTTCCTCAATGCCTCTGGGTAGTGTACCAAGTTCCGTGATCCCCATCGGATGGGATCGAACGAAAGCGCCACGAGACAAGGTTTGCCTCCCGGCTGCTTGCCGCCGTGTTGATATGCCTTTCCGGGTTCGAATGGCCGTTGAGATCGGTTTCACAGCGCCGGCAGTTTTTCCGCGAGCATGGCCAGACGAAGCCTCAATGCGGCCACACTGCAATCGTTGATTGGCATCGGTCGTTCAGAAGGGCCGTCGATAAGCACGTCAACGTCTTTGGATTTCGCAGACGATGGCAAGTTGCTGGTCGCAATTCGCCATTGGCAGTCGAATTCGTTCTCTGGCCGCCCCCTTAAGTCTGGCCCTGGGAGAGGACGC
>JAGRGI010000059.1 GCA_020445565.1 Chromatiales bacterium
TGAATATCGGCGCCAATGATGTGGCCAACAATGTGGGGCCGGCGGTAGGGTCCAAGGCCCTCACCCTTGGCGGCGCCATACTGATCGCGGCTATTTTCGAGGCTGCGGGCGCCTTGGTTGCCGGCGGTGACGTGGTCTCCACCATCAAGAAGGGCATCATCGATCCGGCCATGATCGCCGATACCGATACCTTCATCTGGTTGATGCTGGCGGCCCTGTTGGCTGGTGCCATTTGGTTGAACATTGCGACTGCCATGGGGGCGCCGGTCTCCACCACCCACTCAATTGTCGGTGGTGTGTTGGGTGCGGGCATCGCGGCGGGTGGAATGGAAATTGCCAATTGGGACAAGATGGGGGCCATCGCCGCAAGCTGGGTCATATCGCCGGTGATGGGGGGCATCATCGCTGCGGCCTTTTTGTACCTGATCAAACGCACCATCACTTATCAGGTGGAAATGACCGCAGCCGCCCGGCGCATGGTGCCGGTCCTGGTGGGGGCGATGGCCTGGGCCTTTTCCACCTACATCATTCTCAAGGGTTTCAAGAAGCTCTGGAAGGCTGACTTTCCCACGGCGCTGGGCATCGGGCTGGCGGTCGGTGTGGGGATTGCGGTTTTGATTGTCCCTCTGGTGAGTCGGGCGGCGGGCCGCCTGCCCAACAGTAAGGACAGCGTCAACCGCTTGTTCACCTTACCGTTGATTTTTGCCGCTGCGCTGCTCAGCTTCGCCCACGGGGCGAATGACGTGGCCAATGCGGTCGGCCCCCTGGCGGCCATCAACGACGCCATCCTGCACGGCGGCGTGGCCACGAAGAGCGCGATACCCTTGTGGGTGATGATGGTGGGCGCGCTGGGGATCTCCCTCGGTTTGGCCCTGTATGGTCCGAAGCTGATTCGTACGGTGGGTTCAGAAATCACCGAGTTGGACAAGATGCGCGCCTTCTGTATCGCCATGGCGGCCGCCATCACCGTTATTATTGCTTCGCAACTGGGTCTGCCGGTCAGTTCCACCCATATTGCCGTGGGTGCGGTGTTCGGTGTCGGGTTCCTGCGCGAGTACCTTAAAACCACCTACGCGACCATGGTCGAAGAGATCAAGGCTCACCACGCCGGTGAGGATCATGAGGTGGTAGATGCCTATTTGGCACAGTTCAACAAGGCGTCCATCGATGAAAAGGGCTTGATGCTCAAGGAACTCAAGCGCCGTGCCAAGGTCCAGGAGAGTGTGTTCAGCAAGCAGGAACGAAAGGAACTGCGCAAGATCTATCGGACGGAGTTGGTCAAGCGCTCGGCCCTATTGAAGATCGTGGCGGCCTGGATTATCACCGTTCCCCTGTCCGCGCTGATGGCGGCCATGTTGTTTTTCACGCTTCGCGGCATGTTTCTTCCCTGACTTTTTCACTGGCAACCGTGATCAACCGATCTCTGTATCTGTCCATCCTGTTCCTGGTTGCAGTCCAGGCAAGCGCCCAGGAAATGCGCAATTACGTGGTGGTGGTGGGTTCGTCCACCGCCTATCCCCTGGTGACAGCGGTGGCTGAGCGTTTCGCACGAGGCAGCTCTTTCAAATCGCCAAAGGTGGAATCCACCGGTTCGGGTGGCGGCTTGAAGCAGTTCTGTGCCGGCAACGGTGCCAGAACGCCGGATATTGTGATGACCTCGCGCCGAATGAAGCGGAGTGAGTTCGAACGATGTCGTGCCAACGGTGCGGGCAGGATCGCCGAACTGAAGATCGGCTACGATGGGATTGTGGTCGTCGATGCCTTGGAGGGGCCTGGGTTGCGCTTGTCTGCAACGGAGCTTTATCTGGCCTTGGCAAAGCAGGTGCCCGATCCGGGTGGGGCCCGACTGCTGGTCGCCAACCCTTACACGAACTGGCACCAGATCGCCGACCATCTTCCCGATCAAGTCATTCGCATATTGGGGCCTCCACCGACCTCCGGCACCCGCGACCGGCTTGCCGAGGTGGGAATGCAGGCCGGGTGCATGGCGTTGCCTCTGGTTGCCGGGTTGCCCGACGACCGGCGCAAATCGGTTTGTCAGGCGGTTCGCGAGGATGGCGTTTACGTGGAATCCGGGGAAAACGACCGCCTCATGGTTCGCAAACTGGTGGATGATCCGGCTGCCGTCGGGATACTGGGCTTCAACTTTCTGGACAGAAACCGCGATAAGATCCAGGCCGCCTCCATAGAAGGAATCTACCCGACATTCGAGGCGATTGAGTCGGATCGCTATCTGCTGACCAGGCCCTTGTTTCTCTACGTCAAGGTCGATCATGCGGGCATTGTGCCGGGGTTGGTGGAATTCGTCGCGGAATTTGTGGCGGAGGGGACCTGGGGAGACGAAGGTTATTTGATCGACAAGGGCCTGATCCCCATGCCAGCCGACGAGCGTTCGCGTTGGAGTCGCAACGCGGATCTGCACGGTTCTTTGTGTGACTGCCCCAAGTGTCCGTGCTCGAACGGCAGCTGCTCCGACGCCTGTTGTGGGCCGGAGATGGGGCCATAAGGATCCTTCGGAGCCATGAGCTCGCCACGTTTGTGTAAGCTCTGGCGCACCTCCTTGCGCAAACCCCCGGCCCTCTGCTCACCCAGGCGGTAGCTGAATGGTTACTGCAACGTTAGGTAAAATTGTACTCAACCGCCTTCCGTTGTGATTGCTATAGCGCTATTTTTAATAAAATAACGATCATGAGTCGGGCGGAAGTGGACGACGAATTACAAACAACGCCGGATTGCCCCTTGGGCGTTTCCGGTTGCCGTATAGTTGGGGAGTTGCGCCTTTTG
This sequence comes from Chromatiales bacterium, assembly GCA_020445565.1. Taxonomy (GTDB): domain Bacteria; phylum Pseudomonadota; class Gammaproteobacteria; order JAGRCI01; family JAGRCI01; genus JAGRGI01. The sequence continues at coordinate 2,785 of JAGRGI010000059.1, forward strand.
CGGGAGGAGAATCGGCGCTTGCTGGACCAATTGCACGTCGACAACCTTACCGGACTTTTCAATTACCGCCATTTTCGTGAATCCCTGGAAGTCGAAATAGCCCGCAGCGAGCGCACCGGTCAGGCTGTGGGGCTGCTGATGCTGGATTTGGACCACTTCAAGCGTGTCAACGATACCTACGGTCATGAAGTCGGCAATCTGGCCCTGCGCCACACCGCTCATCTGTTGCGTGTGGGGGTGCGCAGAATCGACATTCCCTGTCGTTACGGCGGCGAGGAGTTTATCGTTATCCTTCCGGCAGTGGGATTGCGAACCGCTGTGCAGGTGGCGGAACGTGTTCGCAAAGACATTGAGGCGTCCCCATTTACGGGGGAGGATCGGCAGATCGCCTTGACTGCAAGCTTCGGTGTCGACGTACGTGAAGCCGGAGACAAGGATGATGCCGAGGGATTCGTCAAACGCATTGACCGTCTGCTTTACCGGGCCAAGGAGCTTGGCCGCAACCGTGTCTGTCACCCGCCTCTGGGCGTGCGCTCGGAAAACACACAGGTCTCGGTGGACGAGAAGAAGCTGTTGCTCAAGGGATGAACCCCAAGGGCGGTGCGCTTGTCGGAGAAGTGACAAAATGTCACTTGAGTCAGGAAGAATTCGATGCGCCACCCACGCCGAATTGGCGCTAAACTCCTATACTCTCCCTGGCCAAACCACAAACAACACAAATCCGTTTCCGAGGAGGAATCAACAATGACAATGAAGATGCTGGTTGCCGCTGCCCTTTCCGCCGCCGTGATCCTTCCTGGGGCCGCGATGGCGGGCGATGCCGCCGCCGGGGCCGCCAAGTCGGCCTCCTGCAACGGCTGTCACCGCGCGGGTAACCCGACGGCACCGGTACTGGACGGCATGCCCGAAATGTATCTGGTGAACGCCATCATGGCCTACAAGCCGGGCGGTACCCGCCAGAACCCGACCATGACCGCCATGGTTGCCGCTTTGAGCGCTGGTGACGCCGCTGACATCGCGGCACACTACGCCGGCAAGTAAGCACGCCTCTACCCGCGCCGGAATGCCGATGCATCCGGCGCGCGGTTTTTCCGCCCTCCCTTTTCCTGATCTGACTCAACTCTTGCCTGTTATCCACGCGCCAAAGCGCTGTCCCCAATTGCGTTGCGGTATGGCACAGGCCGCCTGTGGAGGCTGTGGTGGTGGGCGGTTGGGGTCGGTGCTCAGCAGCCTGCCATCCTCCAGATGAATTACCGGACTGCCGGCCGCCAGTACCGCCGGGTCGTGGGACGAGATCAGAAAGGTTGTCTCGAAATCTTCATTCAGGCGGGTCATCAGTTCGATCAGTTCTCGTCCGGTGCTGCTGTCCAGGTTGGCGGTGGGTTCGTCGGCCAAGACCAGGGCTGGATTCATGGCCAGCGCACGGGCCACGGCCACGCGTTGCTGTTGTCCGCCGGAAAGCTGGTGGGGGCGTCGATCCAGGAGTTTGCCCAGGCCCACTTCCGTTAGCCAGTGCTTGGCGGTATCCATGCATTCGCTGTTCTCCTTACCCTGGAGTTGGCAAACGAAGGCCACGTTCTCCATGGCATTGAGCACGCCAATCAGGTTGTATGCCTGAAATACGAAGCCGATATTACGCAGCCGAAAACGGGTTCTTTCATCGGCCGGGGTCTCGTTGAAGTCGCGCCCGCAAACCTTGACGGTGCCACGGTCAGCGAGTTCCAGTCCGCCGATGACGTTCAGCAATGTGCTCTTGCCAGAGCCGGATCGTCCGGCGAGGACCATGAACTGCCCCCGTTTCACCTCCACGTCCACGCCGTTGAGTGCGGGAAAGGGTACGTCTCCCACCCAGAAGCATTTGTAAACGTCCTTGACTTCAATGATGGTATCGCTCATGGCTTGCACTCAGTCTCGTTCGGCGATAGCCCTGGCCGGCTGGATTCGGGTTGCCTTCCAGGCCGGATAAAGGCCGGCCAGCAGGGCGGCGGCAAAGGTGGCCGACAGTAACAGCATGCCGGAAGCCATGCTCAGTCGTGGCTGGATCACCGGACTCATATAGAAAAAGCGCAACGCATCGGAGAAGGCGCTCAAATCCAGGCCGGTCTGTTCGAAGGCCAGTACCGCAGCAACACCAAGCAGGTAACCACCCACGCCGCCGACAATCACCAAAATCATGCCCTCCAACAGCATGAGCAGGAAGATTTGCCGCTTGCTGGTACCCAATGCCTCCATCATGCCGATTTCCCGGCGGCGCTCGTGCAGAGCCATGAGCATGGTGTTGAGGATCTGGGTAATAACCAGGGCCATAACGATGAACAGGACCACCGCGCTGTAGGCATAGCTGAATCCGACCCATTGGTTGACCAAAGGGTCGAGTTGCGCCCAGGTGCGTATTCGCACACCGTCGCCGGCAAACTCGCGACGCAGACGTTCGGCCAGTTCGTCGCTGAGGTCGTGCTCGCGGGCGCGAACCACCAGGCTGGAGACCGCATGGCCCAGTTGCAGCCATTCCTGGGCTGTTCGCAAGGGAATCAATGCCAGACTCCGATCGACCTGTGGTGCACCGCCGCAGAGTATCCCGCGCAGATGGAAGGCGTCGGCATTGAGCTGACGGGCACTGCTGTCCGCGGTCAGTATGACCTTGTCGCCCACCTTGGCACCCAGGTTCTCCGCCAGTGTATGCCCCAGAATGAGCCCGTGGTCGTCGTCTTCGGTAAGCCAACTGCCGCTTTCCAGACAATCGGCCAGACGAGTGACCCTGCGTTCGCGTCCCGGATCGACCGCGAGCAGGGCTATGCCCGCGTTGGAGGTGGCCACAGAGGCCAGCCCGGTTGTGTAATAACGCGGCGTCCAGGCACGGATCGCCGGGTCCTGGTCCAGCTTGGTGCCCAGCCGGGTAATATCCGCAACGGCGGCGTCGGCGGACTGTTCAGCGGGAACTACCTGCAAGTGACCGGTGAAATTGAGAATGAAGTTGTCTTTCATCTGCCCAAGCCAGCCGACGTTCAGTGCCCCCAGGAAGGTCAACGCCGCCAGCCCGCCGGCCAGAGAGGCGAGGGTGATACCCGTGCGCTTGCGGTTACGTCCCAGGCTGCGCAGGGCCAGCCGCCAATAGATACGCGCGGAGAGCCGCCCCGATTCAACCATGGCGTATCGCCTCCACCGGTGCCAGGCGGGTTGCACGCCAGGCCGGATACAGCGCCGCTAGTAGCGATACCAGCAACATGCCGAGCATGGTGATCCACAGGTGCTGCAGGTCCAGGCGGGTGCGAATGATAGGGTCTACGTAAAAACCACGGGTCTCGCCTACCAGGGCCGATAGATCAATGCCCACGCGGGCGCTGACCATGACCAAGGCGATGCCAAGGGTGGCGCCAACCACCACGCCGATGATACCGATCAACAACGATTCCACGGCCACCATCAGGGCGAGCTGGCTGCGCTGTACGCCCAGCGCCATGAGGATGCCGAACTCGCGCGTGCGTTCCAGCATGGACAGCAGCACGGTGTTCAACACCCCGCCCAGGACGATGAGCAGCACGACACTGAGAAACACCAGGTGGAAACCGTCGCTGAGGATGATCCACTCATGGATCATGGGGTACATGTCATACCAGCGCAGCACATCGAATCGCTCCACGCAGAGCTTTTCCCGCAGTGCCGAGTACACCGGTTCCAGCCGGGACTCCGGTACGCGCAGGGTGTAGTTGCTCACCTGGCCGTGAATTTCCAGCATCTCCTGCAAGGCTTTGACGGTGGTGATGAACATGCCGCTGTCGATGCCCAGTTCACCGCCCGTGGCGATTCCCACGACGGTGAATTCTTCCGTTGCCAACGTGCCGAAACGGTCGTTGGCCATCAGTACCAGGGTGTCGCCGATTCCCACGCCCAGGCTGCGGGCGCTGCCGGCACCGATAACGCACTGGTAATCGTCATCGGCCTGCAGAAAGCGACCGATGGTGACCTTGTCGCCCAGGGTTGTGACCCGGCCTTCGGTTTCGGGCTCTACGCCCATCAGCACCATACCGCTGGTGTGACGCGGGCCGGCCGCCAAGGCGAAACCAACCAGGCGGCGAGTCCAGCGTTCGACGCCTGCCTCCTCCAGGGCATTTTCGATGTGCTTCGGATCGACAATGCCCTTGGTGATTTCTGGACGCTGGAAAAACCCTTTAGGATGTATATCGATACTGCCGACGATGGTGTCTTGAAGATTGCGCACCAAGTTGGAGTGCAGACCGTCGCTGAAACCCCAGAGGAAGATCAGGGCTGCCAGCCCGACGGCTATGGCGGTCACCGTAAGCCCGGTGCGTCGCGGGTGACGCCCGAGGTTGCGGGCAGCCATCGCAAAAAGTGGAGCCAGGGCCATCGCCGCTCAGCCCTGCCAGGACGCGCGGCACCCGCGCGTCATATTGCCTGCGGCTGGCGTCGGCTGCCTGGAGGGTGGCAAGGGCTACTCCTGGTTTTCCATGGGGTGGAAGAGGGCCTCATCCAAGGGTGGATTGAATTCCAAGGCGTCGACGAATACCTCGGTAAACTGGCCGGGGGCGTCATGCGGAACCATGCGCCAGCGCGACGGCAGGGTGCGTTCGGCGAATTTTTTCGGGTCCAGGAAGTTCAGTGTGCGCACCAGCTTGCTATCGCTACCGTAGAACTCTACGGACAGCGGGCGCCCGTTTGGGTGGAGTCGTTGTATCAGCTTGCTCCAGACGACGGCGGCATCGTCCTTGGGCGTGGATTCGATCACCATGACCGTGGTGTCGCCTTCGCCCTCTGTGCCGGTGATCTTGTGCTCGTAGGCATCGATCAGGGCACCGGCTTCCAGGAGATCCTGGTTGTTGAAATCGGAGCCCATCCAGGCATCCAGCATCATTGCTGGTGAAATGCGGATAATCCGTTTCAGTTTTGGCAGATACATGGAGAGTTGCTCGCCGATCTTGAGGAATACCGTACCCCTTACCTTGCGCGGTTCGTGCATGTCCAGGCGGAAGCGATCGTTTGGCCGGTCGGCCAAAGTGTCGAAGCGCAGCAGGCGATTCCATTCCGGGCGGGTGATTTCCATGTGGTATTGGCCGCGGGATGTGTCCGCAGTCATCAGGCGCTCGCTGTTGCGCAACAGGGTCAGAGCGCGGGATTCACTGTCCGCGCTTGCCGGGCCGGTCAGGCAGGTCAATGGTAAAAGACTCAACAACAATCGTCGCAACATGAGCGTTCGCTCCAAATCCACCAGGGCCAATCGCGGCCCGTGTCCAACTCAGGTGCCGCGGTGCAGCACCGTGCCGGCTTGGTCCGCCACTTCCACTTCTATGGGAATGCCTTTGCGGATGCTGTCCGATACCACACAGAAGTCTTCAAACAGTGCCAGACAACGATCGGTTCGCGCAGACTCTTTCAGCTTATCGTCCACGATGAGCCGAACCTTCATTGAGCCGACGCGTAGCCGCTTCTTTTCATTCCTTACCAGGCTGCACGTTACCTCGGAGCGCAAGCTCGAGGGCTCGGCATCACCCTTGGTTATGCAATACAGCAGACTGGCGCTCAGGCAGTTGGCGGTTGCCGCTGCCAGCATACGTGAGGCATTGGGTCCCTTTTGCTCGCCCAATGGCGAGGGTTCGTCCATCAGCACGTCGGCGGCGGAGGGCCAGTCAAAACGCACGTTGAAGGCGAAGCCCTCTTGGTGTTCCATGTGGATGGTAAAGCTTTGTTCTTCTGCCATTTGGGTAACTGCTCATAGTGGTAGGGGGCAACCGCCGGGACAGGCGTGCCGGGCGGTTTGAGATCCTGTACCCCGCGGTGGACTAGCCTGAAGCCGATCCTCTCAAGTGTAGTCTGACTGGCTTGACTCCACGGCCGGGGGTGGTTCATTTACCAGATCCGCCAGCGTACGGCCCCGCAAGGGTACATTGCGGCTATCGTCCAGAGACGACAGAAGGGCCGCAAGACCGGGTCGTTCCTGAAGCAGGTGCTTGCGCGGGCGAAACGATTCGCCCGCGCCGCGCAACCCTTCCATCAGCTCCCCCAGGTAGACTGCATGAGGATCTTTGCCAGGCATCAGGCGACGGGCAGCCCCGGAGGTGGTCACCAACAGCCCCTGTTCCAATAGCAGATCGAGTACCCGGTCGACTGCGTCCTGGGGGATACCCAGGATCTGTGCCAGATCCTGGTTGTTGGGGCCGGGGTCCCCCCGGTGGTGGCGTTGGACCACTTCATGCAATACCAGCAAGGCTATCTGTTCCTTGGCGCGAATGCTGAGCCGGGTGATATTGCGCTGGCGGGACAAATGCTCGGGGTATTGGGTATAAAAGGCGATACTCGAACCCAGCAGCAGAATCAGCCAGCTCAGGAACAGCCACAGCATGAACAGCACCAGGATGGCGAAGCTGGAATAGATGGCGGTGTAATTGGACGAACCCACGATCAGCAGACCGAAGGCCCAGCCGCTGGTCTGCCACAATATGCCCGCGACGAACCCCCCTGCCAGCGCGGCCCGAAAGCGCACACGGGTGTTAGGCATGAAGATGTAGGTGAGTGTGAACGCGGTGATGACCAGCAGGTAGGGCACCAGCTTGCTGGCTGCGTGGAACAGGATGCCGAACGGCTCCACGGCAATCAGCGACTGCACCAGGGAATGATTGAGCAACGAGGCCGTGATACCCAGGGCCGAAAACACCAAAAAGGGTCCGATCACCAGCACGCTGAGGTACTCCGTAAAGCGTTGTGCGATGCTGCGGGCCTGGTTCACACGCCAGATGAAATTGAACGACAGTTCGATCTTGTGCAACAGGGAAATGACCGTGTAGACCAGCATGCCCAGTCCCAGGGAACCCAGTACACCGACCTTGACGTTTTCCACGAAACCGATGATCTCCCTGCCCAGTTCCAACCCCTTGTCGCCCAGTGGCGCAAGAAACTGGAACAGAAACGGCTCCATCTGGTTGTGCACGCCGAATGCCTTGAGCACGGAAAAGGAAATGGCGAGCAGCGGTACCAGGGACAGAAGCGTCGTGTAGACCAAACTCATGGCCCTGAGTGTGAGCTGACCTTCGAGCAGATCCCGGCCAAGCACGTACAGGAAGCGGACCAGATGAAGCATGGGGCGCTTCCACAGCGGCAGCGTGCTGACATCGGTTTCCCAGATCAGTTCGTTGATGCGCAGATTGACGGTATCAATTTCCACGGGATTCTTGCCGATAGAGGTTCACTGGCCTTGCCGTATCAGCATAGCGAAATCCGGCCGCGGGTTTCTCCTATCCGCTGATTGGCAAATGTTCAAAGTAACAATCCTTTACCCGGCTTCGCTGTGCGAGCCGGTAGCACTGCTATACTGGCGGCATCACACCGCCACGCCAATGGGAAGGGGAGGAGCAAGGTGCGCGAATACATCAGACACCCGGCGGACATACCGATCGAAATCGGCGTGGGCGAATACCAGCCACCACACGTCGAGCGAGTTCATGACGTCAGTATCGGCGGCCTGTGTTTCGAGAGCCGGCGTCAGGCGCCTGTGGGGGCGGTTCTCACGATTCGCATCCCGTCCGTTCGCCCCCCTTACGAAGCCCTGGTCCGAGTGGCCTGGTGTCGATGCGTGAACGAGCACTATGACGTGGGCATAGAGCTGTTGAATCGCGACGATGCCTTTCGGGCGCGAATGGTGGAACAGGTATGCCATATCGAGAAATACCGCCGAACGGTCAAGGAAACTCAAGGCCGAAGCCTGACCGGGGAAGAGGCTGCCATGGAGTGGATTGGCAAATATGCCTCCACGTTCCCGCGATGGGCCGATGATTGATGTCAGGCCGGTTTAGCTCTCCGACCGGCTGGCAGGTCGAGGCTTGTTCTGCCCCGACCTGATCCTAACCGGCCTTTCGGGCCTGGAACATACTCATGTGCAACACCTCCCTTGCGGCCGTGCCCGCCAAGCGAGTCGATGGCTGCTGGGTCCATTCTTTCTTCGCTATTCATTATGTCTGGTTTATCCATTGACATCTGGTCAAAATTTGCGCAGTTCAATTAGGGCGCTTTATCGGAATCATAAATAAAATCACTCTTTTCGAAGCCCGCAATTGTGAGTAAAACGGCATCCAAGAGGCCCTGGGGGAACACAGGCCCAGACCCCTGTATTTTCACACGTTCGGGGGCGATATGGCGGAGGTACTGGAGGCATTGGATTCATTTTTGTACTGAGTTGGGGTAAGTCCACATGGCGATTGGGTACGATGATGATCTGCTGTCTTTCGACGAGGAAATCGATCTGAGTGACGAGGGTAATTCCCGTCACAGCGAGGGGCGGCGCCAGAACGGCCGCGATGCCCGCCGCGAGATCGAGCGCCTGCGCGAAAGTCGTTTTTTGGCCCGCGAGCTTGCGGATCTGGACTGGTATGGCGACGAGCCCTACCGTTTGGAGCTTTGAATCACGCTGACGAGTGGGCCAGGTCCACTCGTCGATCTCCCGCTTCCCTTCGCTTTTTTGTCTTCAATCCAGGCCGAATGAGTTAATCAGGCAGCATGGATCGGTATATGATGTTGCCTTTTCCGGAGGGACTGCCCCTCCGGCCAGTCTTTCCTTGGATGCAAGGCAACCACCATGCTGCAATTGCGCGGACGCCCCGCCCTTTCCCCCTTTCGTCGTAGCCGCCTGCTACAAGAGCTGCGCGCACTCGTTCCTTCAGTTCGGGAAGTTCACGCCGAATTCATGCACTTTGCCGACGTCGACGGCGAACTTTCCGAGTCCGGGCGAGGGGTTCTGGATCGCCTGCTGACATATGGACCGGACGCCGCGCAGGAAAGCGAAACCGGTACACTGGTGCTGGTTACGCCGCGCCCCGGAACGGTATCGCCCTGGTCCACCAAGGCCACCGATATCGCCCACAATTGCGGACTACAGGCAGTGAAGCGCCTGGAACGGGGCGTGGCCTATTTTCTGGAGAGCGATGCCGAAATTGGCGACAGCCAATGGCGGCGCTGTGCGGATCATCTCCATGACCGCATGATTGAGGCGGCGTTTGCGGATTTTTCTTCGGCGGAAACCTTGTTTCATCACGCCGAGCCACAAGCGTTCACGGCCGTGGACATTCTTGGCGGATCCCGTGCGGCCCTGGTGCGGGCCAACGGCGAACTGGGTCTGGCCCTTTCGGAAGATGAGATTGACTACCTGTTGGCGAGTTTCACCGCCCTGGGCCGCAATCCCACCGATGTGGAATTAATGATGTTCGCCCAGGCGAACTCCGAACACTGCCGCCACAAGATCTTCAACGGCGATTGGGTCATCGACGGCCAGCCTCGCGACGAGACTCTGTTCGGCATGATCCGCAATACCCATTCCAGCAACCCCGGCGAAGTGCTGTCCGCCTACAAGGACAACTCGGCCGTGGCGCGTGGGCCGGAGGCGGAGCGCTTCTGGGTGGATCCCACAACCGGCCGTTACCGCTACCACCGCGAGCCCATCCATTTGTTGATGAAGGTGGAGACCCACAACCACCCCACGGCCATCTCCCCCTTTCCGGGGGCTGCCACCGGCTCGGGCGGAGAGATCCGGGACGAGGGCGCCACCGGCCGAGGCTCCAAACCCAAGGCGGGCCTGACCGGATTTTCCGTATCGAACCTGCATCTGCCCGGCGCGCAAAGACCTTGGGAGGAAAACTTCGGCAAACCGTCGCGCATCGCCTCCGCCCTGGAGATCATGATTCAGGGCCCCCTGGGTGGAGCCGCCTTTAATAACGAGTTCGGGCGCCCCAATCTCGCCGGCTACTTCCGCAGTTTTGCTCTGCGAGCGGGCGGGGAGCCGCGCGGCTATCACAAGCCCATCATGCTGGCTGGCGGCATGGGCAACATCCGCGATGCGGACATCGAAAAGGGCAGCATCCCGGCCGGAGCCAAGATCGTGGTTCTGGGCGGGCCGGCCATGTTGATCGGTCTTGGAGGCGGTGCGGCCTCCTCCATGTCCAGCGGCACCAGCAGCGAAGACCTGGATTTCGCCTCCGTGCAGCGCGGCAACCCGGAAATGCAGCGCCGTTGCCAGGAGGTCATCGACCGCTGTTGGGCCAGGGGCGACGAGAACCCCATCATTTCCATTCACGACGTCGGCGCAGGCGGACTTTCCAATGCCCTGCCGGAGCTGGTCAACGACTCGGGGCGAGGGGCGCTATTCGAACTGCGCGAGGTACCCAACGACGAACCGGGCATGTCGCCCATGCAGATCTGGTGCAACGAGGCGCAGGAACGCTATGTGCTCGCCATTGCAGCACAAGACCTGGGCGGGTTCGAGGCCCTCTGCCAACGCGAACGTTGTCCCTATGCGGTGCTGGGTGAGGCTACCGCCGAGCAGACCTTGATTCTCAGTGATCGGCATTTCGGCAACCGCCCCATCGATCTGCCTCTCAGCCTGCTGTTCGGCAAACCACCGCGTATGTTGCGGGATGTGTCCCATCGCCCGCCGGCGGCCGATGACTTCGACGCCGGGGGCCTGGACCTGGCAGAGGCTGCGGCCCGCGTCCTGCAATTGCCCACCGTGGCCGACAAGACCTTCCTCATCACCATCGGTGATCGCAGCGTGACCGGCCAGGTGGTGCGCGACCAAATGGTGGGTCCCTGGCAGGTGCCGGTAGCTGACTGTGCCGTTACCTGCGCCAGCTACCAGGGCTATGCCGGTGAAGCCATGGCCGTGGGTGAACGTTCCCCGGTGGCCTTGTTGGATGCCCCCGCGTCGGGGCGTATGGCGGTCGCCGAGGCCATCACCAACCTGGCCGCCGCACCGATTCGCGACCTTGGCGATGTGGTGCTGTCCGCCAACTGGATGGCGCCGGCCGGACATGCTGGCGAAGATGCCGCTTTGTTCGACACCGTGCGTGCCGTGGGTATGGAGCTTTGCCCCGCGCTCGGAATCGCCATCCCGGTGGGCAAGGATTCACTGTCCATGAAAAGCGTGTGGCGTCAGGACGGTGAAGATCGCAGCATGACCGCGCCCCTGTCTCTCATCGTCTCAGCCTTCGCCCCGGTGACTGACGTGCGCCGCTGCCTGACTCCGCAGTTGCGTCTGGACCGGGGCGAGACGCTGTTGCTGCTGATAGACCTGGGGCGTGGCAAGCACCGCCTCGGCGCATCTGCCCTCGCACAGGTCTATGCCCAGGTTGGTGACAAGGCGCCGGATCTCGATGATCCTCAGTTGCTCAAAGGATTCTTCCAGGCAATTCAGCGTCTGGGGAACGAGGGCTGCATTCTCGCCTACCATGACCGTTCCGACGGCGGTCTGTTCGTCACCCTCATGGAAATGGCCTTTGCCGGACATTGCGGATTGAACATCGACCTGACGGGTGCCGGCGAACGGCCGGTTGAGATACTGTTCAGTGAAGAATTGGGCGCGGTGTTGCAGATTCGTTCCGGCGAGTTGGATCAAGTCAACGAAGCTCTGGCTCAGGTCGGTATGCGCGAGTATTGCCACGTCATCGGAACGCCGGACCAAAGCGACAACTGCGAATTCCGGTTCCGGGGTGACACCGTTCTCAAGGGCTCTCGTCGCGACTACCACCGTCTGTGGTCGGAAACCACCTGGCACATGCAGAGCCTGCGCGACAATGCCGAGTGCGCCAGGCAGGAATTCGACCGTTTGCTGGACGTATCCGACCCTGGCATTGGACCGCTGCTGAGTTTCGATCCCGCCGAAGACGTGGCTGCCCCCATGATCGCGACCGGCCGCCGTCCGGCGGTTGCGGTATTGCGCGAACAGGGCGTCAACGGTCAGATGGAAATGGCCGCGGCCTTCGATCGTGCCGGTTTCGACGCTACGGACGTCCATATGAGCGACATTATCGAGGGACGCATCTCCCTCAGGGACTTCGCTGGCCTTGCGGCCTGTGGCGGATTCTCCTACGGCGATGTTCTGGGTGCGGGTGAGGGCTGGGCGAAATCCATCCTCTTCAATAGCCGCGCCCGCGACGAATTCAGCGCCTTCTTCCAGCGTGGCGACAGCTTCTCCCTGGGTGTCTGCAACGGTTGCCAGATGTTGTCCAACCTGCACGAGCTTATTCCCGGCGCCGATCGCTGGCCACACTTCGTGCGCAATCTTTCGGAACAGTTCGAGGCGCGGTTTGCCCAGGTGGAAATTCAACAAAGTCCGTCGTTATTTCTGAGCGGCATGGTCGGTTCACGTCTGCCCATCGCCGTTGCCCACGGCGAAGGACGCGCGGAATTTCCCGCAGGCGCCCAGATCCCGCAACACCTCGTGGGTATGCGCTACGTGGACAACGCCGGTCAGCCTACCGAGATCTACCCTCTCAACCCCAACGGTTCCCCCGGCGGTATCACCGGGCTTTGCAGCGAAGACGGCCGGGTCACCATCATGATGCCCCATCCGGAACGCGTGTTCCGAACCGTGCAGTATTCCTGGCATCCGGACGAATGGGGCGAAGACGGCCCCTGGATGCGCATCTTCCGCAATGCCCGGGTCGCGGCAGGCTGATCTCGTCAGTACCGGCATTGCCTGATGGAGGAGCTGCTTACCGGCATCGTCAAGGGCCTCGGCCTTATCCTGCGCATGGCACTGGAGAGCGGTCTGTGGGAATTCAGCCTGCGCAAGCCCGGTCGTGTTTTGTTGAAGGTGCTTTGGCCACCCTACTGGTTCGGGCCGGTGAGTTACCAGGGTAGGGGATTGGAATTGCTGGGGCTGTTGTTTTGGCTCGTGGTTGGCTATTTGTTTTTTCTGATTTCGGACAGGCTTCTGGCGTAGGGCAAGCACCCGGCGGGCAGGCGTCTTTATATCAGTAATTGATAATATTCAATGCCTGGTCCAAGGTAAATCCCTAGTATCACACTCAGTATTGTCGCGGCCGTTCCAGAACCAGCGACACAAATTTTTTTGGGAGTGTGCTGCAATGCGCGAAAGCTATCGGTCCATGGTGGCGGAGCTGTCCGGTCGGGTAGAGGAGATCTTCCCCTGGGACCTGACGGAGGAGATCGATTCCGATCGGCCCCCCTTGCTGTTGGATATCCGTTGCGAGTCGGAGTTTGAGCAAGCCCATATTGAGGGCTCCTTGAGTGTGCCCCGGGGAATTCTGGAGATCGCCGTTGACTATGGCTATGACGAGACTGTGCCGGAGTTGGCAGAAGCCCGCGACCGGCGGGTGGTGGTGATTTGTCGTTCAGGAAATCGCAGCATGCTGGCCGGCCGCACCTTGCAACTCTTGGGATTTCGGCACGTTGCCTCCCTGAAGACCGGGTTGCGCGGCTGGAACGACTATGAACAGCCCATGGTTGACGGTGAGGGCAGGGAACTTGACGCTGATGATGTGGATACGTTGTTTACTCCCCGTCTCAGTCCTGCCCAGATGGGGCCTCAGCGTTCCAGGGCGGCATAGAGCGGAGACGAATAATGAATGCAGGTGATATGGAGAACAGTATGATTGTGGCCCTTGCGTCGGACGGAGACGGGGGTATGCCTGACGGCCACTTTGGCCACGCCCCGTGCTTCGACCTGTATCGGGTGCAGGCGGGTTTGGCGGAGAAGATCGCCACCGTGATCAATCCAAACGCGGGCAATGAGCATCATCACGCGCACGATCATCACCACCACGAACAGGGCGATGGACATCAGGGGCACGGGGTAGGGCGGTTATTGGCTCAACACAATGCCCAGGTGATGGTATCGCGTGCCTTCGGGCAAAATATCGTGCGCATGCGGCAACGCTTTTTGCCGGTAAAGGTCAGCGTGGGGACGGCTGAGCAGGCAATTGCCTTGTTGCAGGTCAACTGGGATCGGGTGCGTCAACACTGGTTGGACGGTGAGGAGCGCAAACACCTGGTGCTGCGCTGAACTCGAATTGCACGTCTGCCCTATGGGAAGAGTGGCAGGCGAACGCGTAGACCCGCCAGGGATTTGAGGCGTAGAAGGGCGGGGCATTCCGGTGTCTCACATCGGGTGCTCGGTCATGCGTTGCTCCAAGCGTCTGTAGGCATTCTGCAGTTCTTCCTCGGCCAGTTCCCTTTCCCGTTCCTGGCGCGATACCAGGGTCATCATGACGCCGGCGATGACGAGGTAGACCACGATGACGAAAACAGATTGCAGGATCACGTCTTCCCGAAAATCACTGTACAGGTTGGGCGAGGGGATGACGGCCAGCCTCCAGCGGGTATTGGGCACGTTTGGTGAGAACTCGATGCGGTCGAATTCCTCCTGGTTGAGCCGAATTTTTTCACCCAGCCGGTCACGGGCCCCTTTGGCCGTTATCTCGATAAGATAGGGATCGTCGCCGTTCAGCAGCAACAGGCGGAAATTCGGAATTTCCCGATGAGCCAGCAGATTGGAGATCAGTTCTGGGCGAAAGCTGAGGAAAAACACGCCCCTGTAGGATTCAGAGCCCCAAGCGGTCATGATGTCGAAGTGATAGTGAAATGGCTGCGGGTGGATGACGGCCTGATTGGCGTGGCGCAGGTCATCAGCGAAACGGGCGATATCCTTTTGGCACAGATCGCTGACGCTGTCGTCGAAATCGTCGAGCAGCGGCACGCCGCGCTGATTGGCGATCGTGAAGGCGTAATGCTCCGGAAAGTGATCGGCAATCAGGCGCAATACCTTGGCCCTGGCGGAATCGTTTTCCGGATTTCTGGCCAGGTCCTCCAGCAAGTGCTCATTGTCAGCAGCAAACAGGCGCAGACGACGTTCCAGGTTGATCACCCTTGCACCGGTTTCTGCCGCCACTGAGTCTGCAAGTGTGCGCATGATCTGCCGCTGACTGGCAAGATGGTCGTCGATCCGGATCTTGCCATTCACCCATAGGGTGATTGTCACCAGGATCAGCATGACCACGCTGAAAAGGAAGGCGTAGCTACGGTAAGACATGGCAGTCGCAAGCCTCCAAGAGAGGATTTCGTCTATTCGACCAGTTGCAGCACCAGGGCGCCCAGCGGAGGCAGGGTAAGGGCCAGCGAACAGGGCAGCCCCATCCATTCCAGCGAATCGGTGTTCAGGTTATCGCCGTTACCCAGGTTACTGCCGCCGTAGAAAGACGAATCGGAATTCAGCACCTCCCGATAGGTGCCTGCCTTGGGCATGCCGACGCGGTAGTTTTCCCTTGGAACCGGGGTGAAGTTCAATAACACGACCAGTTCGCGTCCGTCCGCGATTCGCCGATAGCTGAGTACGGACTGGGACGCGTCGTGGCAATCGATCCATGAGAAACCTTCATAGCCGAATTCGTTGCGATGCAGGGCGGGATTTTCCCGATAGAGGTGGTTGAGGTCGCGGACCAGGGTCTGCATGCCACGATGGTAGTCGTACTGGAGCAGATCCCACCGAATGCTGCCCGCCTCGTTCCACTCCTCGCCCTGGGCCAGTTCGTCTCCCATGAATAACAGCTTCTTGCCGGGATAGGTAAACATATAGGTGTAAAGTAGCCGCAAATTGGCAAATCGTTGCCATTCGTCGCCCGGCATCTTGCCGAGCATGGAGCCCTTGCCATGCACTACCTCGTCGTGGGACAGGGGGACCATGAAGTTCTCGGAAAAGGCATACATCAGCCCGAAGGTTAGCTGATCATGGTGGTAATGCCTGAATACCGGGTCTTTCTCGAAATACGAAAGGGTGTCATTCATCCAGCCCATATTCCATTTCATACTGAAGCCCAGGCCTCCGACCCAGGCGGGACGGGTAACTTGCGGCCAGGCGGTGGATTCCTCGGCAATCATCAGTGTGCCCTTGTAACCACCCTGTATGACACCATTGAGTTCGCGCAGGAAATCGATGGCTTCCAGATTCTCCCGGCCGCCATATTGGTTTGGGGTCCAGTCGCCCTGCTCGCGAGAGTAGTCCAGGTACAGCATCGAAGCGACAGCATCCACTCGCAGGCCGTCGATGTGGAATTCTTCCACCCAGTAGACGGCACTGGCGAGGAGAAAATTCTTCACCTCATTGCGCCCGTAATTGAAGATCAGGGTTCCCCAGTCCCGGTGTTCGCCCCGGCGGGGATCTTCGTGCTCATACAGGGCGCTGCCATCAAAACGTGCCAGGCCCCAGGCATCCTTCGGGAAATGGGCCGGTACCCAGTCCACCAGCACGCCGATGCCGTTACGATGGCAATGATCCACCAGATAACGCAGGTCGTCCGGCTGGCCATAACGGCTGGTAGCCGCGAAATAGCCGGTGGATTGATAACCCCAGGAGGCATCCAGCGGGTGCTCGGTAATGGGCAGCAATTCGATGTGGGTGAACCCCATTTCCAGCACGTAGGCCACAAGCCGACCCGCCAATTCCCGGTAAGACAGAAAGGCGCCGTTGTCGTCGCGTTGCCAGGAGCCCAGGTGTACCTCGTACACGGACATGGGGGAATGCTGCCAGTCGTGATTGGCACGCGCCTCCAGCCATGATTGATCCTCCCATACGTAGCCGCTGCGTGGCTCCACCAGGGCAGCCGTGCCGGGGCGCATTTCGAAACGCCGGCCGTAGGGGTCGGATTTGGCCTGAATATGACCACGCCGGTCGCGAATTTCGAATTTGTACATCGCGCCGACGTGCAGGCCGGGTATGAACAGCTCCCATACGCCACCGCCGCCACGGCTGCGCATGGGGTGTGTACGACCGTCCCAGCGGTTGTGAACGCCCACCACGCTGACCCGTTCCGCGTTGGGCGCCCAGGTGGCGAACAGCACGCCGTGTATGCCATCTACTTCGTGGGGCCAGGCGCCAAGGAAGCGATAGGCGTGCCAGTGCTTGCCCTCACCGAACAGATGCAGGTCGTAGTCCGACAATTGGGGAGCGAAGGAGTAGGGGTCGTAGTCCTCGTGCTGCTGGCCGAATTCGTCGGTCCACTGCACCCGATAGTGGGGCGGCAGGTTGACGTCTTCCAGGGGAGCAACGAACAGGTCGGTACCTTCCAGGCGGGGCACTGAAAGAGTGCCTTCTACGCGAACCGCCTCCGCGTGGGGCAGGTGCAGGACGATGCTGCCGTCATGGCGGCCAAGCACGTTGAACGGGTCATGATGCCTTGCTTCCAAGATTTCACGCCAGCCAGGGCGGAGAGATTGGGGGTCGAGGCGGTATGCGGTGGTCATTGGTACGCTACCTGCTTGCGGATGGTGTCAGGCGGGAAGTTTATCCGCTTTGTTGGTGAGATTCAGAATTGCACTGATGCTTGGCACTATGGAATGATCGCAGTCAAACCGGCCTCGGCGCAATTTCCGCTTGGGCTTGATCCGATCAGTGTCACATCGGCGACAGCCGGTTTATCCTTTGCAAACACGAATCGTGCCGTTTCCCGAAACGCGGGTACCGGCTCCCACCAGCAATCGATCACCGTAGGAGAGGAGTTCATGACCCCCACCCAGGATCCGCGCTTTGTAAGCCGGTTGACTCGAGACACGCTAGCCCTGATCCTGGCGGGCGGACGCGGATCGCGCCTGAAGCACCTGACGCGCTGGCGAGCCAAGCCCGGTGTGCCCTTCGGCGGCAAGTTCCGCATCATCGACTTTCCACTCTCCAACTGCGTCAACTCCGGCATTCGCCGTATCGGCGTGCTCACACAGTACAAGGCGCATTCCCTGATCCAGCACATTCAAAAGGGCTGGGGATTTCTGCGCGGCGAGTTCAACGAGTTTGTCGAGCTTCTGCCTGCTCAGCAGCGCATCGAGAACAACTGGTACGTGGGGACGGCCGATGCGGTTTACCAGAATATCGACATCATCCGTAATCACGCGCCCAGTTTCGTGCTGGTCCTGGCTGGCGATCACATCTACAAGATGGACTACGGTGCCATGATCGCCTACCACGTGGAACGGGACGCCGACATGACCGTGGGCTGTATCGAGGTGACTCTGGACAAAGCCCGCGAATACGGTGTCATGGGCGTGGACGACACAAATCGCGTGCGAAGTTTTGTGGAGAAACCGGAACATCCTCCGGCCATGCCTGGGCGCTCCGATGTGGCTTTGGCCTCCATGGGTATTTATGTATTCAACACGCAGTTTCTCTACGAGCAGCTCATCAAAGATGCCGACAGTCCTGGTTCAAGTCATGACTTCGGCAAGGATATTATTCCCGGAATCATCGACCGCTATCGGGTTATCGCCTATCCTTTCCGTGACGTTCAAAAAGGTCGGCAGGCGTATTGGCGCGATGTCGGAACCGTGGACGCTTTCTGGCAGGCCAATCTGGAGCTTATCGGCGTGACGCCGGATTTGAACCTCTACGACGACAAATGGCCCATCTGGACCTACCAGGAACAACGTCCGCCAGCGAAATTCATCTTCGACGACGAAGATCGCCGCGGTATGGCCGTGGACTCCATGGTCTCCGGCGGCTGTGTCATCTCCGGTTCCACCGTGCGTCATTCCCTGCTGTTTTCCAATGTACGCGTCAACTCCTATAGTCTGGTGCAGGATTCCGTGCTGCTACCGGATGTGGAGGTCGGTCGCCACTGTGAGATTCAGCGCGCCGTGATCGACCGGGGTTGCAAGATCCCCTCGAACACCTCGATCGGCGTCAACCTCGACGAGGATCGCAAGCGATTCTACGTGACCGAAAACGACGTGGTATTAGTAACACCAGAAATGTTGGGACAAGAACTGCACCATGTCCGCTAAAGACGACAGGCTGAAAGTCGTTCTGCTATGGCACATGCACCAGCCCGAGTATCGGGCCGGTTCTGACGGCGAGTATCGACTGCCCTGGACCTACCTCCATGGCATCAAGGACTACGTCGATATGGCCGCCCATATCGAGATGGTCCCCGAGGCGCGGGCGGTGGTGAATTTCGCGCCCACGCTGCTGGAACAGCTGGACGACTACGCCCGGCAAACAAGGGACTACCTGGCCTGCGGTGCCAGCCCCAGGGATCCGCTTCTGGCGGCCCTGGTGCAGGGCGTGCTCCCGCAGGAGACGGAACTGCGCGAGTCGCTGATTCGTGCCTGTCTGCGTGCCAACGAAAATCGTCTCATCCAGCGTTTTCCGCCCTTTGCCCGACTGGCGGCCATCGCCCGCCGCGCCCTGGAAGACATTCCCAGTCTGATTTACCTCTCCGACCAGTTCCTGGCCGACATACTGGTCTGGTAT
Organism: Chromatiales bacterium; assembly: GCA_020445565.1. GTDB lineage: Bacteria > Pseudomonadota > Gammaproteobacteria > JAGRCI01 > JAGRCI01 > JAGRGI01. The sequence goes on from JAGRGI010000059.1 coordinate 21,815, forward strand.
CACCTGGCCTGGATGGGCGAGACGGTGCGGCTGAAGGATAGACGCATCATCGCCCTGGTCGACAAGGCGCAGGGATATACCTTATATGATCGTCGTATCCTCATGGAGGTGATCGCCGATTTGCTGGGGGGGGTCATCGGCCGCTACCGTCGTTTGTGGGAAAAAGGCAAGGTAGAGCTTTCGTTCACACCCTACGCGCATCCGATCATGCCGCTGATGCTGGACCTCAACAGTGCCCGCGATGCCATGCCCAACGTGCCGCTCCCCAAGGCAAAAGCCTATCCTGGTGGCGAAGAGCGGGTACGCTGGCATATCGAGAAAGGTCTGGAGGTTTTCGAGAAACACTTTGGCCACAGGCCCCAGGGCTGCTGGCCCTCGGAAGGCAGCGTCAGCGACGAGACTCTGAAGATCCTGCACGAGTACAAAGTGCACTGGGTTGCCACGGGCGAGCAAGTTTTGCACAACAGTCTGGCCAAGGCCGGCATGCCCGACGATCGCGCCGGCCAGTGCCAGCATCGCGCCTACCGGGTCGGAGACAAGGCCGGTCCCTGCTGCTTCTTCCGTGACGACGGTTTATCCGACTTGGTGGGTTTCCAGTATGCCAATTGGCATGCGGACGACGCCGTGGCAAATCTCCTTCACAACCTCGAGAACATCGCCAACGCCTGCCGAGACAACCACAATGCCGTCTGTACCATCGCATTGGATGGCGAGAATGCCTGGGAGACCTACCCGGACAACGGCTACCATTTTCTGAAAGCGCTCTACACGGGGCTCTCCAAACACCCGCGCCTGCGCCTCAGCACCCTGAGCGAGTGTGCCCGATCGCCGATGAAACTCCCTGGGCTGATGGCCGGTAGCTGGGTATACGGTACCTTCTCCACCTGGATCGGCGACAAGGACAAGAATCGTGGCTGGGATATGCTGGTCGATGCCAAGCGGGCGTTCGACAATGCCCTGGCGATCGGCCGGCTGTCGGAAACCCGCGTTCGCAAGGCCGAAAGACAGATGGCCGTGTGCGAGGGCTCCGACTGGTTCTGGTGGTTCGGCGATTACAACCCAGGCGAAACCGTGGCCGCCTTCGACAATCTGTACCGGCAGCAGTTGTTGCTGCTCTATGAATTGATCGGTGAAGATGCCCCGGAATACCTTGCCCACAGCTTCAGCCGCGGCGGTGGGGCCGGCCAGCCAATGGGTGGCGTCATGCGGCGCAATGTATGATCCGAAAGCCCAGCCCGTAAGGAATAGCGATTTCCATGAACACCCCCGCCGCCGACGCGTCCACGACGCGTAGCTGCCTGGACCGTCGCCGCGCAGGCGTGCTGCTGCATCCCACGTCCTTTCCCGGCGGTGTGGGTAACGGTGATTTGGGCCTGGATGCCCACCGCTTTGTGGATTTTCTCGCCGACGCCGGTTTCACGGTCTGGCAGACTCTGCCGCTAGGGCCCACCAACGCCAGCCGTTCCCCCTACCAGACGCTTTCGGTGCATGCCGGCAACGAAATGATGATCAGTCTCGACCGCTTGGTCGCGGACGGCTGGTTGGAACCCTTCGACGAAGAAGACCTGGACGAAACCGACTGGCTTGAGGTGAAGGACTTCCGTGAGCGCATGTTGCGCTCCGCCTACGAAGGGTTTCAGACGCACGCCGACGATCATTGGCGCGGCCGCTTCGAACAATTCATCGTTCGGCACCAGTCCTGGCTGGAAGACTATTGTCTGTTTCGCTGCATCAAGGCCGAGCACGCAGACTCGGCATGGTGGGACTGGCCCGCAGCCCTTCGTGACCGTCAGCCCGCTGCCATGGCGGCTGCTGAACGCCGCCTCGCCGAACCGCTTGCTCAACGGCGTTTCGAGCAGTTTCTGTTCTTTCAGCAATGGTGCGAAGTAAAGCACCATGCCAATGAACGTGGCGTGCTGCTCTATGGGGATATGCCCATCTTCGTGGCCGAGGACAGTGCCGAGACCTGGGCGCAACGGCGTTACTTTGCCCTGGACCACAAAGGCCGGCCCGAGCTGGTGGCCGGTGTCCCGCCGGACTACTTTTCCGCCACTGGGCAGCGTTGGGGCAACCCCCACTACCGTTGGGACGTGATGCAGGCCGATGGATTCAGTTGGTGGTTGGAGCGCCTGCGCGGGCAGTTGGAGCTTTGCGACATCCTCCGCATAGATCATTTCCGCGGTTTCGAGTCCTACTGGGCGATTCCGGCCGACAGTGAGACGGCAATCAACGGCACCTGGATTCCTGCTCCGGGAGATGCCCTGTTTGAAACCCTGCACGACACCTTCGACCCCCTGCCTCTGGTGGCCGAGGACTTGGGCATCATAACCCCGGAAGTGGACGCCATGCGCCGCAAATGGGGTCTGCCGGGTATGAAGATACTGCATTTCGCCTTCGGGTCTGGCCCAGAGAACCCCTACCTGCCTCACAACCACAGCCGCAATTATGTGGTCTATACCGGCACTCACGACAATGACACTACCTGTGGCTGGTTCGCCGGTCTGAGCCCGGAGGAGCAGGCCGAGGTTTGCGAATACCTCGATGCCGATCGCAACGACATGCCCTGGCCCCTCATTCGCGCCGCCTTGGCCTCCACCGCCAATCTTGCCGTGGTGCCCTTGCAGGATCTGCTGAATCTGGGCGCCGATCACCGCATGAACACGCCGGGCACCACCGAGCACAACTGGCGTTGGCGTTTCACATGGTCCAAGGTGCCCGATGCCCTGGCGGATCGGGTGAGCAAGCTCAACCGGTTGTATGGCAGGGTGTAAGCTGCCCCGGGAAATTCGCGCGCCGGGTGTTCATTCTGAGAACACCCATAATACCTCCGTATATGTCTGGCTGCGCCATCCCCCGGCGCAGACACTCCTTCAGCAAATCCCCAGCCCTCCGCTTACCTCGGCCGTAGCTGAATAGTTACCCCCCGGCCATAAAAAAACGGGCTCGGCGTGGGCCGGCCCGTTTTCAGGAATTCTATGTCGCGCGCTTCTTATTCGGCGCCGATCTTCTGCATCAGGCCGAAGCTCTTGACGAACGGGCCAGCCATACGGGGGTCTTTGATCATGGCCTTGAAGTCTCCCTTGAGGAACTTCAATTTGCCGGTGGTGAAGGCCATGCCCATGCCGGTCATGCCGATGCCTTTTTCCACCCACTTCATCCAGTCGTTGCGGTCGGCACGCATATCCCAGTTCGGGTCTTCGCCATCGAAAGAACCGGCGCGTACGCACTCACCGTTCTCGACCACGAACACGCCGCGGGGCTTGTCCTCATCCTTGAAACCGCAGGTGATGACGGAGGAGAAGTTGATGTCGGCCAGCTTGTTGCGAACCTCCGGTTCGGCATTCCAGGCTTCCTTCAATTCATTCATCCAATCGTCGGAAAACAATTCTGCCATCGTGTAACACCCCTTTGTGGATTGATAGAAAGCCGTCACGTCGCCCCGATGCGGTTGCGAAATGCGGCGCGCAAATTGTCTTCCCTGGGGGCACGATGGGCAAGTGGCTGGACCTAGGAATTCCCTTGGGTAGGTATCAGCAAATCCAATGGCAGCAAAGGGGTCGGCCCGATCAACCCTCCATCTGAATCAGGGCGACGGTAATATTGTCGCGGCCACCGGCCTTCAGGGCCGCGTCGACCAGGCGCTGTACCCGCTGCTCTTCGGTGCCCGCTTCGCCCAGCAGGGCCTCGATGGTCGTGTCGTCCAGTTCGTTGCTCAGACCGTCGGTGCAGAGCAGCAAGGCATCGCCTGCTTGCAGCTCGCCGAAGATGGCTTCCGGCAACGTCTGAGTGGGGTCGTCCAGGCCAAGGGCGCGGGTGATAATGTTGCGACGCGGATCGACACGCGCCTGCTCCGGCGTCAGGAGGCCGGCTTCCATCCATTCCTGCACAAGGGAGTGGTCCCGTGTCAGTGGCCGCAGCCCGTCGCGCAACAGGTAGGCGCGGCTGTCGCCTACCCAGGCAAGTTCGAAGGCGCTGCCCTTGATCTGCAAAACCACCACCGTGGTACCCATGCCGTGTTCGCCTTCGCCATTGCTCATGGCTTCGAGCAGTCTTGCCTGTGCCCGGGCGATGGCGTTTGGCAGGCTCTGGCCGGTGCCGATAGCCTGTACGATGGTTTCCGTTGCCAGACGGCTGGCGACATGGCCGTCCGCATGGCCGCCCATGCCGTCGGTTACCACCCAGAGTCCGGCTTCGGGTACACCGGTGCAGGAGTCCTCGTTGCGGGCGCGAACATGCCCTTGGTGGCTGAGTAGTGCGGAGCTATGGCGCATAGGGGGCAGGTCTCAATCTTCCAGGTAAGTGTAACCGGTCAGCCCTTCTTCCAGGGCCGATAGGTAGACACGCCGGCGATCCGGTTCCAGATCGCTTTCGGCGAGTTGATTGCGAAACGTGCGCAGCAGATCGTCGGGGCGAAAATGGACGTAGCGCAGTAGTTCATCCACTCGGTCGCCGTGCTCCGGTTCCGCAAGCCGATAGCCGCCACCGGCCAGGCATTCAACGTTCACCGCATCGGTATCGCCGAACAGGTTGTGCATATCGCCCAGAATCTCCTGATAGGCACCGACCAGGAAGATACCGATCAGGTAGGGTTCGCCGGGGCGGGTGGAATGGATTGGCAGATTGGTCTGCACGCCATCTTCAGCCACGTATTGGTCGATGCGCCCGTCAGAGTCGCAGGTCAGATCCTTGAGTATCGCTACACGATCAGGGCGTTCGTTCAGGCGGCTTAGCGGCAGGATGGGGAAGATCTGGCGGATCGCCCATACATCGGGCATGGACTGAAACACCGAAAGATTGCAGAAGTACTTGTCGGCGAGCTTCTCGTCGAGTTCGTCCAGCACCTCGCGTTGCGCGCGATTGCTGGCCTGCAATAGCGGACGAATCGCCTGACAGGTAGCGAAGTAGAGGTTTTCGGCCTGAGCCAGATGCTCCAGGTCCAGCAATCCATGGGTAAAACGCTCGCGCGCCTCGCTCATCCAGTGCGCACAGTCGTGATAGGCTTCCACCGCCGAACGCGCGGAGAGATGGCGCAGGTTTGCGCTCAGATCATGCAGGATCTGCGGGGCCTCGGGATCCGGTTTGGGCGGTTGCGCTTCTGAGACCGGTTCGGTATCGATCACATTGGTGATCAGCACGGCGTGATGTGCGGTAAGCGCGCGGCCCGACTCGGTAACGATATTCGGTTCCGGCAGGTTTTCCTCCCGGCAGATGTCGGCCAGCGCCTGGACCACGTTTGAGGCGTATTCCTGCAAGGTGTAGTTGATCGAGCAGGCGCCTCGACTGCGGGTGCCTTCATAGTCCACCCCCAGGCCGCCACCCACGTCCACGTTGGCGATGGGGGCACCCAACCGATGCAATTGGGCGTAGTAGCGGCCCGCTTCGCGCAAGCCTCGCTGGATGTCGCGGATGTTGCCCAATTGCGAACCCATGTGAAAGTGCAGCAATTGCAGGCAGTCGAGCATGCCGACATCGTCCAGGGTTCGTATGGCTTCCAGCATCTGGCCGGCGGACAGGCCGAATTTGGATTTCTCGCCGCCGGTGTTCTGCCAGTGTCCGGCCCCCAGGGTGGCGAGGCGAACCCGCACGCCCAACAACGGCCGGATGCCCAGGCGTTCCGATTCGTCCAGCACGCGCTCCAATTCTGATCGTTTTTCGATGACGATGTGCACTCGTCGGCCCAGGCGCAGGCCGATGAGCGCCAGACGGATGTATTCGCGGTCCTTATAGCCGTTGCAGATGATGGTGCCGCCGGGTCTGCTCATGGCCAGTACCGCCATCAGTTCCGGCTTGCTGCCGGCCTCCAGCCCCACGCAATCGCCGCCACCGTGCAGGATCTCCTCCACTACGCTGCGCTGTTGATTGACCTTGATGGGGTAAACCGCCGTGTAGCCTCCGCTGTAGCCTCTGTCGGCGCGGGCCTTGGCAAATGCCTGGCATTGCGAGCGCACGCGGTGGTGCAAGATGCCGTTGAAGCGCACCAGCACCGGTAGGCTCAGCCCGGCACGGTGAATATCGTCGGTGAGCGAGGCCAGATCGATGGAATTGCCGGGCTGGTCCGGATTCGGCTCTACCGCTACCCGTCCTTGAGCATCGATATCGAAATACCCACCGCTCCAATAGGGCAAGTTGTAGGTGCGGCGGGCATCGTCTATGGACCAGTTCATGGGTCGACTTGGGTTTCGAAAAGTTGACGCTAGGGTAAACCCATGGGCCTGTCACGTCACGGGTATATAATTGGGCGTTTTACCAAAGCTGCGGAGCGAATACATGGCCCTGGATCAGACATGGTTCTCGGAACCCAATGAAACGGACGGCACGGCCTTCTCCTTGAAACTCGGGAGCAAGCTGCATGAAGAGAAATCGGCGTTTCAGACCATCGAAGTGTACGAGACCAAGACCTTCGGTCGTCTGATGGTGATCGACGGCTACGTGATGCTCACCGACCGGGACAACTTCCTCTATCACGAAATGATGACTCACCCGGCCCTCTATGCTCACCCGAATCCCAAGCGGGTGTTGGTCATTGGCGGTGGCGACTGCGGAAGCCTGAAAGAGGTGCTGCGTCATCCGGAGGTCGAAGAGGCCACCCAGGTCGAGATCGACGAGCGCGTAACCCGCCTGTCCGAGCAGTATTTCCCTGCCCTGTGCGCATCCAACGGCGATCCCCGTGCGCGTCTGGTGTTCGATGATGGACTGGCCTGGGTGAAGAACGCTGCACCGGGCAGTTTGGACGTCATCATCGTCGATAGCACTGACCCGATCGGGCCTGCGCAGGGCCTGTTCAACGAGCCTTTCTATCGCGATGTCCATCGTGCCCTTGGTGAAAACGGCATTTTGGTCCAGCAGACAGAGTCCCCGATTCTTCACCTGGACAAAATTCTCCTTCCCTGCCACGACTACATGCGCTCAGCGGGTTTCGCCGACACCGTCTCCCTGCATTTCCCCCAGTGCGTCTATCCGGGCGGCTGGTGGACGGCGACCATGGCCGGCAAAGGCGACTACATTCGCCGTTTCCGCGAGGAGGATGCCCAGGCGCGGTCTTTCCCCACCCGTTACTACAACGAAGGCATACACCGGGCCGCACTGGCGCAGCCCCAATTCATGATCGACCGTGGTTACAGGTAGGGGCCTGTCCGGGTTTGTTCGTGTGATGCCCGGCAACGGCGAGGCCGGGGCATGGCAATGCCGTTGTCAGAACGGGCTGTTGGCGGGACCCTACTGCACCCTGCCGCGCTAACGCTATCGCGCGTCGCTCGCAGACCCAGCCTCTCACAACCATGTGAAAGGCGTTCGTCGCAGTGCGACTAAACTTGGCGCCGACACCCGGTCCGCCGCGCACTTTCGCATATCCTTCATGTAAGGCGGGTTGGATCAGGCTTTGACGGCAGCCTGAGTCCCTGGGTAAACAACGTCTTCGTCCAAAGGGTTACAGCGCCCGTATCTTCTCGGCCTGGGCCTGGAGGTTTTCCAGGGCCGAGCGGGCCTCGCTGAGTTTGTCGCGTTCCTTTTGCACCACCGCGTCGGGGGCCTTGTCGACGAACTTCGGGTTGTTGAGCTTCGCCTCGGTGCGCTGTACCTCCTGGGTCAGGCGACCCATCTCCTTTTCCAGACGTTTCAGTTCGGCGTCCTTGTCGATCAGGCCCGCCAGGGGGATCAATACCTTCATGTCGCCCACCAGGGCGGTGGCCGATTCCGGGCCGTGGTCGCCGGCGGGCAGCACGGTGACCGACTCGGTGCGCGCCAGGAAGTCCAGGTAGGGGCGATGCCGGCTGGCCCATTCGGCGTCGCTGGCGCTGGCGTTGGCCAGCAACACCGGCACCGGTTTGCCGGGGGCGATGTTCATTTCGCCTTTGATCTTGCGAATGCCAAGGATGAACTGCATGACCCAGTCCATCTCCCTGACCGCCTCCGGGTCGTCCAAACCGGCGTCGGCCTGCGGGTAGGGCTGGCGCATGATGGTCTCACCCTGCACACCGGCGAGGGGCGCGGCGCGCTGCCAGATTTCCTCGGTGATGAAGGGCATGATGGGGTGCAGCAGTCGTAACAGGGACTCCAGCACCTGCACCAGCGTGCGGCGCGTGCCGCGCTGCGCGGCGGGATCGGCGGCATCTTCGCTGAGGGCGGGCTTGGTCAGTTCCAGATACCAATCGCAGTAGTTGTTCCAGGTGAATTCGTACAGGGCCTGGGCCGCCAGATCGAAGCGATAGCCGTCGATGGCGCTGCGCACAGTGGCGATGGTGGATTGCAGGCGCGAGAGTATCCAGCGGTCGGCGGCGGAGAGCCTAACCTCGGCACCCGCGGCGATGCCGCAGTCTTCGCCCTCGGTCTTCATCATCACGAAGCGGGCGGCATTCCAGAGCTTGTT
>JAGRGI010000060.1:0-2257 GCA_020445565.1 Chromatiales bacterium
AACCCCCATCAATTCACGCAGATCGGCCTCGGCCTCGGCGGCGATCGACATGACCTCCTTGCCGCGATGGCTCATTTCCATCACCGACATGCCGCTGCCACGCCAATCGAGCATTTCGTCGCGTGCACGCTGCAAAACAGCCTCTGGGAGCACGGCGGGGCCGGCGCTGAAATTGTAAGGTCGTGCCATGGAGATTGAGACTCTCAAGAATCGTTGAATGAAAGGGAAGATCGCGGCAAACAGACCGCTCAGGCGTCTTCCTCAGTGGAATCTTCGTCTTCGTCGGGCTCGGCGATCTTCTCCAGACCCACCAGTTTTTCACCGTTGGTAAGGCCGATGAGTTTCACGCCTTGGGTATTGCGGCCAACCGGGCGGATCTCGTCTACCCGTGTGCGCACCAGGGTGCCGCCGTCGCTGATGAGCATCACTTCATCGCCGTCGTCCGCCTCGCAGGCGCCAACCACGGTGCCATTGCGTTCACTGACCTGAATGGAAATGACCCCCTGACCGCCTCGCCCACGCAGGGGATACTCATCCAGCGGCGTGCGTTTGCCGAAGCCGTTTTCAGTAGCGGTGAGGATGGTAGCGCCCTGGGGCACGATGAGGGAAATCACCCGTTCGCCTTCGCCCAGACGAATGCCACGCACGCCTGCGGCGGTACGACCCATCGGGCGAACCTCATCTTCCTTGAAACGGATGACCTTGCCGGCGTCCGAGAACAACATGATGTGGTCCTCGCCACCGGTGATCTCCACCCCGACGAGGGTATCGTCCTCGCGCAGATTGACGGCGATGAGCCCCGAACGCAGCGGCCGGGAAAAGTTCACCAGAGGTGTCTTCTTCACGGTCCCGGAGGCGGTGACCATGAACAGGAAACGCTCACCGTCATACTCGCGTATCGGCAGTACCGCGTTGATACGCTCATCCTGCTCCAGGTTGAGCAGATTGACGAAGGGGCGGCCGCGCGCCGCGCGACCCGCCTGGGGCAATTGGTAGACCTTCAGCCAATAGGCCTTGCCACGACTGGAAAAACACAGCAGCGTATCGTGGGTATTGGCGATGATCAGCTTGTCGACGAAATCCTCCTCTTTCATCGCCGTGGCCGACTTGCCGCGCCCGCCGCGCTTCTGAGCCGTGTAGGCAGACAAGGGCTGGGCCTTGACATAGCCGGCATGGGACAGGGTCACGACTACCTGCTCCTCATTGATCAGGTCCTCAACCGTCAGGTTGGACTGATCGATGCGGATCTCGGTGCGGCGCACATCGCCGAATTGCTCCTTAATCTCCAAAAATTCATCCCGAATCACCCGCATCAGGCGGTCCGGATTGCCAAGGATATCGAGCAGGTCATCGATGGTGACCAACAATGCCTTGTATTCGTCGGTGATTTTTTCCTGTTCCAACCCGGTGAGTCGGTGCAGGCGCAGGTCCAGAATGGCCTGGGCCTGGGACTCGGAGAGGCGGTAGCCGTTCTCGGTCAGTCCGTAGATATCCGCGAGGTTCTCCGGCCGGGAGGCCGTCGCACCGGCCCGTTCCAGCATACCGGCCACGATGCCCGGCGCCCAGATACGTTCCAATAGTCCCTGCTTGGCCTCCGCCGGACTGCCGGCGGCCTTGATGAGAGCGATGATCGGGTCGATGTTGGCCAGCGCAACCGCCAGACCTTCCAAAATGTGGGCGCGCTCGCGAGCCTTGCGTAGATCGAACAGGGTGCGGCGGGTCACCACCTCGCGGCGGTGGCGCAAGAAGGCTTCCAGGATCTCCTTGAGATTCAGGCAGCGGGGCTCGCCATCGGTCAGCGCCACCGAGTTGATGCCGAACACGGTCTGCATTTGGGTGTGCTGGAACAAGTTATTGACCACCACCTCGGCAACTTCCCCACGGCGCAGCTCGATCACCATGCGCATACCATCCTTGTCGGACTCGTCACGCAGTTCGGTAATACCTTCCAGGCGCTTCTCCTTTACCAACTCGGCGATCTTCTCCAGCAGCCGCGCCTTGTTCACCTGATAGGGAAGCTCGGTGACGATGATGGACTGCTTGCTGCCCTCCTCACCTTCGATCTCATAGCGGGCGCGCACGTAGATGCGGCCACGGCCGGTGAGATAGGCCTCGCGAATGCCGCGAGCACCATTGATGATGCCACCGGTGGGAAAATCCGGCCCGGGCAGCAGTTGCATCAGATCCAGAACCGACTGATCAGGCTTGTCGATCAACGCGATGCAGGCGTCTATCACCTCGCCCAGATTGTGCGGCG
>JAGRGI010000060.1:2267-17076 GCA_020445565.1 Chromatiales bacterium
GCGGGATGTTGGTGGCCATACCCACGGCAATGCCGGTGGAGCCATTGACCAGCAGATTGGGCACCCGGGTGGGGAAGACCGCCGGCTCAGTCTCGGACTCGTCGTAGTTGGGGGTGAAATCGACGGTTTCCTTGTCCAGATCGGCCAACAGGGAGTGGGCGATCCTGGACATGCGCACCTCGGTATAACGCATGGCTGCCGGGGCGTCGCCGTCCACAGAACCGAAATTGCCCTGCCCGTCCACCAGCATGTAGCGCATGGAAAACGGCTGCGCCATACGCACGATGGTGTCGTACACGGCTGTATCGCCGTGCGGATGATATTTACCGATAACGTCGCCGACGACGCGGGCAGACTTTTTGTAGGGCCGATTCCAGTCGTTTCCCAGCTCGCTCATGGCATAGAGCACACGCCGGTGAACAGGCTTCAGACCGTCACGCACGTCCGGCAGCGCCCGCCCCACGATGACGCTCATGGCGTAGGCGAGGTAGGACTGACGCATCTCGTCTTCCAGATTTACCGGAACGACTTCTTTGGCAAACTCAGCCATGGTAGGGAGTACATCCGAATCAAGCCGGACCCATCGCCCGGCACGCCCGATCAGGCGCGCCACTTGTGCCAGTGGCTACGCCCCGCGAAGCTAAAAGCGGGAGTTTACCACACTGGGGCAGCCCGCTGCATCGGCGCATGTTGGCGCTCACTGGCAATTCAAGCCCCGGTCCCATCTGCCGAATACACAGTATCCGCACGCTACGTCCAGGAGCCGGCACGGGCCCTCTACACACGATGCCTGTTGACGCCATTCATACCCATGCCCCATCCGCCGGCAGCACGGCCCGCAACCGTGACCTGCTGGACTACCTCGGCGAGGGGGTGATCTGCATAGACAAGCTGGGGGTGATTACCTATGCCAACGGTGCCGCTGCCGGCATGCTCGGCGAACGGCCCGACACGGTCCGCGGGCGCCTGCTGCACACCGTCATCTACAGCATGTTGCCGGACGGCTCGTCGGTGTCCGAGGAGGTCTGCCCTGTCTATGCCGCACTTCAACCGGATCGAGAAATACTGAATCAGGACGAGGTCTTCTGGCGGGCTGACGGCACGGTGTTTCCGGTGGAATACTCAGCGGTTCCCATGGACGTGGGCGGTCACAATGATGGCGCGGTGGTCACCTTTCGGGATGTTTCAGAACGCAAGGAAGTCGAACTGCTGCTCCGGGAGAGTGAAGAAAAGACCCGTTTGATCATTGAAAACGCCTTGGATGCGATCTTGTCCATCGATGCAGACGGCCTCATTGCGGGTTGGAACTCCCAGGCTACCCGAATATTCGGCTACACCCCCGAACAGGCATTGGGTAAACCCGTGCATGAATTGATTTTTCCTTTGCGCCATCGGAACGGCTATCACCGGGGGTTGGCAAAACTGTTGGCGGACGGCGACGCAGGTGTTATCGAGCGACGCCTGCGTGTACGCGCCAGCGGCGCCAGCGGCAGGGAATTTCCGGTGGAGATTTCCATGACACCTTTCCGTTCGCGCGGTGCACTCAACTTCAGCGCCTTCATTCGCGACATCACGGAACAACGCTCCGCGGAACTGAACCTTCGCCGCGCCAAGGAAGAGGCAGAAGCGGCCAGCCTTGCAAAGAGTGAATTTCTGGCCAACATGAGCCACGAGATCCGCACGCCGTTGACCGCCATCATCGGATTTGGCGAGTCGTTGCTGGACGAGAGCACCTCGGATGCCGACAAACGGGATGCGGTCCGTTCAGTCATTCAAAACGGCAAACACCTCCTTGCCATCATCAACGACATCCTTGACCTGTCCAAGATTGAGGCAGACCGACTGGAGGTCGAGTTCATTGCCGTGAACACCCTGGATCTGCTGGATGCAGTGGGCGGGCTCATGGAACGGCAGGCCGCCGCCAAAGATCTGGAGCTTCGGATCGTGCCGATCTGGCCACTTCCACAAACTCTTCAGTCCGACCCCACACGGTTGCGCCAGATTCTGCTCAACCTCCTGTCCAATGCCATCAAGTTCACCGAAAAAGGAACGATCTGGCTTTTAGCCAGTTGCGAGCCATCGGCAAATTGCGTGCAATTTTCCGTAGTGGACCAAGGCATCGGTATCGCCGCTGACAAACTCGACAGCCTGTTTGACGCCTTCACGCAGGCCGATACCTCTACGACACGGAAATACGGCGGTACAGGCTTGGGGCTGACGATTTCCAGCCGTCTGGCCAAGCGACTGGGCGGCGAGCTTCAGGTGGAGAGCCTGCTGGGTAGCGGCAGTCTTTTCATCTGTAACGTCGATGCCGGCCACTTGGAGAGTGTCCCGATGCTCACGGAAAAACCTGTCGCCCCAAAAACGGCAGGTTCCGATGGCCCTTCGAAATCGAAGCGCATCAAGGGTCGCATCCTGGTTGCGGAAGACAACCCCAGCAATCAAAAGTTGGTCTCCATGTATTTGAAACGACTAGGTGCGAACTTCGTCGTCGTGGAGAATGGCGTCCTGGCGGTGGAGGAGGCACTGGCAAACGACTACGATCTGATCCTCATGGACATGCAGATGCCGGAAATGAGCGGCATTGAAGCAACGGAACTCTTGCGCATGTCCGGCAACGTCACGCCGATACTGGGCCTCACGGCCAACGCCATGAAAGTGGATCTGGAGCGCTTTCGCGATGCGGGGGCCGAGGAGGTACTGCTCAAGCCCATCGACCTTCCAATCTTTAACGCCACTCTGGCGCGCTATCTGCCCGAGGGCTCCAGCAAAGAACAGGAAAACGCCCAACTCCATGACGATCCGCTGTATCGGCAATTGCAGCAGGATTTCCTTCGCTGGCTGCCGGGTGCGATCGGCGGAATGGAGGAGGCTATGGCGACATCCAACTGGGGCACCCTTAGAGACCTCGCTCATCAGACCAAGGGCTCGGCCGGCAATTTTGGATTTTCCGCGTTGGCTCAAGCCGCCGCGGATCTGGAAGACACCGTTCGCGCCGGACGCTACAAAGATCTGACCGGCCCCTTGACCTTACTGAAAACAAGGCAGCAACAGGTTTCCATCCGATGAAGGTTCAACTCACCACGGCCGTACTGGTAGCCGAAGACGATTCCCGCCAGCGGGATTTCTTTGTTGGCATCCTTCGTCATCTTGGTTTCACCCATATCGACCATGCCCCCAACGGCCAGCGGGCACTGGCCCTGTTCCGCGAACATGAATATGGCCTGGTGTTTCTGGACATCGAGATGCCCAATCTCAATGGCATAGAAGCCCTGCATCATATGTTCGAACATCGACCCGAAACGAATATCGTCATGGTCAGCGCCCACAGCACGGTGGACAACGTCAAGACAGCCATCAAGGAAGGGGCCAAGGGCTTTATCGTCAAGCCCTACAGCATTGCCAAGGTGGAAGGCGTACTGAAAAAGGTCTTGGGTGTCTGAATCGAGGGTATATCGGCTATTTCACGAGGGAGCATTTATTGCCGAGGGTTCGCACAGCACCCCATACAGCAGCTCCACCACATGCATCGCATGGGCAAAACCTGCCGAGCGAATCTGCTCCCGACAACTGTAACCATTGGCTACGATGGACGTGCCCGGGGGCGCTTGACGCAAACGGGGAAACAACGACCTCTCGGCCAGTGCCTGAGAAAGTTCGTAGTTACCGCGACGCAAGCCGAAAAAGCCTGCCATGCCGCAACAGCCCGCGGCAATATCCTGCACGTTTCGAAATCCGACACGTCGCAACAAGCCACTGACACTCCCCTCCCCCTGTAAGGATTTTTGGTGGCAATGGGTATGCACGAGAACGGGGTGATCCCTGTACCAGGTCGGAGATTGTTCACGTTCGGGAAGCCTTTCCAGTAGAAACTCATCCAGCAACCGCACCCGTTCGCTCAAGGCCGAGAGCAATTCAGCATCGAGCAGATCCGGCGCTTCGTCGCGAAAGGTCAGCGCCTCGGATGGTTCCAGACTCACCACAGGGAGATCATTGCGCAACCAGGGGCGCAAGCGACGCAGACTGGTTCTCAACTCACGACGTGCACGCTCCAGATGGCCCAGGGAAATCGCCGAACGCCCCGCGCTCACCCAGGGCGAAACGCTTACTTGGAAGTTCAGCTTGCGCAATACTTCCACGGCGAACCTGACGTTCTCGGGATGCAGGAAGGCACTGTACGGATCAAGCAGCAGCAACAATGGGTTTCCGCTCGACGCAACGCCTCGGCCGTTGGCGTCAAGCGTATACCGCTTCAGCAGCGGCAAACTGCGGCGGGTGTCGATCTTTAAGATGTCCTTCACCAGATTGGCCCGCGACAGCCGGTTCGCCAACCTCGGAACACGGGAACTCATGGCCAGCACGGAAGGAAGCGCCGCAATGATCCGATCTGCGAAATCACTGCCAGCGCGCAGATACTTCCTGTGCAAGGCCTCGGATTTCAGGCGTGCCATATCCACACCCGCCGGGCATTCGCTTTTACAAGCCTTGCAGGCCACGCAGGAACGCAAGGCATCGAGCAGTTCACCGTCGCAGATCCCGGCAGGATCATTGAATGCCTGACGCAGAAGATTCGCTCGTCCGCGCGTACTGCCCGACTCCTTGTCGAGTACCGGAAACGTCGGACACATGGAACCGAAATCGGCACCGGCTCGGCAAACCGCGGCCCCCTGGCAGCGCGCCAAGGCATCGTTCAATCCGTATGGCCCCCAGCGGAAACCGGAATTTTCCGCATCCGCTGCCGGTTCGGTTGCACGCAAATCGGTCAACAGCTCTTTCGGTGAAAGAATCTTGCCAGGATTGAACAGGCCATCCGGGTCCAGCATTTTTTTTAAATCCCGGAACAAGCCCATGATGAGCGGTGAATATAAGCTGGACAAAAGACCGGCCCGAATTCTCCCGTCGGCATGTTTAGCCGAGATGCTTCCACCGAGACGTGAAACGATACTTGCCTGCTCCAGTTGCAGGGCACGGAAAACGTCGCGATTGGTAGACCGACGCAGATCGAGCAAAGGACGAAATTGAATCAGACCGGCACCGACCGAGCCGTAACTGATCAGATCCACTCCCTGAGCGCGAGCTGCATCGCGAAACTCCCGATAAAAAGTGGAGAGCTTCGACAGTGGGACGGCGGCGTCCTCCATCCCCGTAACCGCTTGCTGCCCGCCGCGCATCCCCATCAACGCCCCCAGCGCAGCTCGGCGTAGCGAAAAGATCCGCTCACGTTCTTCTCCCTCGTGCCAGGAATAACGTTGGAGTCCCGGCAAACTCTCCAGCAGCCGTTCCAGCACGGTGACTTCACCTGACAAGGCTTCCGTTGAGGACGCATCGATCTCCACCAATAAAACCGCTGCCGCCCCCCCCTTCAGCCAGAAACGGTCTTGCGCCAGAGAAGGCACCTCGGCGGTGCAGGCGATAAGTCCGGCGTCCATGAGTTCGATGGCCGATACCCCTTCATGTCCTTCGTCCAGGTGCCCGGCACCCACACCCCCGGCCAATAGCGATACACTTTCCAGCGCCTCCGACACAGAAGAAAAATGCAAGGCATACACCCGTTGCCAATCGATAGGCGGAGAAAGGTGAATTTCCATGCCTACCACCAGCCCCAAGGTTCCCTCGGCACCACAAAACAGCCGAGCCAAATCCACTTCTCCTTGTGGGAACCAGGCCCGATCGATGGCATAGCCTGCGTTGTTGGGTATGCCCTTGGGAAATTCCGCATCCATTTCCTGCCGATGCCTGCCCAGCAAATCCGTCAATCGTCGGGCAAGGGCATGCTCCCTGTCGCCTCGACTTAATTGGTCCCGTCGAAAACGGTAACATTCTCCATCGCCGAGAAGGACTTCCAAAGAGATCACGTGATTCGCCGTTTCCCCGTCCCGTAACCAGTGGGAACCCCAGGCGTTGGTCGCCACCATACCGCCAAGCGTACAACGGTCCAAAGTGGAAGGATCCGGTCTAAAAACCAAACCGTCTACTGCCAGGACACGGTTCAAACGCACCGGAACGATGCCTGGCTCCACCCAAGCGGATCTCCCTTCCCTGTTCACCGAGAGGATGCGATTCATGTAACGGGAAAAATCGACAATGATCCCCGCGCCTATGGATTGCCCAGCCAGACCGGTTCCGCCTCCGCGGGCAATCAGCGGAACCTTATGCTTATGGGCGAAAGCAATGATCCGTCGACAATCATCAATTGATTTTGGCTGAGCCACCGCCAAAGGCACTTCCCGATAGGGCGAAGCGTCCTGAGCGAACATACGGCGTGCACCCAAACCGACGGAGAACTCGCCTTCCAGTTCGTTTCTAAGCTGGCCTGCGGCCTCGGGCGGAAATGTGCTCAACGTGCTGACCTGTTCGAGGGTAAACGGTAGGAACCCGCGGATCCGACGGTAGACGTCCTTGTGTCTTGCGGCCACCGAGATAACCTGCTTGTAAGGCATAGTTGCCGAGAGCGCCCCATAATCCGATTGCCCCTCTCAGCAAGAAAGGTATTGTCGGTGTCCATTCATCGGATCATACATCAAGACACACTGGGAGCTTATCCACCCACGAAGCAAAAAAAAGGCACCCCGAGCGCTCGTCGGGATGCCTTTCAGTCAGCGGCGCTTGTGTGGACTGACTTTCCTGGTCAGTCGTGCGGATTCTTTGGCGGACGTCCGCGACGTCCAGGCTTTTTGTTCTTTGCCGCCACCTTCTTGTCAAAGGCATTGTCCCAACGGCGAATAAAGGCTGCTACAGCCTTTTCCCTCGCTTCCGCCTTGCGCTCTTCCAGTTTGGCGTCCCGCGTGACAGCCCTCACCTCCTTCGCTGCACTGCCGAGGCCAGCCTTGGCATCACGCAAAGCAGCCTTGGCCTCGGCCTTTTTGGCGGCAAGGTCAGCCACACTGGCGCGCAGGCGCTCTACGGCATTCTTGGCAGCCGCCCGGCCGGTGGCCCGTGCCTTCTCGCGGGCCTCCTTCAGCTTCATCCGTGCCTGGGCCTCGCGATCGACTATTTTCTCAACAATACCCCTGGCCTTTTGCACTCCTGCCTCAGCTTTGGCTACTATTGAAGCAACATCACTTGGCAGTGCAGCCGCCGCGGCCCTGGGGGCGCGCCGTACAGAGGCTTTCTTGGAGGTAGACTTCCGTGCAATGGTCTTCTTGGCCGCCCCGCGGTCAACACCCGCTTTTTTGGAAGCGGTCTTCTTGGTCGCAGTCTTCTTGGTCGCGGCCTTTTTCGCACCGCGTTTTCGAACGGTTTTGGTTTCGGAAACCGAGCTGGACTCTTCAGCTTCAGTTTCGGCCGTGGCCTTCTGCGCCGCCTTTTTTCTCGGACACATTTTGCGATTCTCCACTATTTTTTATGAAAGACGCGCATATTATAGCAACCATTACGGCAAATATATGCTTTTCAAAGGTTAGTCAAGTAGAATCTGAGTGCTTTTTTCGCCATTTTACGCGGCTTGGGTGATCAATAAGATAGCGGCGCAGAAATGCAACCGGCAAAGCCAGCACTGCTGTTCGTAGATGACGAGGTGCGCATCCTGCGCTCCATGGTGGCGCTGTTTCGTCCGGACTATGACGTATTCACCGCAGGGAGCGGCGTGGAAGCTCTGGAAGCACTGGATCACAACGACGTCAATGTCATCGTTTGCGATCAACGCATGCCCTACATGTCAGGGGTGGAAACCCTGGCACAAGCTAGAAAAATCTCTCCACAAACCATTCGTATATTGTTGACGGGCTACACAGATCTCAATACGGCACTGGTCACCGCAAATGAGGCAGATGTTTTTCAGTACGTACACAAACCCTGGGACAATCACTCCTTTCGCAAGGTCATAGATCAAGCCGTTCATGTGCCAACGACCGAAGCACAGATTGCACACCCCGAGATAGCGCGCAATCTGCCTTGGTCGATTTTAATTCTGGATGAGGACCATTCCGTTTACACACCGATAAAAGCGCGCTTCGCCGGACAATTCGACATCCATCAGGCCGGCTCGATTCCAGAAGCGCTTAGCTTCGTCATGATCCACAATATCGCGGTGGTGGTTGCAGATAACTACGTCAGCGGACAGAGCACATTGGAGTTTTTGACGATTCTGCGCAAGGACCATCCAAACATCGTTACCATCGTTGTCAGCGATAGCCACGACGAACCCCTGGTCACCCAGTTGATCAACCAAACCCACACGTTTCGGATACTGCCCAAGCCAATCAGGCCATCCCGGCTAGTGCACAGTGTTGAAGAGGCATTGGAACATCGTCGCAGCAACAACAATCTGATTCCCACTCCTGCTCCCGGCTTGGTTGACGATGTCAACGCCATGAATCACAAGCGTCTGTTCCGATGGTGGAGTTAAACCCTGCACTACCGGCAGGTTTTGCCTGTAGTCCAATGTCATTGGGTTGAACGCTGGATACACAGGAACATCCGCTGGAGGCGATCTGTCTTGAATGCCAGCCAAGTGCTTACCCGGAAATGGGACGGATATCGAATGCACGCCATTCCAAGGCAATTTTCACGCATTTAAGGCCAATAGCCGTCGACCTCATTGCCCATTGCCGGGCGAGAGCAATTCCCACCTATCTTGACATTCCCAGTGTCAGCCTCGCGACAACGCAGCACTCGCTGGAGCGGGTTCTCCTGGAAAATCAGTGCTCGGCGGTTCCGCCATCGAAAGAGCGTTTCCAACGGCTGCGGCTTTGTTTCCTGCGCTCGTTCATGGCAATTGGCAGATCGACCACCACGGTAGTGCCTTTCCCCAACTCGGATTCCACCTCAATCCTTCCGTGATGCTCGGCAACGATGTGGTAGGCAATGGATAAACCAAGGCCGGTCCCTTTGCCGACTGCCTTGGTGGTGAAAAAGGGTTCAAAAATCCGGGCCATCGTTTGGCGGTCCATTCCCACCCCGTCATCGCTTACGTAGACCCTGATTCGCCGATCCGCCACCTCGCTGTAGAGCTTGATCACGCCGCCGCCTTCAAGCGCCTGTACGGCATTGGTAACGAGGTTGAGGAATACGTGGCCAATCTGCGAAGGCACTCCGTAGATAAGTGGCAGCTCCCCCATCTGATTGTCTATGCGTATCTTGTCGTCAACCAATCCGCCGGCAATGACCAGGGCGCTTTCGATGGCATCATTGACGTTGTAAGGCACAAATTTCTTATGGTCGGCGCGACTGAAGTCTCGCAGGTCCGCCACCAGTTCGGATATCTGGTCCAGGCCGTACAGGCCATCCTCCAGCAACTCGTTGGCATCCTCCACGCAACGATTCTTCTCCAACTGAACAGAGGCGGCATCCAGACGCTCTGCCTGCTCCTCCAACGCTACCGGATCTCGGCTTTCGCCGTTCAGCAACATCAGATATCGCCTTGCCTCCTCCACGAAGGTGCGAATCGAGGCACTGATTTCCCGCACGATCTGCATATTGCTGCGCACATATCCCAACGGCGTGTTCAGCTCATGCGCGACCCCGGCGATCATCTGCCCCAAGGCCGCCATTTTCTCGGATTGGATCATGCGCCCCTGCGCAAGATTAAGCCGCTTTTCGGCGTTCAGAACCAAGAGGAAACATCCGGCCAATGCCAAAGCGAATACCGCCACGATGAGCAGGGTGTCTCGGTCGATACGGTGAAACACTTCGGTGCCGGTATCAAGATCCCGAACTGCCACCATCTGCCAGCGGGTACCATCGACAGGCACACTTGCGACAATTCGTGAACGCTCGTCATCGCTGAGGTAGTACTCCCGGTTCAGTCGTTCTCGGGAACCCTGCGCCGTCACCTCGATCAATTCCTGCCCAGCGTCGGTCGTGTGCACGAGCATCAACTGCTGGCCCTTCGGCTGCCCCACTGACAGCAGATCAGCAAGCGTCTGTAGGGAGAAACTCACGAAGAAGATACCTTCCAGACGCCCTTCAACCAACCAACTGGTAACCACGTCGAAATGAAAACCGCCTTCGTTGGGATGCACTAGCAAGGCATTGTGCCGCTGGCTGCCGGCGAAACCACGAATCTCAGCCAGGCACTGATTGCCTACCAGGCTTTCACCATCGTCGGCAATGAGCGTACCGTCGGGAGCAGCCAAGGCAAACGCCAGTGAGGAGGGAAAGGCGGACTCGACGGCCTCAGCCAGCGAGTTATTAATCAGTTGATTGGTCGGGTCCACCTTGAGAGACGCCAGCGTCGCCGCATGTCTCCGCACAAATTCAGCCACTTTGCCGCGCAGTTGTCTGGTCAGCCTGTCTACCTGCACACTGGTCGTTCGAACCGAATGATGCCCCAGTTCTCTTTGGAACTCCCGCTGTTGCTCCAGCCGCTCGCCACGATTCCACCACGCGACGGCACTTGCCAACCCCAATAGCGCAATCAGCACCAGAAGAGCGCTCCATCGGTAGGCGCTCATGGCGAGCGTCCCCCCCGAAAAGCCCAAGCCAAGCATGCCATCCGGGTTTTTCGCGCCAGCCGGGGAGACCATAGCCACGGCCACATAACTTTCAGCGCGTGGGGTATGAGCGAGAATTTCGATCGAAGGTGTTTCAACATTCCGTGGCCATTCCGACTTCTTCGGTGATAACCATTGCGCCTTTGTCTCAGACTTTTACCCTTCGCCATGGTCGAAATGGCTGAGAACCACTTGCCATCGACCGGCGCAATTCTCGTCAGGGACGGGCTCAGTTGCCAGCGTTCACCCCTTTCAGAGCCTCAAGCCTACACGCTCAGGCCCTTGGAACGAATGAAGTAGGTCTCAGCTTGTTGTAACGATTCAACCTTTCCGGAATTCCACTTGGCGAGAGCGGAATCGTCTCAGTTCGTCGTATTGCCACTAAACCACTGGCTATTTTACTGCTGCCGACGTCAACGGAAGCCTGAAAGTCGGTAAGAGTCCTTGCGATCCGACATTCTCGTCCCCGCCCTTCACCCGGAAAAGCGCAGGCTTTCGGCCAGGCAACTCAGTATCGGCCCGTATCGATGGAAGAAGGGCAGGGCCGGGCGCTTTGCCCGGAGTATAGCGGACAGGAAAGGAAAAGCAGATCCAGTACTCCGACAATGAGATTGTCGTGCTTAGATCCTTGTTTCGAGCACTTTCGTCCGTTCATTGGCGACCAACCTAGCCTACTGAAGATTGGCCCGATACCAAACCGCTGACCGGAGCAAAGCCCCGGTCGTTGCAACACACTTATCCGGTCGCGCGGTTCAAGGAACCTGAGAATTGATGAGCAATGCGATGGGCTCTCCGGCACCGGGCTTTACCGGGCTGACCATGCCGCGCAGATCCCCCGTGCTCGGCATGGCATTGCCGGATTTGGAGACCCTCGCCTCAATGCTCACTTCGGGAAAGCTGGAAAGCACCATGGCCGGGGACATAGCCATGGAATCGTCCAGAGTCACGGTGAGAGGCAGATCGGCTACCCGCTTGCGGACTACTGCAAGGGGCATACGCGGGCCGCTTACGGCGCGGGCAAACAGGAATAGCGTATCGTCGGGATCGGCCTTGTCTGCCAAATCTCCGGCGAGATTCACACTCACGGTGATGGTTTTGCCGTCGCCAGCGACGCTGGCGGGCGCTGAAACCGCCACGGGCTCCGTGCTGGAGGGAGATACGTCGGCCATGCCAGCTTCGGCACGTGCATCGCGGATGATCTGCATAATGTTTTCACGATCCGGGCTATCCGCCGGCACATGGGCAAGCATGTTTTCCCATTGCGCGATGGCAACCTTCACCTCGCCTGCCTGGTAGTGGGCGAAGCCCCTGAGCCAGTTGGCACGGATGTGATTGGGATCTGCCGCCAGGGCCTCTTCGAGAAGCTCGGTGGGCCGACCCGTCAGTTGGCTGTTGTTGACCAGGGCCAGGGCCTCCGCATAACCGGCTGCGATGTCCGGGTCCGTGGGTACCAGGCGATAGGCATTTTCATAAGCATTTACCGCCTCGGCATATTGCTGGGTCACGGTGTAGCTGCGCGCCAGCATATACCATCCCCTGGGATCGTCCGGATTGGCTTCCATGCGCTTGGCCAGACCGGCGATCATCTCTTCCACCGACGGCGCCTGCTGACCAGGAGCAGCGCCGGGATGGGGCGGCGTCTGCCCCTGACTGGCGTCGGCCACAGCGCCAGGTGCGCGGTTCATCTGCCGTTCCAGGGCGGATGCCTCCAGCGCCGGCAGAAGTTTGCTGGCACCCAGGTGCGAATAAAGTGCGACACTGGCAACGGGCACGCCAAAGGCAATGGCGATAGCGGCTACCCAACGGCCTGGACCACGCGAAGCGGTTGGCTGAGGAGCTTTTTTATCGCCCGAAAGATCATAGAGCAGAGATTTTTCCAGGTCGGCCTTGGCGGTAGCGAACTGTTCCCCACTCAACAAGCCGTTTTCCTGGTCGTTCTGCAACTCATCCAGACGCTCCTTGTAAAGTTGAACATTGATGGACTCCTGATCCACCTCTTCCGCCCGTACCCGGCCGCGAACCAGCGGCGGCAACAGGAACACAAACGAAATGCCTAGAAGCAAGACGACGAAAATCCAGAAAACGGTCATTGGGCCTTATCTCGCTGCTGCTGTTCGACTTGCGTGAGAGCTTCCGCAACCTTGGCGCGGTCAGCATCGGTGAATTCGGGGTCGGCTGTGGTCTTGCGCCTGCGTATGAACCGAAACAACAGCAGCGCTGCGATAATCACCGCGATAAACGGACCGAACCACAACAAGGCCGTGTTTGTGCGCACAGGCGGACGATAGAGCACGAAATCCCCATAACGGGCCACCAGAAAACTGACGATTTCTTCGTTGGATTTGCCGGCCTGCACCATTTCGTACACTTCCCGACGCAGGTCGCCGGCCAGCTCAGCATTGGAGCCCGCGAGGCTCTGGTTTTGGCACACCAGACACCGCAGTTCCTCGGCAAGTTGCATATAGCGTTGTTCCTGCTCGGGACTATCGAAGTTGAAAACGTCGGTGGCCGCCAAGCAGTAGGAAACAGGCGCCAGGAGTAACCAAAGCGCCAGCAGGGTTCGCAGTTTCAACTTCAGCCTCGCTGGGATTTGAGTTCGCGGATTTTCGGCAATAGCACGCTGGACAAAGCCTCTTCGCTGATCGGCCCGACATGCTTGTAGCGAACGATGCCATTCTGATCGATGAGGAAGGTCTCCGGGGTTCCATAGACCCCCCAGTCGATGCCGACGCGCCCGTCGGCATCGAAAGCGTTGGCGACATAGGGGTTGCCGAACATCTTCAGCCAGCGCAGGGCCTCGGGGCGGCCATCCTTGTAGTTGAGGCCGTAAATATCGACCTCCCCGCTTTCAGCCAGCCTCATCAACACCTCGTGCTCGGCCCGGCAGGACACGCACCAGGTTGCCCAGACGTTCAGCAGGGAGACCTTACCGAGCAGGTCCTTGTTGCCGATAGTTACCGAGACATCTTCCAGCTCACTGAGCTGGAAGGCCGGCGCAGGCTTGCCGATCAGGGGAGATGGAACCTCCTTCGGATCCAGCGACAACCCCCGGTAGAGAAACGCTGCCAGTACGATGAAGACTCCCAGAGGAATCAAATAACGAACCATCAGACCTTACCCTCCGCTGCCAGACCCGCCATGGCACCGACACGGCTACGCGCCGGGACACGATAGCGGCGATCGCTGATCGCAAGAATGCCGCCCAGGGCCATGAAAATAGTGCCTAGCCAGATCCAACGCACAAAAGGCTTGTAGTAGAGCCGTAAACTCCAGGATCCTCCACCCAGGGGTTCACCCAGTGAAACATAGATATCGCGGAGAAAACCGGGATCGATGGCGGCCTCGGTCATTGGATTCTGCTGTACCCGATAGGTACGTTTCTCCGTATGCAGGTCAGCGACCAGCTTGCCGTCCTTGTGCACCGTGACATGGCCACGGTTGGCGACGTAGTTCGGCCCCGGCACCTGCTGTACGCCCTTGAACGTGAATTCGTAACCGGACAGGGTTTCAGTCTGCTCCGGCGCCAGACTCACATCGCGCTCAATACCGTTCTGAGACACCACGGTGATTCCAATGGCGCTTATCGCAATACCCAGATGGGCCAACAACATGCCGTAGTAGCTACGGCCCTGGCTTTTCAGAGCGGCCATGCCGGAACGGTTTCGGAACAGGTTGCGCAGGCTCGCAAGGGTACTGAAGACCACCCAGGCGGCCAACCCGACAGCCAATCCGATCCATGGTGAACTGTCGGTTACCTGAGGCAACGCGAATATCACGCCGATAACGGCCGCTGCGATCAGCCACAACCACAGTTGCCGCACCAGTTCGCCGATCTTTTGCTGCTTCCAGCGCACCAGCGGACCCACACCCATGAGGAACACCACCGGAATCATCAACGGAATGAACACACTATTGAAGTAGGGATGCCCCACGGAGATCTTGCCCATGCCCAGGGCATCCAGTAGCAGGGGGTAGAGCGTGCCGAGCAGGACAGTGACGGCGACGATGGTCAGCAGCACGTTGTTGGCGAGCAGAAAAGTCTCCCGCGAAACCAAGTCGAAGTTGCCACCCGACAACACCGACGGTGCCCGCCAGGCGTACAGCAGCAGAGAGCCGCCGATGACGATGCCCAGGAAGGCCAGAATGAATACGCCGCGCTCCGGATCGGTGGCAAAGGCATGCACCGAGGTAAGTACCCCGGAACGTACCAGGAAGGTCCCCAGAAGGCTGAGCGAAAAGGCGGAAATGGCCAGCAGTACCGTCCAACGCTTGAAGGCGCTGCGTTTCTCGGTGACCGCCAGGGAGTGAATCAGACCGGTCCCGACCAGCCATGGCATGAAGGACGCGTTCTCGACCG
Source organism: Chromatiales bacterium (assembly GCA_020445565.1). Taxonomy (GTDB): domain Bacteria; phylum Pseudomonadota; class Gammaproteobacteria; order JAGRCI01; family JAGRCI01; genus JAGRGI01. The sequence continues at coordinate 17,058 of JAGRGI010000060.1, forward strand.
GATCCCAGAACCACCAGCC
>JAGRGI010000061.1 GCA_020445565.1 Chromatiales bacterium
CGGGCCGGGCGCAGGCCGTTGCGATCCAGCGTCGCGCCGATCTGACGACCGTCGGTGAAGGCCACGGCAGCGGGGCCATCCCAAGGTTCCATCAACCCGGCATGGTATTCGTAGAATGCACGACGCTTCTTGTCCATCATCGGGTTGCCGGCCCAGGCTTCGGGGATCAACATCATCATGGCATGAGCCATGGAGTACCCCCCCGCCACCAACAATTCCAAGGCGTTGTCGAAACAGGCGGTATCGGATTGCCCCTCGGGGATCAGCGGCCAGACCTTGTCCAGATCCTTGCCCAGCACATCCGAAGCCATGGAATCTTTGCGCGCCGCCATCCAGTTGACGTTGCCGCGCACGGTATTGATTTCGCCATTGTGGGCGATCATGCGGAACGGATGGGCCAGATCCCAGGTGGGGAAGGTATTGGTGGAGAAACGCTGGTGGACCAGCGCCAGGGCCGAAACCATGCGAGTGTCATTCAGGTCCGGATAATACACACCCACCTGATCGGCCAGCAGCATGCCCTTGTATACCAGCGTCCGGGTGGACATGGAGGACACGTAGAAGGCCGATTTACCCGATATTTTGGCGTTACGAACTTCGTTCTCCACCTGCTTGCGAATCACGAACAACTTGCGCTCGAAGGCGTCCTGGCCACGGGTATGTTCGCCACGGGCGATGAACACCTGGCTGACAGCCGGCTCGCAGGCCTTGACGCTCTCGCCCAGGGTGCGGTTTTCAGTGGGCACATCACGCCAGCCGAGCAAAACCTGTTCTTCGGCCTGCACGAAACGTTCGATGATGGCCTGGCAGCGCTCGCGGCTCTCCTGCTCTCGTGGCAGGAACACCATACCCACACCGTATTCACCAGCCTCGGGCAATTCGATTCCCTGCTCGGTACAGACACCGCGCAGAAACGCGTCGGGAAGCTGCAACAGCAGTCCCGCGCCATCACCGGCCAACGGATCGGCACCCACAGCGCCGCGGTGGGTCAGGTTCTTCAGAATCTCCAGACCTTGCTGAACGATACCGTGACTCTTGTGGCCCTTGATGTTGGCGACAAAACCGACGCCACAGGCATCATGTTCGTTGCGAGGGTCGTACAACCCTTGTCTTGGGGGCAGTGTCCCGTGACTCATCGCTGACCTCTCATTCAGTGGCCTGGGGAGCTTTCTCGATGCTTTTTTTGGGGAGCCGTGCACCGAAGTGGTGCGGCCCAACGGATTCGGGCCGGACAGCCGCTTACATTTCCAGGCCGCCGGAACGCCCCAGAATAGCGTATTTTGCTTGTGAACGTCCACAAAACGCCAAAATGCCGAGCAAGAAGCGGACCATCGTCGCTGATATTGACCGTGGGCAGGCGCCAGGATGGCGCCTTTGTGTTAGTCGAATTCTACTCGCAAACCGAGCCGCAAGGCGTTACTGGTGATGTTCTCGCGGCTGATCTCCGTCTCATAGGTAATGAATCCTGACTTTCCGTCGGCCCATTGGGCGGAAACGCCTAACCCCAGAGAAATCCAGTTCCGATCCGGGTCGCCTGTCTGCACGTACAGGCTCTGCTGGTTGAAATCCCCGTTGAAACGGGTGCCGATGATTTGAGAATCGTCCATGAATTCGTGCACCCATTCCAACCGGGCCTGGGGATAGAGAACGCCCCAGCTATGGCTAGTGGCATAACCGAGTTGCACACCAAGGTTTGAGGTAAGGGATTCAAACTCGACCGCATCCACTGTGAGCGCGAATCCTGCGCCGGGAGCGCCAGGATCGCTGACCTTTTCCTGATAACCCTCCACGTCGTTGCGGACAAAATCCACTCGTAGTGAGGGAGCGAATGTCCAACCACCCCGAACCAGCGAATAGCCGACACCCAGGCTGGCGTTGAAAACCTCGGCCTCGGGCTCCGAACTGGCGACCTGATTGACACTTACAGCCCCCAGCGGCCCCAGGCTCAGGGAGTAGTCGATATTGCGGTCCTGGCGAAAGTCGGTGCGGCCGAAACCGATCAGGGCATCCACGAACAGGCCGTCGGCGGTATAAAGACTGCTGTAGACACTGAGGCTGTAGCTGCGCAGATCCAGTTCCCCGGCCTGATCGTCGAAATCGGCCTTCCCGTCTGCATAGTCCAGGGCAACACCGACGACCAGCGCATCGGATACCCGATAGTCCAGCCCGGCCGTCAGTGCCGATGCCGAGAAATCGAACCCCGGATTTCGATCATCGCCTTGTTCATCCCCCCGGCTGTATTTCCCGTTGAGGAAGACACCCATGCGTCCGAAATCACCGTCGGCACTGGCGCCAGCGCCTTTGGTGCGATGCAACAACGGAACGTCGCTGTCATCCAGAGACGCATAGGGGGCATAACCGGAGGCAGCACGCAGGGAGTAGAGGCGCTGGCCCAGGTTTGCGATGCGCACACGAGTGTTGCGTAGACTTGCGGAATTCTGTGCCGAAATCTCTTCAGCCGCGATGCGGCGCAAGGCCCTGTCCAGGTTGGGATCGCCTGCCTGGGCTGCGCTGAACAGACGGTCGCAATCCGAGCCGAAACGCTGCTGTAATGACTGGGAGGAAATCTGGTTCGAACCCGTGGTACAGGTGGTTTCGATAGCAGCGCCGACGATACCTCCGTTGACGTTCCGAGCTCCGGCGAAAGCGCCGATGATGGTTTGCCGGGGCGGCGGCAGGGTCTGGTCCACCGGAGAAGGCAGGGTGTATACCTGAGCCAATACACCATTCCATTCCTGCGAAAAAAGCGGCACACCGCCCAGCAGGACGATGGGCAGCCACGTTTTTACCGGTTTGCCCAGATTTGCCCTCAGTTGCATCCCAAACCCTCTTATCGTGAGTCTGCCCGGTCCATGCCATCGCCGGGCAAAGGTCTAACCTCTCCGCAACAACCGCCCTGCACCACGGAAGCCGGCGTATCTCCGGTTGTTGCGCAAGGCGATGTCTGCGGCAGATAGATTCGGCAGCATCGGGCGAACACTTGAGCCGGCAAGATCCAGCCCACAATAATATCCACAGTCAAAAAAGCCTGTTCACAGCTTGGCTGCGAACAGGCTTCATGTGGTTCAACCGAAGCCTTGCGGCTGTCAGATCAATCGAATTCCATACGGAAGCCGGCACGGATCGTATTGATGGTTACGTTGTCGCGGTCGAATTCCGTCTCATAGGAAAGGAATCCGGACTTGCCATCCGCCCACTGCGCCGACAGGCCAAGACCCAGACTACCCCAGTTGCGATCCGGGTTTCCGGTACGGACGAACAGGCTCTGCTGGTTGAAGTCGCCGGTGAAGCGGGCACCGATGGTCTGTGAATCGTCCATGAATTCGTGCACCCACTCCAAACGGGCCTGAGGTACCAGGACGCCCCAGGACTGGCTCATCGGGTAGCCGAGTTGGAAGCCGATGTTGGACGTCAAGGATTCGAACTTGGCCTTGTCCACGCTCAAGGCAAATCCGGCGCCGGGCGCGGTGGGGTTACTGGCCGACTCAGTGTATCCCTCCACGTCATTGCGAACGAAATCCAACCGCAAGGTGGGCGAGATGGTCCAGCCGCTGTGCACCACTGCATATCCCAGCCCCAGACTGGCGTTGAACACATCGGCTTCCGGGTCGGACGAGGCCACCTGGTTGACCGAGGTGACGCCGTTCACACCCTGATTGAGGGTGTAGACGATGTTACGCTTCTGGTCATAGTTGGTACGTCCGAAACCCATCAGTGCGTCGATGAACAGGCCGTCCGGCGTGTAGAAACTGCCGTAGAGCGTTGCGCTATAGCTGTCGATGTCCAGGTCGCCGGCGTTGTTGTCAAAGTCCGCGTCACCGTTGGAGAAATCCAGGGCGACGCCGAATACCGCACTTTCAGAGACACGGTAGTCCAGACCCGCTGTCAGAGAAGTCGTCTTGAAATCGAAGCCTGGATCGAAGGAATCCCCCTTCTGATCCCCCTTGCTGTATTTGCCGTTGATGAAGCCACTCAACTTACCGAACGAACCATCGGCGGATGCCCCGCCACCCTGGGCACGAAACAGACCCAACTCCGGGGCATCCAGAGCGGCAAAGGGTGCATAGCCGGATGACGCGCGCAGGACTTGAAGACGGCCCGTAAGTACCGAGACACGTACACGGGTGTTGTTCAGAGCCGCCGTATTTTGGGCTGAGATTTCCTCAGCGGCGATGCGGCGAAGGGCATTGTCGACGTTGGGATCGCCGGCTGCCGAGGCCGTGAAGAGATCGTTGCAATCAGCGCCGAAGGCTTGCTGGGAGGCCACTGAGGACGCCTGATTGAAGCCCGTGCCGCACGTGGTTTCGATCGCCGCGCCTGCGGTGGCGCCATTGGGATTGTTGGCTGCCGCCCGACTGCCGATGGTTGTGGCATTGGGATCGGGCAGCGGTTGATCGATCGGCTGATAGATTTGCGCCAGCACGGATTGCCAGCCGGGCGACAGCAGAGGCAGGCTGCCCAAAACCATCACGGGGATGAGTGCCTTTGCACGACCACCGGCTCTCTTGGATTGCTTCATCGTTCGACTCCCAACGTTTTACATCTGAATTCTTCAGGCCCGGCCCAGGAAGGTGCCACAGTTAAAATGTAGTAGAAATTACTACACAATCGTTGTAATCCGGCCTCAAATGCCAGTTCTGTACAACAATCGTGGGGAAAACAACACCACCGTACGGGCAGCAGCTCAGGCGCGTTCGCCTACGTACCGGATCTGCGTGTCGGCGCCGGCCTCGTCCACCGGCCTGCCGAGCGTAATGATTCCGGCGCCGGACAGCAGCATCTCGTCCCGGCGCAGAGTGATGGAACGCCCGGCTTCCGGCTGAACATAAGTGCCATTGCGACTCTCATCGACCAGAAAGAATTTGTCGCGTCGGCATTCAACGCGCGCGTGGCGTCGCGACACGGTGGAATCATTGACGACGATGTCGTTGTCGAAGGATCGTCCGAGGGAGGCACTGGCATTCTTGGCGTCCAGGACCACCGACTTGCCACCCAGGGATAGCAGCAGTTTTGCGCCAAGCGGCCCGGTTGGCGAATCCGTACTGAACACGGCGGTTAGATCGTCACCCTCGCGCCAGATGACCTCGTAGACGTCGATGCGGTCCTTCTTACCCTTCACATAGGCTCGATCAATAAAGCGGGTCTTGGCCTGAGTCTCTTCCGGTGAGCCCTCGACGGAAGCCAGGGTGGTGATGATTTCCCCAGGCTTGGCCAGCCCGACCATACGCGAGGCCACGTTGACCGTATCGCCGAATACGTCGGCATTTTCCTCCAGCACCGGCCCGTAGTGAATGCCGATCTTGATCGGCAACATGGGCAGTGTCTCCGGACCGACAGCGCTTGCACCGTCATCCATCGCCCGCTGCATCGCGCTGGCACACTCGATTGCGCTACCGGCCTGCGGGAAGGTGCACATGACTTCGTCGCCAATGGTCTTGATCACGCGCCCGCCAGCCTCGACGGCAATGGCGGAAATCGCCTGGATAGCCGTCGAAACCCGCTCCATCGCGGCGAGATTCCCAACCTGATCGTAAAGTTCGGTACTACCGCAGATATCCGCGAACAGGATGGCGCACTCGGAAGATTTTGGTTCCATTATCGTCTCGGCCTCCTGCCCATCACGCATACGCTGTGGCGAGGGATATCGTGCGAACGACCGAAAGCCGGCAAACGGCACGACACGTCGCCATCCGCCGACGACACCGGACCTGATCGATGTTTGCGTTCTCCAGTCACCATTTCAACACGTACGCAAGCACCAGGAGCCCAACAACCGCAGCAATCAAGGTTAAGGAAAACAGCACCTTGCCGTGCAAAAGCGACTCTCTCACGCGGCCTTTGCCGACCTCCTCCGGCACCTCGCCACGCTCGGCGGTATTGCTCAGCAGGGCCTCGTCGGCCGAAACTTCCTCCGATCCAACGACTTGCCGAATAAGACCGGCGCGACGCTCGCGGTATTCCGCAAAGCTCATCGACCCGGCCGCGACCTCGTTAGACCAGCGACGCAATTGCGCTTCGGCCCCGGTGGCCAGGCTGATCATGGGGTTACTCCCCGCGGATTGACGCCCGTTGGTGTTGGATTTCACGGCGACCGATACAGAACTGCTTGCCATTGGCGAGATTGTAGACCGAACCCTGGCGCCTCGTGGGGCCAAAGGGCCCTCCTAGGCGGCACGGATCACCAATGCACTGAGGTTATCACGCGCATCGCCCTCAAGCACACGCTTCTGCAATAGAGCAGCGACGGTCTTCTCATCGCCGCCCGTGAGCATGATGTCCCGCAATTCCTGCGGCTCAATACTCCTGTAAACGCCATCGGTGCACAGCAGAACGAGATCACCCTCGCGAATACGTACCATATCGCATTCGAAAAAAATGTCATCCTGGGCGCCGATCGCCCGCATGATGATGTTTGACTGGGGATGAATCTGTGCTTCCTCTTCGGTAATCTGCCCCTGCTCCACCAGTGCCTGTACATAGCTGTGGTCGCGGGTGAGCTGCATGCATTTGCCATCCCGCGCCAGATACAGCCGGCTATCGCCCGCCCACATGTATACAATGTGGGTGGAGAATCCGGCGGCCGCCACCACCGTGGTACCGGACATCCGCCCGCCGCCAGCGTCACTCGCGCGCTGGCGCAGGTAGCGATTGGCGTCCATCAAGGCATCTTCGATGGCATCCACATAGCTGGGCGCATCCGGGAGAGGCTTGACTTCCGACAGCCTGCGCACCACCGTCTGGCTCGCCACGTCGCCGGCATCATGCCCTCCCATACCATCCGCCACCGCCCAGAGAGATGCCTCCGGGCGATCCAGGACGCTGTCTTCGTTCACCTTTCGCACCTTACCGGTGTGGGTGATCGCGTGAGAGTGAAATTGCACCGGGCCCCCTCTTCGTGGCTAGCGTAAGTTCCCCAATGAGGCCAGCGACCGCTGAGATCGCAATGCCTAACATCGTAAGGTTAGCAGCTTATGTCACTCAGCGTGCCCCAAACCGGCTGTCCGCTCCCAGGAAAACCGTCCGGAAAGTATTTTTCCGACAAAATCTTCAGCGCGAAAAAAATTTCCAACCGTCTATCATAGAGACGTATCGTTCGACGAGCCTTCAGGATGGATGGCGCGCCCGGCACTATACCGCCGCTGGCAGTCGCAGGCCGTCCCGTTACGATCCAGCAGCTATCGCTCAGGCCCGGAAGAGGAAACCCATGCACCAGTCATTTCTGGTCTACAAAGGCTTTCGCTATCTGAAAGTGGCGTTGATTCTGTCCGCCCTTTCCATTTTCGCCTACGCCGTGTACATACCCACCGAACCGCCCAATGGCGGCACCTGGCTTGGCTACACCCTGGGCACCATCGGCGCGCTGCTGATCCTCTGGCTGCTGTGGTTTGGTGTGCGCAAGCGCAAGTTCTCGCGCGGCAGCGCAACCACACAGAGCTGGCTTTCGGCGCACGTCTATCTGGGCATGGCCCTGTTACTGGTGGCCACCCTGCACAGCGGGTTCCAGTTTGCCTGGAACCTGCACATGCTCGCCTACTCGCTGATGGTGATCGTCATCGCCAGCGGCATCTTCGGCATAGTGGCCTATGCACGCTATCCATCTTTGATAACCGCCAATCGGGAAAGCCAGACCCGTGAACAGATGTTCGAGGAAATCGCCAACCTTGATCAGGCCGCGGTCACGTTAGCGGCCCAAATCGGCGATCAGGCGCACCAGATCATTCTGCGCTCCATAAACCGCACCAAGATCGGCGGCAGTGTCTGGGCGCAGATTTCCGGCAAGGAGCAAGAGAAGGAAGACGAGATGGAGGAGGAACAACTGGTGGAGTTGGCTACCCAGATGATGCCGGCCATCGGCTCTCCCAACGCCCCCACCATGGCCATGCCCTCCGCCAACGCCGATCCGGACAGCGAATCCACCTTGTTTTTCGTTGCCCAGAATCTCGCCGGCAGCCATGGCCAGGAGCGCGTGCAGAAGTTGCGCGATCTGCTCGATATCGTGCGCAGCAAGAAGATGTTGGTGGACCGCCTGCGTCGAGACATCCGTTACCACGGCCTGATGCAGCTCTGGTTGTATGTCCACGTGCCCTTGTCGCTAGCGCTGCTGGCGGCCCTGACCGCTCATATCATCGCCGTATTCTTCTACTGGTAACCACCACCCGTGATACTCAGCTAAGGGGCAGCCATGCGAACCCTGGTCCGGTACATCAAGAGCAAAAACAGTAACACCGGCGCGATCGTCTACCACGACGAGCGCTTCGACATCGACCGCATCACTGTCGGTCGCGCTACCCAGTCCGACATCGGCTTGAATGATCTAAGCGTGTCACTGAACCACGCGGCGATCAGCATGGGCAAGGGCAAGAAACCGGTCATCAAGGCCATTTCCGTGTCCGGTTTCCAGGTCAACGGCCGTTTGCTCAAGACCGCCGATCTGCAACCCGGCGATGTCATTGAAGTCGGTCGCTGGACGCTAAAAGTGGAGAAGCCCGCGGATGGCTTCGAACTGATCCTGGTGGTGGAAAAACAAGGCAAGGGCGGCAGCCCGTCGGCCGACCTTCGGGAAAAGTCCAAAACCACCATTGAGGAAACGGGACTGGGCAAGCGCAGTTGGTCCTGGATACTCTTCGTGGCGGTGATGGTACTGTTTCTCATCGTTCCCGCGGTGGGCGTGATGGTCCCCAGCGTCGGCAAGCTGCTGCGCGCCTCACCGGTGCCCAGCGACGGGAGCTGGGACAGCGGCACACTGGCGCTGGCGCATCACATCATTGGCGACCAATGCGAGCAATGCCACGAAAAACCTTTCCGCATGGTTCGCGACCACGCCTGCATCGAGTGCCACAAAAGCACCATGGCCCATGCCGATCCGGACTTCTACTCCCTGGATACCCTCACCCGCACCCGTTGCGCCACCTGTCACAAGGACCATAACGGCATAGACGGTATGGTTCGGCGCGACCCTGGCCTGTGCTCAAACTGCCATGAAGATCCGGACACAACCATGCCCAACGCCGAGCTGCTGCCGGCCGAGGATTTCACCGATCTGCATCCCCAGTTCCGCATCACGCTGACATCCTACGACGACGAAAAGCAGGAAGAAGTCAGAGAGCGTGTATCCATGGACGACAAAGACCTGATGGTGGAGAAGTCCAACCTGATCTTCCCCCATGACAAGCATCTCAAGCCCGAGGGTATCGACTCGCCCAGCGGCACCCGTCAGCTATCCTGCGTGAGCTGCCACAAGCCAGAGCCCGGTGGCGCCCGCATGGAACCGATCAATATGGTCAAACATTGCAAGGAATGCCATTCCTTGACCTTCGAAATCGACGATGCAGTACGCGAGGTACCCCACGGCAAGACCCGCGAGGTACTGTTTGTGCTGGAAGAGTACTACGCAAAACGGGCACTGGAGGGAGGCTACATCGACAACTCCGCTCCCGAGGTGGTACGCAAACGCCGCCGTCCCGGTGAGCGCCTGTCCAAGGACGAGCGCCGCGAGGCCCTCGAATGGGCGTCGCAGAAATACCTGGAGGTCGGCGAGGAGATCTTCCGCTTCCGTGTCTGCAATGTCTGCCACAAGGTCAACAAGACCGAACGCGAAGACGGCCTGCCCAGCTGGGAAGTGGTGCCCGTGCGCCTCAACCAGCATTGGATGCGCAAAGCGGTATTCAGCCACCGCAGCCACGAGACCATGACCTGTGAGGACTGTCACGACGCGAACAAATCCGACACCTCCGCCGACGTGCTTATCCCGGCCATCGACAATTGTCGGCAGTGCCATGCCGGCGAGGACGCCCACAATCAGGTGGAAAGTCCCTGCATCGAATGCCACAAGTTCCATATTCAGGACGAGTTCCGCATGGGGGCCATCAAGGCCGACGAATAAACCCGTACCGATCCGCCCCGCAACCGGGGCGGATCATTTCTACCGGTAGAGCAGATCCGGCCAGACATCCACCCAGCAGCACCCGTGATCGAACCCCTCCAGCCTGCGTACCACAACCTCCGGCGTCTGCCGAATCCGATCGGGAAACAACCTCGGCGGCACGTTGCGGTCGGCCTCTCCCAGATAGTGGAACTGTCGAATCCTGGCAGACAAGGGTTGGCTGTTGGCGGGATTCAAGGACGCTGCCAGAGGCAGATAGCCATGCAGGGACGTCCAGGCATCAACATCCAGATTTGCGCCAAGGGTTACCAGGCGTTCCACCCCGCTGACACGTTGCGCCAACAGATAGGCCAGCGCACCACCGCCACTGAAGCCGATCAACCAAAGTTGCCGAATCCCGCGTTTCGTCCTCTCAGCCTCAATCGCGGCAGCCAGACTATCGAGCACTTGCGAACCGTAGCGGGCACCGGTCCAAAGTCGTCCCTCGCATCCCTGGTCCCTGGCGTGGCCGTGGTAGCAGGGCCTGCCGACCAGTATTCCCGCCTCGGGGTCCCTGGCCAACAGCTCAAGGGCAGTCGGCCGCCGCGCCGTGGGATCATCGGCGATGCGTGTTCCGGCAATCCAGGGGCTGCCGTCCCCCTCGAGGTACACGTGCAGCGCAGGGCCCGGCGGGCGGCGATTGTCGTACACTGCGAGCACGAACTCTCCTGCTCGGCGCTCCGTTTGCAGCAAGCTCAGGGCCTGAGCGCGAGCGTCATAGCGTCGCGAGGGATTACCCGCGCAGGCCAACAGTTGCGTGACGACGACAACGCCAAGCACTACACTAAAGGCCAGTTTGCGACGCTGACGGATTGTTTTCGGACGCATCGATTTCTCCAAACCCGCCGTATTGATAGCCAATGAAGCCAAGCTCGCGCAAGCCAATGGGCCAATTGAGCCGGATTGTTTACGGCAGCATGCCGGTTGTTGCCGGCGACGGAATCGCATGCCGGCGTTTACCGAGGGTTGCCAGATGACGCGCTTGCGGCACGGGCATGGCAGCCATCCCGGTAAGGTCAGGCAGCTAAACGAAGACAACTTCGTCGCCGACCCGAAACTTGACCTGTGGGTAGTGGCCGACGGCATGGGCGGCCACGCCGCCGGCGAAGTGGCCAGCGAACTGGTAACCGAGGGTCTGGTCCGCGAGATTCGCCAGGGAAAAAGCCTGCGCGAAGCCATAATCAAGGCCCATCATTCGGTGCTGGATGCCAGTGGCAACCGCCCCGGCAGCCTCGCCATGGGCAGCACGGTGGTTGCTCTGCGGGTAAGCGAGTTTGATTACGAGTTGTCCTGGGTGGGCGACAGCCGCGCCTATCTGTGGGATGGGGAAAAAATTATCCAGCTCACAAAAGACCACTCGTTCGTACAGCAATTGGTGGACCACGGTATCATTTCGGAAGATGAGGCCAAAACCCACCCCAAGCGCAACGTGATCACGCGTGCGGTGGGTCACCAAGGCGCTCGCGGCTTCGCCACCACCGAACTGGAGGTCGATACGGTGCAAGGCAAACTGGCAAACGGCCAGTCCATCCTGCTTTGCAGCGACGGACTCACCGGCGAAGTGACACTGGAGCAGATCGAACAGCGATTCCGCGACGCGGAGACGCCACAGCAAACGGCTGACCGGCTCATCGCCGACGCGCTCGCTGGGGGCGGTCGGGACAACGTCACGGTAATCGTGGTGTCAGCGTGACGACAAGGGGGAACTGGCGAATCATGTATCATCAGTCGTATCGGTCGGTTCGCCGGACGAATGTGTCGTCCGAGGAAAAGCATCCAAAACCCGCGGCACCAGCGCGGGCGGCTTTCTGCATAACAGAATTGTCGGCGGGCGAGGCAAGGGGCCTCGAACATCAAACGCAGCCTTCAGGTGACTGAAATGCCCGACGAGGCGGGGTCAAACTCAAAACTGCTCATACCCGGTTACCAGATCACCGAGCTCATAGGCCGCGGTGGTATGGCCTCCGTCTATCTGGCGATACAGGAGTCCCTCGGGCGCGAAGTGGCGCTCAAGGTCATGGCCCCGCAATTCACGGGGGACGAAAATTTTACCAACCGCTTCGTCAAGGAAGGCCGCATCATCGCCCGGCTGAGCCACCCCCACATCGTCACCATTTACGATATCGGCTTCAAGGAAGGCCATTACTACATGGCAATGGAATATATCGGCGGCGGCACGGTCAAGGAACAGCTTGCCCAAGGCATGTCCCTGGACGATTGCCTGGTGGTCATCCAGCAGATCGGCTCGGCCCTGGGCTATGCCCACCAGCACGACTTCATCCACCGCGACGTCAAGCCGGCCAACATTCTCAAGCGCTATCCCGGCGCCTATGTGCTGTCCGATTTCGGCATCGCCAAGGGTTCCAACGTGGCGGGCGCAACCCATATGGAAGCGACAGCCACCGGTGTGGCCATGGGAACCCCCCATTTCATGAGCCCGGAACAGGCCAGCGGCAAGGGAGTGACCAATCGCTCCGACATCTACAGCCTGGGCGTGGTGCTGTACGAAATGCTCACCGGAGAAAAGCCTTACAACGGCCCCGATCCGTTCTCGGTAGCACTCAAGCATCTCAACGATCCGGTACCCACCTTGCCGGAGCAATTCGCCGAGGTGCAGCCAGTGCTTGACCGCATGATGGCCAAGAACCCCGATGAGCGCTACGCCACGGCCGAGGAAATGGTTCAGGAAATCGGCATGTTGCGCATGCGGCTGATGGCCAATTCGCAAGACACCATGACGGCTCCAGTGCCGTCCATGACCCCGGGCGGCTCGACCATACCCACCATGCCCTTCGGCCCCAATGGCCCCAGAACCGGCCCGGTTCCAATCAAGCCGCAAAAATCCGGTTCGAAGACCGGACTCATCATCGGTGCGCTGGTATTGCTGGGCGCGCTGGCAGGTGGCGGCTACTGGTGGTATTCACAACAGGGCCAGACGCCGGTCACGCCACGGGAACCTATCGCTTCGATCAATCCGCCCAAAAGCGAACCCGAACCGCAACCCGCGAAGACTGACGAGAAACCGGCGAACACCGAAACCAAACCGCCAGTTTCGACCCAACCCGAGGAACCGCCGGCCCCCACCCCTCCCGCCCTGTCGGCAGAAACCCAGGGACGCATTCAGCGCCTGCTGGAAATCGGCGATTTGCACCTCTCCATCGACCGCCTGACCGAATACCCCGGTAGCGACGCCTACTATGCCTACACCACGGTGCTGTCCCTGGATTCGGACAACGCCAAGGCCAAACAAGGGCTACAGCGGATCGCCAACCGCTATGTCGAACTGGCTCAGGAACAAATGGATGCCGGCGAGCGTGATTTTGCCGCCGAACTGGTAGAACGCGGCCTGGGTGTGGTGCCCACCGATGCGGAGTTGAAGCGCCTGCGCAAACAACTCTCCGGACCACGCTGAGGGACCTTTCGGCCAGCCCCATTCCATGGGCCACAAGCCGATCTCCCTGATCGCCGCCGGCGCCTATCTGGCGGCACTCGCGCTGCCGCTGGACCCCCGGTTTGCGCTCGTAGTCCTGCTCATCGGCATGGGCGCGGCCATCAGCGGTTCGGAACAGCCCGATTGGCAGGTTCCCCTGGGTTATGCACTCATTGCTTACCTGCTGGCCAGTTTGCTGTCGCTCGGCGTCAGCACGTTTGCCAGCCAGTTGTTCCCCAAGAGCCTTTCCCTCATACCGGCCGCCTTGCTTTTCGCGATCATCGCTGGACAAGCCGGCAAACGCGCCGCGCTCTGGCTGACAGAGGTGTTGGCAGCGACCGCCGGACTGGTTGCGGCCGTGTTTGCGGGCCTGGCGCTGCTGTATCCCGACGCCAGCCCCACCGAACGAATGGGGTTGGCGGGTTATCCGCAGTTCGGCGTCCCCAACGACCTGCTCTTCGCCGCGATACTCTCCCCCCTGGCCCTTACCAGCCTGCTCCGGCAAGAACTGCGCCCTCGCCTGCTCGGCGGCCTGTCCCTGCTGGCCATAATGAGCACCGTCATTCTCTACCGCAGCCGCGGAGCCGTGCTGGTATTGCTGGTCGGTCTGCTGACGTTCACTGCGGCGCGCCGTCCCAGACTGGTGATGCCCGTGATTACCGGCCTGATTCTGCTGATTCTCGGGCTGGACGCCCTGCAATCATTCGCGCTCACGGAAAAGTTCGGCGGGCTTTGGGGTGCCCGCCTGCCCCTTTGGCAAGGGGCCTGGAACATGTTCCTGGATGCACCTCTGCTCGGGCACGGCCCCGGCAGTTTCGAAATCCTGTATGACGCCTATGTACGGCCCGAGTCCGCACCCGACTGGGCCGCGCACGATCCGCGCAAAGCCCCCTGGCCCCACCAGATTTACCTGGAGGCCCTGGCCGAACGGGGCATTCTGGGAGGTCTGGCGCTTTCGGCCTTACTGGTCACGGCATTGAAGACTGCCTGGTCCGGCCTGCGCCTCAACAACACCGCCACCGTTCGCAACCTGTTCGCAGCCCTGCTGGGCAGCCTGGCGGCGATCGCTATTGCAGGCTTATTCGAACTCAGTCTGGTGCGCCATTGGCTGCAAGTCGTTCTGGCTGGCGAGTGCGCCCTGCTGATCATTGCGCGCAATGCTGCATCCCCGCCGCAGCGCTGAACGTAAGCACATTTTGAGAGTCAAAATTCCCATAATTTTCCTGTGCTACATTGCTTAGAGCAGATCCGCTGTCGACGCCTTGGTGCGGTCTGCGCCACAGATTTGCAGGTTGATCCGGGTAACAATCAGGGCTCAAGGACGTGGGAGACACGTCCGAAACACTAGCCGGCAGGACATAGAGCCACCACGGCGCCCCTGACACGGTAAGGAACCTTGGGGCCGGTGGTGACATTTTCAGTAGAGGTAGATTCCATGCAACCAATCGCCGCTTCTCCGCTACGAGGATCGCGTGTTGCCCTTTTCGCGCTGGTCGCCGGCCTCACGGCCGCCGCCGGCTGCACCCCCGACCAATCGCGTATCGTACGCCCGGATGACGAGCGTATTCGCAATCTCGACAAACTCATGGTGGTCGATTGCCTGCTTCCGGGGCAGATCCGCAAGCTGGGCTCCCAGCTCACCTACCTGTCAGCGCGCCGGGCAGTCAAAACCTCGGCTCAGGATTGCGAGATTCGCGGCGGGGAATACGTCGCCTTTGACAGGGCCAACATCACGACTGCCCTCAACACCTGGATGCCGGCTGCCAGTGGCGGCGACCCCGCTGCGCAGACCTACGTGGGCGAGATCTACGAAAAGGGCATGGGTGGCAGCGCCCCGGACTATGACCTGGCTGCGGTCTGGTATCGCAAGGCTGCCGACCAAGGCTATAAGCGGGCGATGCTCAACCTGGGTTTTCTGTATGAAAGCGGCCAGGGCGTTGACAAAGACCTGAAAAAGGCGCTGCAACTGTATCGCGACGCCTCCGGACTGGACGCCGAGGGCCTGCAATTCGCAAGCTCCGTGGAAATCGCCGATGCCCGTGCCGCCATCGCGGAGCGCGCCGCTCTGCAGGGCAACCTGCGCGATGCCAGGCAGGAATCCGCCGCCCTGCGCCAGGAACTGGCGAAGGCCAAACAGCAGGCCGAATTGCATCAAAAGCAACTCGCCGCCGCAGAGCAGGCCACCGACGATATCCGGCGGCAGTTGAAGGCCCGCAAGGCCCAATTGGCTGCGATCAAAGAGGCCCCCATCCCCGCTGGCGGCCCCAGCGAGAGTGAAATCGCGCTGCGAACCCAACTCAACAAACTGGAAAGGAAGCTCGCCGATGCCGAAGCGGCAAGCGGGCAGGACAAGGCCGAGATTCAACGCCTGAGCGATCAACTGGCCCAACGCCAGAATGAACTCGAGCGCCAAACGCAACGACAGGCCGAGCTTGAGGAAAAACTGGCGGGTCTGACCGAGGCCCGTAGCGCGGCAGAAAAGGCCCTGACGGCGAGCCGCGCCGATCTGACCGAGGCCCAGGCCCAACTGAGCCGGGTACAGCCGGGCAACGATGCGGTGCGGGAGCGCCTGCAAGCCCGAATCGAACAGCTGCACGCGGTCATCACCCGCCGTGACAGTGACCTGGAACTGGCGGAGAAACGCCTGACCAACCAACGCAGCAGCCTGGAAGCGCAGCTGGCCGAGGCCCAGGCGCAGGAAAAGAGCCTGCGCGCCGATCTGGCCACCAAAGACGAACAACTTGCGGATGCACGCAAGCAGGCACAGCCCAAGGATGATCCGCGCGTCGCCCCGTTGCGCGCCCAGGTGGATGAACTGCGTGCCGCCCTGAAGCGCACCAGCAGCCAGAGCGATGCGGATGTCGCGCAACTAAAAGCGCAACTCGGCAACAGCCAATCCGAGCGCGAGGTCCTGCTGCAACAGGTGGAGGCCCAGGCCGAGAAGACCCGTCTGCTCGAACAGCAGGTTGCCACCCTGCAAGATCGACCCGACGTGGACCCGAAGCGCATCCCGGCCCTTGAAAAGGAACTCGCCGAAACCAGGAGCGAGCTGGAAAAACTGCGCGCCGAATCCAAGCAAACCAAGGAATCCGAGCAACTTGCCTGGATGCAGGAAAAGATCAAGATCCGCGAGGACCTGCTGCGCAAGCAACAGCAGGAGCTGAGCGATCTCGAACAAAAGTCGCGTCGCGAGATCAGTGCACTGGATGAACAATTGGCCCAATCGCGCGCACGGGAAGAGGCTCTGAAGGCCGACCTGGCCGAACGCGAGGCCACCCTCAGCGCATTGCACAAAAACCTGATGAAGGCCGAATGGCGCATCAGGGAACGCGAGCTGGCCCTGAAGAATGCCAAGGACAAGTCCGACAAGAACCGCGCCATATTGCTGGCTCAGACCGACGAGATGGCACGCACCCAGGCCGAGGAGCGCAAGAAGGTCGAGCAGCAGATTGCCGTGCTGGTGGCAGAACTCAGCTCCAAGGAAAAGGAACTGAAGCAACAGCGCAAAGAGGTTGCCCGCCTGGAGAAGGCCACCGAGGAACGTCGCCTGTTGCTGGAAACCGACCCGGACTTCGTGGGCCCGCGTATCGAGCTGATGGAACCGCCCCTGGCTCTGGTTCGCGGCATACCGGCCGTGCAGGTGTCCCGTTCCGGGGATGATGTGGAGGTTGTCGGCAAGGTCGACTCCGCCGGCGGTTTGCAGGCCCTCAAGGTCAACAACACCACCCAGGTACCCGACGAAGGCGGCTTTTTCCGTGCCCGCATCAAGGCGGGACCGGGAGAGACACCGGTCAAGATCATCGCCATCGACAAAGGCGGCCAACGCACCACCCTGGACTTCCTGCTAATCCCTCAGGGCGGCAAGCAGGGCGGCGGCCCAGGCTTGGTCACCGTGCCCAGGGGCGAGTTCGGCAACTACCATGCTCTGGTCATCGGCAATGGCGACTATCGCAATCTGCCCACGCTGAAATCGGCCGAAAAGGACGCGCGCGACGTGGCCCTGGTGCTCAGCCAACGCTACGGCTTCAAGACCCGGCTGTTGTTGAATGCCAACCGCTACGACCTGCTCACCGCCCTCAATGATTTGCGCGAACAGCTCACCGAGAAGGATAATCTGCTGGTCTACTATGCCGGCCACGGGGAGATCGACCGCGACAACGAACGCGGCTACTGGCTGCCGGTGGATGCGGAGCAGAACAACAACGCCAACTGGATCTCGAACGTCGCCATGACCGATATACTCAATGTCGTCAAGGCCAAGCACATCTTGGTGGTCGCCGACTCCTGCTACTCCGGTCTGCTGACCCACACATCAGTGGCGCGCGTCAGCCCGTCCATGGATGCCCAGCGCCGGCTCAAGTGGCTCAAGGTCATGTCACAGACCCGTTCGCGCATGGTGTTGAGTTCCGGCGGCGTACAACCCGTATTGGACGGCGGCAGCGGGGAACACTCCGTGTTCGCAGCGGCCTTCCTGGCGGTGCTGCGGGAGAACCAGGGAGTCATGGAGGGTTCCAACCTCTATCGCAAGGTGGCCGAACGCATGGAGCCGGCAACCACCCGCCTGAACGTGGAACAGGAGCCGCGCTACTCGCCGATCCGCCACGCCGGCCATGAGGCAGGGGAATTTTTCCTGATACCGGACAACGCCGTCAGCCGCGCCGAGCCGCAAAACGCCGCCAGCCTGGCCCTGGCGCCGTAATCCCGCCCCGAAACCCAGCCCCGGCCGTGCTCGCCCGGGGCTGTTTCTTGCCCCCACCCCGTGCGGAACCGCCACCGAAGTACAAATCGGTATACAATCGGCGGCTGAATTCTCAAGGGCACCCCTCCATGACCACACTACATAACGATCGATTCCTGCGCGCGCTGCTGCGCCAGCCTGTGGACTACACCCCCATTTGGATGATGCGCCAGGCCGGGCGGTATCTGCCCGAGTACCGGGCAACGCGGGAAAAGGCCGGTTCCTTCATGGATCTGTGCAAAAATCCGGAACTGGCCTGCGAGGTGACGCTGCAACCGCTGGATCGTTTCCCTCTGGACGCGGCCATCCTGTTCTCCGACATCCTCACCATCCCAGACGCCATGGGCCTGGGCCTGTACTTCGAAACCGGCGAAGGACCCCGCTTTCAGCACCCCATTCGCAGCAGCGCGGACGTCGAACGCCTCGGCGTGCCGGATCCGGAAGACGATCTGGGTTATGTCATGGATGCGGTGCGCACCATACGCCGGGAACTGGCGGGCCGGGTGCCGCTGATCGGCTTTTCCGGCAGCCCCTGGACCCTGGCGACCTATATGATCGAAGGCGGCTCAGCCAAGGTATTCGCGCGCTCCAAGGCCATGATGTATGACCAGCCGGCCCTGTTGCACCAGGTCCTGGGAAAGCTGGCCGACGCGGTAACCGCCTATCTGAACGCCCAGATCGCTGCCGGCGCTCAGGCGGTGATGATATTCGACACTTGGGGCGGCGCCTTGCATCCCCTGGCCTATCGCGAGTTTTCCTTGGATTACATGGGGCGCATCGTCGGTGGGCTGAAACGCGAAGCGGAGGACCGCAAGGTGCCGGTAATTCTGTTCACCAAAGGTGGCGGTCAATGGCTGGAGATCATGGCGCAGACCGGTTGCGACGCCCTTGGACTGGACTGGACCACCGATATCGGCGATGCGCGGGCCCGCGTCGGCCACCGGGTCGCCCTGCAAGGCAATCTGGACCCCTGCGCCCTTTACGCCTCGCCGGAGACCATTCGCCGCGAAGTGGCGGGGATTCTAGCGGCCTATGGCAACGGTAGCGGTCACGTCTTCAATCTCGGCCATGGCATCAATCCGGACGTGCCCCCCGAGCACGCGGCCGCCCTGGTGGAGGCGGTCCACGAGCTGAGCCGGCCCTATCACGCGGAAAAATCCACCGCGGCCGTATAGGCCACCCAGGTCGCCAGACCGCACAGGGAGATCGAGAGCACGACCAAAACGGCGCGCAGCACATCGAGCAACCGGCGCACACGGATGATATGTGGGCAGCAAGCCGAGCCCAACGGCAGGCTGATCGCTGTCGCCTGGGAGCGGAAACGATTCATGATCGGTCTCCTCTAGACCTGTCTGGAGTTCAGTTTCCGGCAAAATTCGGACCACCCACGCGACCCGCTCCCCGAATCGCCCGCGTAAAACACAATGACTGCCCTGTTCACGGAGATCCCGCCCATGCAAAACTGCGCCGTCATCGGCATCGGCCTGATGGGAAAACCTTTTGCAGAACGGTTACTTGACGCCGGCTATCCGGTCATTGCCTACAACCGTGATGCGACCAAGACCCTCTCCTTGGCAGAACGGGGGGCTCGACTGGCGACTGCCCCGGCGGAGGCCGTTCAGGCGGCGGAAGTGGTGGTTTTGGTCCTGTCCGATGCGGCCGCTATCGACGCCGCTTTGTCCGATATTGGTGCAGATGCACCGCTTACCGACAAAATCATTGTCCAGATGGGCACCATCGGCCCCTCGGAGAGCCGCGCCCTGGCCGGGCGAATCGCCGCTGCCGGCGGGCGTTACCTGGAGGCCCCGGTGCTCGGCAGCATCCCCGAGGCAAACAGCGGCACCTTGCAGATCATGGTCGGCGGCGAGCGGGAACTCTACGAGCAACTCCTGCCCTTGCTGAAGGTGTTCGGCAAAGAGCCGCGCCACATCGGCCCCGTGGGCCAGGCGGCGGCCGTGAAACTGGCCCTGAACCAACTCATCGCCGCCCTCACCACCGGCTTTTCCCTCAGCCTGGGCCTGATCCGCCACAGCGGTGCCAGCGTCGACACCTTCATGGAGCTGCTGCGCGAAAGCGCCCTGTATGCCCCTACCTACGACAAAAAACTGGACCGCATGCTACGGCGAGACTACTCCGCCCCCAACTTCCCCACGAAGCATCTGCTCAAGGATGTCGACCTGCTGCTGCGCGAATGCGAACCCCTGAGCCTCAACACCGCCGCCCTCGCCGGCATCCGTGAAATTCTTGGCAACACCATCGCCCAAGGACTGAGCAACACCGACTACTCCGCCCTCTACCAGACCGTCGATCCCTCGTAGGGTGCCTCGCCCAAAGCTACTACGGCGGTGGCAGGGTTTCGATCAACAGCCGACAGCGTTGTTCGTGCAGTGCCCGTCCCCCAGTTGCCGGCCAAGGGTATTCAGCACCACTAGTTCCACCACACCGCCCAGGCCCTCCATGGCCCGCATCAGAAGTTCGGCACTGCCGCGGTGATCGATATAGCCTCAGGCTTCGTCTTCCGGTCGGGCACAGACCACCAACACCCGAAGAGGTGGGGTAAGCAGCAGGACCTCAACGTTTTCGGTATTGGGCAGGCGACGGCGCGCCCGCATGGGTGTTTGCCCAGAAACAGGTACTCCCGACCGCTGTGCAACACTTCCCCCAGCAGAGCGGTAGCGGCCTCTCATGCCTCCTGAACCTCTATCACCTTGCCTACCCAGGTTATAGCAAGGCTCGCGAACGAACTCGTCGTCCTCGGAACTGTGTGAGATGAAGAGCCGAACCATGGTGTCGATTCCCTTGGATTCCATCGACCAATGGAACAGAAGTGTAACAGGCGATCCGCCTGCCGGTACGTACTCAGACCAGCTATGGGACGCGGGCGAGAGCTTCCAGACGTGTTACCCAAGCGGCAAATCCGGCGCAGCGGCCACGTAGCCTAGCGAGGCCGATGTCCCGCGCGATGTCCGGCCCGTGTATCGACTTACGGTAGGGAGCCTTGTCCAACAGGCGCTTGGAGGGGGCGGTCTGCTCAGAGTCGTTGATGCCCTCCGGGTTGCCTCCCGCTTCCGCAATGACCTTCCGTGCCCATGGTGCCATACCCGCTCGACCCAGGTGGGCCTCCATCTCATCGGGTCCGGCAAACAGCAGACCTTCGAACTCATACATCTGCACATAAGGAATAACCCGGCTGCGCATGCTTTCCGGCACTTGGTCCAGTATCGCCTGCTCCAACCCAACCTTCGTATTCGCCGGTCGCGACCGAAAGCCATAGAAATCGTAGAGGGTGGAAACGTAGTCGAAACTGCGGGCGAGGTTTTGAAGATCCCTCTTGATGCGCGCCAGGGAAACGTCTCCACCACGACCACCGAGCAGGATCGGAGTCGTCCAAATCGCCAGATCGGCGAGGTGTGGGACTAGCACCAGCTTCGCGAAGCGCTCTTCCGTCGGTCCCTCCACGGACAGGGCCAACCTTACCATTCGGGTCGCCCGCCGATAAGGTTCTTGCTCCACAGATCGCCCATGCCGTAGTCCTCCAGCCAGTCACGCAGGGCGCCAGGGTCGGGCCGGCGGAAGGTGGACACGCCCTTGACCTGATCGACGACAATGAAATCCTCGGGCGCAAACAGATTCGCCAGGGCAACCGACTGGGTCGAGCAGATCACCTGGCGCTCGCGGGCGGCGGACTGTATCAGCTCGGCCAATACCACCAGGGCCGCCGGATGCAGGCCGAGTTCGGGTTCGTCCAGCACAATGGTGTCCGGGCTCAAGTGCGGAGGTTGAAGAAACAGCGTGGCCAGGCAGATGAAGCGGGCAGTGCCGTCCGAAATCTGCGCGGCGGAGAAGGGGTGCTCGTCGTTGCGGTTACGCCATTTCAGCAGCAGCCTTTCCTCGCCTTCCGGGCCGCGAGGCTCGAAAACGAAGTCCTGAAAAAAGGGCGCGACGGTCTGGACGGCGCTGACGATCTCGCGATAGCTGTTCGGCTCCTCCTGCATCAGACGGTAGAGAAACGGCGCCAGATTCGCGGCGTCCTGATAGAGATAGTCCGATGCGCTCAGCCGCTGCGCCTTCTTGAATCCGGCGCTGCTGCCAGTATCGTGGAAGTGGTAGACGCGGCAGCGCTGGAGATACTCGCGAGTGCTATCCCGTACACTTTCATTGCGAGTCACAGAGCCGGGCAGCAGTCCGCTCTCACCATTCTTACCTGAAAGTCGAAATGCTCTAAGTGCTGGTACAAACACGCAGAGCTCGGACTTGATTACCAGCGTATCGTCAGCGCCCTGGACGAACGCCACATGGTAGCCGTTGTACGCGACTTCCAGATCCACCTCGATCGTTGGCGTGTTCTTGGAACCGAAGTGAAAGAAAGTATCCGCAAATCCCTGCTGCTCCACATAGGTACGCAACTGGCCCAGAGACAGGCGGCTCAAGAACGTGAACAGGGAAATGAAGTTCGACTTGCCCGCGCCATTGGCACCGATCAGGATGTTCACCGGCCCCATGTCCAGATCCAGCTCCTTGATGGACTTGAATCCCCGTACGGCGACGTGTCGGAGGTTGCGGGGCGTTTTGGTGACGTTGCTCATGTAGGCGCTGACGATACGATCCAACTGGGTGGATTTCTGGCCCCCTCGCGGGGCTGGCGTGTCAAGCAGTATATACCCCCCATGGAGGCAGCGCGGTATGGCCGAGTCTCCGACATTCAACGGGGACTGAGTTCAAAACGGCGCGGCATCGGGTGCGGACTCCCGCCCCGCCCTACAGCAGTACCCGTTCGACGCCACCGTTCTTTACGCGCGCCAGGAAGGTCTTTTCCCAGTCCTCGCCCAGCTTGTGACGGGCGATCTCCACCACGATGTAGTCGGCGCTTAGGCCGGTCTCCTCGCCGTAACGGGACAGGCCCTGCTGGCAGGCGGGGCAGGTGGTGAGGAGTTTGACGTTGCCGTTTTCGGCCTTTTCCTGGCCAGTGAGGGCCTTGATGCCCTTGTGCAGTTCCTCGCGTTTGCGGTAGCGCAGCTGTACGGCGATGTCCGGGCGGGCGGTGGCCAGGGTGCCGGCTTCGGCGCAGCAGCGTTCGGACAGGGGCACTTCCATGCCCATGAGCTTGTTGGCCACGGTCTGGGGGGCATAAGCCTTGATGGGGGTGTGGCAGGGATCGTGGTAGAGGTACTGCACACCCTGGACCCCCTCCAGGGCAACGCCTTTTTCCATCAGGTATTCGTGGATGTCCAGCAGGCGGCAGCCGGGGAAGATCTTGCCGAATTCGTATTTCAGCAACTGGTCCATGCAGGTGCCGCAGGA
>JAGRGI010000062.1 GCA_020445565.1 Chromatiales bacterium
GTGGCCATGATGTAGTTGGTCTCGCCGCCGCGGATGATGCGGCTGGTGTCGAACAGGATGAAACCGCTCATCAGCAGGATGATACCGGCGGACACCGCCAGGGACAGGGCCGGCATCTCCAGGAAGATGTTGGCAACCATGGCCAGCACGACGACCATCATGCCCGCGAACAGGAAACCGCCCATGAAACTGAAATCGCGCTTGCTGGTCAGCGCATAGCCGGACAACCCCAGGAAGATGATGCCGGTGCCCGCAAAGGCGGTGGCAATGACCTGCGGCCCCTTGGGCAGCGCAAGGTACATACTGAGAATCGAGCCCAGACCGAAGCCCAGCAGGCCCGTGATCAGGAAGATGACACCAATGCCCTTGCTGGAGTCGGCGGTCCGTGGCAACACGAAGATACCCAGAACCATGGCTGCGATGACCGCCACAAGATAGGCAACCGGCGGTACACCAATGGCCATGGAAAGCACGGCCATCAGGGCGCTGAACCCCAGGGTGGCGGCAAGCAGCATGTAGGTGTTCTTCAGCACCTTGTTGCTGGACAGTACCTGACTGTCGGAACGGGCGATCACATTATCGAACTGATTCATTTCAGACTGCCTCCAGGGCAACTATTGATTTCATTTCGAGAGTTGAGACCCGGCAGGGTCACGAAAGTTTCTCCGACCACCGGGCAGGAATTGGGGCGTTTCGCCTCTGTTTCAAGGGAGAACTGTAGATCCATGGCGCCCTGTTGTCAGTACGCATCCGGCGAGGTCCTGGTGGTTCGGATTCGTCCAAACCGCGATCGAACTCATCCTCTTCGTCATCTTCCAGTTCCCAACTGTACACCTTTCGGGGTGGCGGCGGATCGCGATCACGCAACACGAAGGCCAGGATCAGCCCCAAAAGGGCGCCGAAACCATGGTACTCGAAGGATATATGTTGCTCCTTCGGCACCAGACCGAAGACCATGCCGCCATACAGAAAGAACACCACCAGAGACAAGGCGATGGCGCGCTTGTCGCGCCGCAGCACACCGATGGTGAAGAGAAAGAACAGCAGACCGTGGGTAAGGCCGCTGGCACCGATGTGATAGCTCTCCCGGGCAAACAGCCAAACACCGAGCCCCGAACCGATCCAGATCCCCGCCGTCGCCGTGAACGCGGACCGGGGATAACCGAACCACAACAAGGTGCCCAAAACCAGCAATGCCGGGGTATTGGCCAGCAGATGAGTCCAGGAGCCGTGAACCAGCGGCGCGCTGAGGATACCGATCGAGCCGGCTGCATCACGCGGATATACCCCAAAGGGCAACAGATCCCAGCCGAAGGCCAGCCGCGCCAGTTCGATGAGCCAGAGAAAGGCGACGAATCCCAGGCTGGCAGTCAAGGCGGAACGAAACCGATAGCCGTCAACGAATGGTTGGCTCACCGAACCCGCTCCCGACTCGGGGCCTGCGGCCGCCCAATTTCCTGCGTTCCTGCCATGGTTAACGCCCCTGTGGAGTTCATCTCCCACACAAACGCATCCCGTTGCGCCGGTTGCGCATGACCGGTTCCGGTTCGACAAGCAGGCTGGCAGAGCGGCGAATGGCCTCAAGCACCACGCCATGGTGCGGTGAACGCTCACAAGCGGGGTCCGCGACATTGGTGTCGCCGCTGAGCAAGTAGGCTTGGCAACGGCAACCGCCGAAACAGTGCTCGCGCCGCTCGCAGCCGGAACACGGCGCCTGCATCCAGCCCTCGCCGCGAAAGCGGTTGAAATCGGGAGAGTCTCGCCAGATCCACTTCAGATCGTGCTCTCGCACGTTCGGCAAATCCATGCCGGGCAGATCGGCGGCGGCGTGACAGGGCAAGGCGGTACCATCGGGCGAGATACCCAGAAACACCCGCCCCCAGCCGTTCATGCAGGGCTTGGGACGACCTTCGAAATAGTCCGGGACGACGAAATAGATCTTCATACCCTGACCGATTCGAGCCCGATACGCGTTGACCACCTCCTCCGCACGGACCAATTGCTCGCGGGAGGGGAGCAGATAGTCGCGGTTGACCAGCGCCCATCCGTAGTACTGGGCATTGGCCAGTTCCACATAGTCGGCTTTCAGCGCCAGGGCCATGTCCAGCATCGCGGCCACCCGGCCGAGATTATGCCGATGCAGCACCACGTTGAGCACCATGGGATAACCGTGGGCCTTGATGAGCCGGGCCGCTTCCCGCTTCTTCTGAAAACTGTTGGTACCGGCCAGACGGTCGTTGAGTCCGGCCTCGTCGGCCTGAAAACTGAGCTGGATGTGATCGAGACCGGCTTGCTTCAGGGCAAGGATACGGGCTTCGTCCATGCCCAGGCCGGAAGTGAGCAAATTGGTATAAAAGCCCAACCGGCGGGCCTCGGCGATGATCTGTTCCAGGTCCCGGCGCAGCAGGGGCTCACCACCGGAAAGACCAAGCTGGGCGGCACCCAGCTGACGTGCCTGGCCAAGGACCCGAAACCAGTCTTCGGTCGAGAGTTCACCTTCACCGTCGCCAAGGCGCAGCGGATTGGAACAATAGGAACATTGCAGCGGGCAACGGTAAGTCAGTTCCGCCAACAGCCACAGGGGGCGGGCAGGCTCGGAACCGGCGGAGAGATTGACCACGGATCAGCGCGGGCACACCCCCATACGGCAATCAGCGGACCATGACGTAGAGGTTGATCTCAAAGCCGTAGCGCAGGTTCTTGAAGGCGGGTTTGATCCAACGTTTCATCGAGCAGTCTCCGGAAGTTTGCGTTTCTTTGGATACCGTAGCATATCGCCTGTTGGGTGTTTTGAACGCCGACGGAAGCCGAAGTTCAGACCACCACCAACCAGCCCTGCGCGGCCGCCGCTTCTACCAACTCGATCACATCGGGTTCCAGACCGGTGGTTGCATAGCTCGTCTCCAGATCCGCAATCACGTCCGCCAGAGAGGTCTTGCCGTCGCAGCGGCGCAGGATCTCCGCGGCGCTCTCGTTGAGCTGAATCATGCCCTCCGGGTAGAGAATCACCCAGGCACTCTGGGCTTCCTCCCATTGCATACGGTGGCCCGGGGCAAGACCATAGCGGCGACAGGATCGTGGATCGTTCATTCAGGCTCCGCAATGCTGAAGTAAGGGGGCATGTCGAGTACATAGGCTAGGTACATCGCATCCAGCATGGACCAGAGCACGTCCAGTTTGAACTGTACGATCTCCAGGGCACGCTGTTGTTTCTCCACGGTATCAAACCATTGCAGGGTCACCGCCAGTCCATGCTCCACATCGCGACTGGCCTGGCTTACCCGCCGACGGAAATAATCCAGGCCGGAGGATTCGATCCAAGGATAATCTCGCGGCCAGTTTTCCAGCCGCTGGCGATGGATCGTGGGCGCGAACAGCTCTGTCAGCGAGGAACAGATACCTTCGTGCCACTCGGCATCGCGCACGAAGCGGTAGTAGGCGTCTACCGCAAAGCGAACGCCCGGTAGCACGCGCTGCTGGGACCAGAGTTCCTCCCGCCCAAGACCACAGGCCTCGCCCAGCCTCAGCCAGGCATCGATTCCGCCCTCGTCGTTGCTGTCGCCGTCGTGGTCCAGCAGGCGCTGCAACCACAGTCTGCGGGTCGCCCGGTCGGGGCAATTGGCCATCAGGACGGCGTCCTTGCGGGGGATCATCACCTGATAGTAGAAGCGATTGGCCACCCAGCCACGGATCTGCTCCGGATTCAGCTCGCCCGCCGCCATCATGCGGTGATAGGGATGATGGATGTGGTAGCGCCGCCCCAGGGCACGCAGGCGGGCCTCGAATTCGTCGCCGTTTCCGGGTTGCTGTGACAAACTCCGCCCTCCTAGATCTCGATATCCATGCCATCATAGGCCACTTCAATACCGGCTTTTGTCAGCACGCTACGCTCGGCGGACTCCTCGTCCAGTATCGGATTGGTGTTGTTGATATGGATGAGGGCCTTGCGTTGCCGCTCGAAGGGGGCCAGGGACTCGATCATACCGCCAGCCCCGGATTGCGGCAGATGCCCCATGGCCAGTGCCCGCTTGCCACCGACACCGCGACGCAGCAGCTCGTCGTCGCTCCAGCAGGTGCCATCCACCAACAGCACATCGGCGGCCTGCATGACTGGCAGCAAATGGGGTTCGATAGCCGCCAGACCGGGGGCATAAAACAGGCTGCGCCCGCTTACCGTGTCGGTGACCGCAAGACCGATGTTGTCCCCCGGATGGGGATCGTGCCGGTGCGGGGAATAGGGAGGTGCCTTGCTGCTCAGGGCGAACGCAGCGAAGGATAGCCCTTGCAGGCCATCGATTTCGACCGGTGTGCCATCGACCGGCAGTTCGTGCCAGTTCACACCACAGTAGTGCGCCAGCACACGCAGGATGGGGAAACCCTCGCTCAGATCCTGATGAGCCATGGCCGAGCAATACAATTGGAGCGGGCGACCATGCTCTCGAAGCATCAGCAGACCGGTGCTGTGGTCGATCTGGCTATCGATGAGCAATACCGCGCGAATCGCCGTGTCACGCCTGGAACGGGCCGGTTGCAGAGGAGGAAACGCCAGAATCTGCTGGCGGATGTCCGGCGAGGCATTCACCAGCAACCAATCCACACCATTGGCGCTGATGGCAACCGATGACTGGGTTCGCGCCCGCGCCTTGAGGCGGCCGTGGCGAAAACCCTCGCAGTTGTCGCAGTTGCAGTTCCATTGCGGAAATCCACCGCCGGCGGCAGAGCCCAGTACACGCAATTTGATCATCGAACCTCCGCTTTTATCCTGCCCCAAACCAAGCAGCCATGCATCACCGATGTCCTTAGGTCTGGCGAGTCTATCGAAACAGAAACGCGCGTAACAAATGGGTTTCCCTTGTTCTGTAACCCTCGACCTGGCAGGACGCGTCATAACGGGTTACATCGAAAAATTCGATTCTTCAATCGCATCCTTTCGAGCGTCGTGTCAACCTGAATTCGAGTAGTCTGCTTCGTGGCGGCAATGAAGCCGCAAACGTAAGGAGCTTCCATGTTGATCGACATTCAGGCCAGAGACTTCTCCCTGACCGACGCATTGAACTGCTACACGAAGCAGCGGCTGCACGCCTCTCTAGCGAGGATGGACGAGCGCGTTCATCGGATCGTCGTGCGGCTGTCGGACATCAACGGCCCGCGCGGCGGCAAGGACAAACGCTGCCATCTGCGGGTGGTACTGAGAGGCATGCCGGATCTGGTGGCCGTCAATACTGAATCCGACCTTTACGCTGCCATCAACCGGGCAACCTCCCGGGTCGGGCCGGCCCTGGGTCGGAGAATCAAGCGTTACCTGCCCAGGCGCGGACACACGCGAGCGGCAGATGATTTCGGCCAGGACGGTCCCCCGATCACCAACGACGTCAAAGAATGAGGAACACGAACATGACTTCGCAAACTGTCTCCTCGGCCGGTCAGATCCAGACTCGCGCAGACACGTTGTCGAGCAACCGGGTACTGCGCAATACCTATGCGCTGCTGGCAATGACATTGGTTTTCAGCGCGGCAACCGCCGGTATTTCCCTGGCCATGAACCTCCCACACCCGGGGCTTCTGCTGACACTGGTCGGTTATTTCGGCTTGCTGTTCGCTGTCAGCAAATTCCGTAACAGCGCCTTGGGTTTGGTGTCCGTATTCGCCCTGACCGGCTTCATGGGCTACACGCTGGGCCCGATTCTCAACCACTACCTGTCGCTGCCGCAAGGCGGCCAGATCGTGATGACTGCCATGGGTGTTACCGGCGCCCTGTTTCTCGGCCTTTCGGGATATGCGTTGACGAGCCGCAGGGATTTCAGCTTCATGGGCAGTTTTTTGGCCGTTGGTATTTTGGTCGCGTTCCTGGCCGGGTTGGGCGCCCTCTTTTTCGAGATGCCAGCGCTTTCCCTTGCCGTTTCCGCCATGTTCGTGCTGCTGATGTCCGGACTCATCCTCTATGAGACGAGCAACATACTGAACGGCGGCGAGACCAATTACATCATGGCCACCGTGAGCCTGTACGTGGCCATATTCAATCTGTTCACAAGTCTGTTGCAATTGCTCGGTGTAATGGGCGGCGACGACTGACTTCAGACGATGACACTGTCATTTAACGTTACGTAAACTGTCACTGACGAGCCGCGGGGATGGTGTCGACATGTGCTCGAGCCACTATCCTCGCGGTTCGATCTGTTGCGGCAGAGCAGAGTAAATGAAGCATCCGAAATGGTGACCCCATAAAGCCGACCAACGGAGAAATCAAACAAATCGTGTGTAGCTCAGGCAAACAACTCGGTGCGAGCCGCCTCGGTAATCGCGGTCACCGCCGGATGTTTGATGCGACGCTCCGGCGAAATCAGGTAGTAGTGTTCCGTGATTTCGTCTGTGCGACCGACGACCACAACGCCATACTTGCTGATGACGTCTTCTTCGAGCGTGCTTGGTGAGGTAAAAACACCCGCACCGCGCTCACCGAAAGCCTTCATCAAGGCCCGGTCTTCGAACTCGGCCACCACCCGCGGTTTGATCCCATGCCGCTCGAACCACATTTCCAAGTTACGTCGCAGGCTACTGCCGGCACTCGGCATCAGCATCGGCGTACCGTTCAAGCTAAGGGGAAAACCCTCTCGCAGGGCGTCGGCCTGCCGAGGTACGCCAAAGAAGGTGATCCCCGATTCGCCGAGCGCATGGTTGAAGGCGCGTATGTTCAACGCGGGATTGACGGGCACATCGGCGAGCACCACATCGAGTTTGTGCACTGACAAATCCGCCAGCAGATCCACCAGCGGAGCCTCGTGGCAGATCAGACTGACCTGCTCGTCCATCTTCAGGACCGGCTCGAGTACGCGATAAGCAAGCAGCTTCGGGACCACCATCGCAACCCCCACCTTCAGGGTGATCGCCGTACCGGGCGTACGGCCGGCAAGCACATCCTGTAGTTCCAGACCAAGGCGAAACATCTCGTCGGCGTAGGAAAACACCAGCCGCCCCGTCTCGCTCAGCACGAGCTGGCGACCCTCGCGCCGAAATAATTTCGCGCCCACTTGCTTTTCGAGATCGTTCAACTGGCCACTGATCGTCTGTGGCGTCAGGAAAAGCGTTTCCGCAGCGCGCGCAATCGACCCCTGATTCGCCACCGCCCAGAAGTAGCGCAGATGTTTGAGGTTCAGTTTGAGGTTCTGCACGATGTTGATGTTCTTGTCCTGTCACCCCACCACGGCTATCCCGATTGGCGGGGTATTTATGCGCATTTTCAGATCAACCCGACTGCTCACCAACGTCGCCGCGAGCACGCCCATTCAGCGGGGCCCGGCGCCTCGCACCTCTGCCTTGCCACCGAGGTTTCCGGGATCCATCCCCTGCGATCGAACCGCAGAACAGCCAATACCCGACGTTGGGCGACGGAACGGTACAAACTTCCCTCCTGAAAGACGTGCTGTATGCCAAAACCCGCAGCGGCGCTCGCCGGTACTTGGGACAGCACCGTCTTGGCTGCGGTTCCGACGGACATGCCAGATCACCGTGACCTGACCGCAGGCAGGGCATGGCACAAGATCGACTGGACCGTTTTCTGGTCAGACCGTTGAATTCAGACGCCTCAGCCTTTCGACCCGTCGAATGGAGCGGGCGGCCCGATCGAGCGCCCGCGTGATGGCCAGCGTAGGGTCCACCTGGATTTCGTGGATATCAATGGACTGACGACTGTAAAGCGAAACGTGTACACAGCAGAGATGCAACGGGTCTCCCAGCGGATCGATCTGTCGCCGAAACCGAACGCGTACGTGTTCGATTTTATGCGCCAAGCCGCTGAGGCCGAAGCTGAGCAGCTGATCGACCTGCGCCGCGATGCGTTCATTGGGTGCGTCGATGCCGATTTGCATGCACGCCTCTCACACTCAGGCAACCAGGGGAATGCTTCGGGCCACAAACCGGGCGGCCGAGGGCTCGCTGAGATGGCGAACTGTGCAGCCTACTCCGTCGAGGCAGCGCAGCTCGTCCGAATGGCCGGCGAGGATAGGGATACCCTCTTGACGAGCCAGACGGGTGAGTTCGATACGCGCATCCCATCGACGGACACCTGCCGCAGTCGGCTCCTCGGCGACCAACAGCGCAAACCGGGACTCCTGCTGCCTGAGCGCCAACAACGGCACGATATCCGGCACCGGATAGAGCGCCAGACTGCTGGCTACTGGTGCGGCGAATCGCAAGGCCGACAAAAAACGATCACCGGCCAGACCACGAGCGAACAACGCCAGTCCCCGCACCTGCGGATGCCATTCTCGATCCAGTTCTTCTCGGATCATTCCGACCGCATTGTCGAAGTCAAAACGCGCCGCTCCGTCCAACCCCCAGCGAATGGTGGACGCTTGCTTCTTCAAGAAAGCAATCGCAGTCGACTTACCGCGGCTCACGTCGAGATAGCAGCTTACGAAGGGGGCGTCGGTCTGATCGACTGCGGCGAGCAGATCGATTTCAGCATCGAGTCGGGCGATATCCGCCAGTTCCGGACATTTCATCGGTGGCACGGCGAGATTCCTCAGAGGTTCACATTGCCATGTAGTATTACCGCTAAAGTCGCTGGAAACCTTCGAATCGCACCCGCGTTCCGATCAAATTTTTCGAGGCCGGGAAAAGACCATCCTTCTTTCGAAATATCCGAAGGATAACCGTCACAAAATCGAATTCTGCACGATAGGAGACTGCAATAGACTCTGTTCGCTTGGAGGCTACTGAAAATCGAGCGAATCGCCCCCATATGTCCGCAAGTACTCGCAGCGGTCCGTACGGCACTGATGATCATGGAGCTTGCGAGAACGACCTCTGAGCTACTTCCGCATCGGAAACGTCGTGCCTGACACCTACCAGAGACCCGCAATTTCCAGGAGCATCCTGATGAATGAAACCAACGGAAACGTGCCCGGAAAGCTGCGCGAAAGGCTGCGCGAAAGGCTGCGCGCGATTGTGGAAGCGCCATCGGTACAACGCGGCATCATCGGATTGATTCTTGTCAACGCGATACTGCTCGGCATCGAGACATCGCCCGCCATCATGGCACAGTGGGGGCCGCTGCTCACGACATTGGATCGGACCATCCTGGCCGTATTCGTGGTGGAAATCGCCGCCCGCCTGTACGTCCACAGGTTCGCTTTCTGGCGCGACCCGTGGAGTGTATTCGACTTTTCGGTGGTCGCCATCGCGCTGGTGCCCGCCGCCGGCCCCTTTGCCGTGCTGCGCGCTTTGCGAGTCCTGCGTGTACTACGGCTCCTGACCATGGTCCCCTCGATGAGACGAGTCGTGGGCGCCCTGCTGTCGGCGATCCCGGGGTTGGGATCCATCATGTTGGTGCTGATGATCCTGTACTACGTATTCGCGGTCATCGCCACCAATCTGTTTGCCGTCGCCTACCCGGAATGGTTCGGCACATTGGGGCATTCCCTGTACACACTGTTTCAGATCATGACGTTGGAAAGCTGGTCGATGGGGATCGCCCGTCCGGTGATGGAAAATTTTCCCTATGCCTGGGCCTTTTTCGTGCCCTTCATCCTCGTCGCCACCTTCACGATGCTCAATCTTTTCATAGGCATTATCGTCAATGCCATGCAGAACTACAGCGAAGCAGGCCGGGAGGAAACGGTAAAAACACTGCAAACCGCACAGGTCCCTATCCAGGCCGACCTGCATAGCGATCTGCGCCGGCTACATGATGAGATCGCTGAGCTCAAGCGGATGATGGCAACGCATTCAGCCGACAACAGGATGACGTAGACGCGAACAGCGGATGGAGACTGGTAGCGTCGACGTCAGCCGTTCGTCAGATCCGGCCTTTGCGTCATCGCCTCGGTACCGCGGCGAATCAACGCCAAGGTATCGCCTAACATGTCGTCCTCAACAGACAAATCCGGCATCACGCCCTGACCTTCGCAATACCGATCATCCGGCCCCAAAATACGGCGGTTGGACAAAGACAAGACTGAGCCATCAGGCAAGACATACTGCCGTTGGCTCAAACATTTTCCGTGCGTCTTGGCGCCTACCGAATACGCCCTGCGGTAGTGCTCCAGCGCACGCAGAAAAACCTCGGAAGCACTGGCGGTACCGGGGCCAACCAGAAGCATCACCGGTCGCCTGACGACTTGCATGTTTTCCAGGGAATGATATTCCTGCCGCGCACCATCGCGATCGACGACCGTGGCAAGACGCTTGCCAGCCGGCAGGAAAAGCGACGCACAATCCATCGCCTCGAACAGATCCCCGCCACCGGCGTAGCGCAAATCGAGTATCAACCGATTCGACGCATGGTCCAGTTCCTTGAGTGCGGACATCAGTAGTTCGCGGGTCTGACGGGCTACGAAGGCATGAATACGTACAACGTCGTGGCCGTTGACCTTAACAACTTCCACCGGGAGTCGCCTGGTGGTTGCCGATACGAGCCGAACCCGTTGTATCGGCGTATTCGGCGTCTGGCGCAGCTCCAACCACACGGCGCCATTCCTGGCGGCGCTCGTCAGCCGGGCGCCAATGTCTGCGAACGATTCCGAGGAAACATCCCGGTTATCGACGCTGACCAGGATTTGCTGGTCTCTGAAACCTGCCTCATAGAGCGCGCCATCCTTTCGCGGGAGCGCTATGACCCTGCCATTGTCAGGCAACAGATCGATACCGAAGTCCTTGGCCGGAACGAACTCACCGTGGTTGATACGGTTGGGGTTTGGCGGAAAATAGTGTGAGTACGGATCCAGTGCCCGCAATGCTGCATTGATTCCGTCCAGGGATTGGGGCTGAAAGTCTGCCACGCTTGGCTGGGTGATATGATGGGCAACGACCAGATCCCGGACAACGCCGATCACGTCCGCATCGGACAGCCCGGCGCCGATGGTTTCCCCACCGCCGAGAAGCAAGACAAGACCGATCGACCGAAGAATCAGGCTACTGGCTGATCTCACGATAGATGTCCAGCAACAGGCGATATTCTTCCTCCAAGGCATCGCGTTCACCGACCAAAACGTCGACCTGCGAATGGTCGGTCGCATCGCCTGCTGTTTGATCGATCTTCTTCTGAAGCGCCCCGAGACGCCGCAACAAATCCTGACGTTTTCCTTCCTGCTGTTTTTCCGTGCCGTGCAGCGTTTGCAGTTTGGCTTCCAGGGATCGCGTTTCAGTCGCGAGTGCCGTCAGGCGGGCCTTTTCACGTTCGTAGGCCGATTGTTGTTCCTGTTGACGACTCTCCAGGGCCGTTCGTTCGGTGTCCAGATCTCCCTGCAATTGACGCAAACGCTCCAGACGCTCTTCCCGTTCCTGGATACGCTGCTCGTAGGCACCGGTGGAAATGCCGTGAACGCCGCCAAAGAACCCACCTTCCCTGGGATCGCTGGTGGTTTGACAGGCGCTCAGGGCAATCGCCAGCATAGCGACTGCACCGCGGTATTTCCGGTCTCTTTCGACATTCATGACTCGCCCCCCAGCTTAACGGCGGCCTCCCTCAACGTTGACCCAGGCTATCGCGCCAGCCGTTCGTCGATGCTGGCCAATTGCCGCGAATGCTGGTTGAGTTCATCGATATTCTGTTTCAGCTGCGCGATTTCCTGCCGCAGCTGGCCGACCTGCGCGTTGTTGACTCCCCGCTTTTGCATCTGCTCTTCGTAGATGGCCGTTTTGATTTCGTGTTCCTTTGTCAGATCATCGAGAACCGTCTTCGTGGAATCGATCTTCGATTTGACCGTGCTGCGTTCTGCTTCCAAACGACTGCTCGCCACGCGCCCGGTACTGTACTGGAAAGTGAGCGCCCGGGTTTCCTGCTCCAATCGATGGATATCTTTTTGCAGGCTGGCATTGTACTGCCCAGCCGTCGCGTTCAACCGCTGCGCGGAGGCAATCTCGCCGTTGAGCATGTCTTCTTCCGACGCATAGCGTTCTTTGCGTTTGGCAACCTCGTTTGCCGCGACATAACCTACGCCCGCACCCACGGTGGCGCCGATCAAGGCCCCTTGCGTGCGATTGTCACGGCCGAGAGCCGCCCCCAGCAACCCGCCCAGCACGGCGCCGAACAGCGCCCCTTCCTGTTTGGTACGTGTGGTATCGCTCGAAGCGGACCCACTGCCGCTGGATGGTGCTGAGGCACACCCCGACAGCCCCACGGCGATCGAGACGATCAACGCCGTTACAAATGACTTGGTCTTCATGATGCTGCCTCCAAAGACTGCCCGCCTGGCAATCGCTAGTCGGACAACGCCTTGAAACGCTGTTCGAAATCAGGCCACCATTGGCCTCCCTTGACTCTGCGTTGTTCCCGGTACATGGCCAAGTGCTTTTCCATCAGTTCCAGGGCCAGACTTGCCCGGGGCGTGAGTTCCCGCTGCCGCAACACGTCGAACGCACGGCGCACATAGGCGTCGGAATATTCACCTAAACGCTGAATATCCTTTTCGTAGTCATTATAAAGCTTATCGGCATAGCTCCGACGGTGCTCTATCTCAGTTTCCAGCGTGATTTTCAGATCCTGATAGCGAGTCGATTTGCGCGCCAGCAGGAGCACTTTTTCGCGTTGTGAAGAAAGGCTTTCGAGCTTGAACACGTCGCGCGCCAGATCCGTCGCCCGGCGCAAGGTATCTTCCACGGCAGCGCGTGCGGCTGTTTGCTGCGCCCACTCCAGTCGCTCTCGCGCCTTGTCCAATTCCTTTTGTACACCGACCAGTTGGCGCTGTACGCTTTCGTTTTCCGCCGCCAGTTTCGTCAGCTCGCTGCCGACGTCGCGCAGACCGATCTGGGCCTGGCTGACTTGGTTTTCAAGCGTGATACCCACGGGCATGGCATTTCGCAGGTCGCGCCGGTAGTTCTGGTAGGAGGCTTCCAGGCCACGGCGATTGGCCGGACTGAGTACGACATTCGAACCGATCGTCAGGCGCACGCCGGTATTGTAGGAACGCCACTCTCGCATCTGTTTGTCGTCTTCGACCCAGCGATAATCCTCGACCTCCTCTCGCAACGAGGAACGCATCTCGGCGAGGGGGGTGGCGACGCTGCCGCCACGGGCACAGCGGCCACCGGGCTTGCCTTGCCAGATCTCGGGACGAAACAGATCGCTGGTCAGTTCCTGTGCATTGCCCAGCAGGTCATGCAGGCCCAGCCTGTCAGCATTGCGCAGACCGATCGGCCGTACCCGGTGCTTGGCGTTGTCGAGAAACCAGGCGTATTTGACCAACTGCGTGTCGGCGAACGGCAATTTGTCGCGGAAACTGTCGTCCCGCAACGCCTCGATGCCGCCGCGCGCCGCGTATTCCCACTCGATCTCGGTCGGCAGGCGCAGGAAACCGGGAACACCATTGATCGAGGGCAGGTTCCGACGTCTTTCCGCGTGGGCCGGATCGAACAACCAAAGGTTGTATTGACGAACGAATTCCTGCACATCCCGCCAGCGTACGAAAACCAGGGGATTGCTCAGGGCCTTCTGAAGGCGGGCGCCCTGCAAGGTTTGTAATTTCTCCATGAAACTTTTGTCGCCGCTGGCCTGACGCAGGGCATCCATGCCCATGACGGCGACGAACTGCGCCAGCGTTACCTCGTATTTGCCAAGGTAATAAACCCAGTTCTTGCCATTTTCGGTGGGAAACGATCCGCTGACCTGAACCCGTTGCAGGCCCTCGAAGATACCGCCCTCGCCATCGCCTATCTGAATCAGGCGGTCACCGTCCCCCCAGAAACCCTCACCGGGCACAACCACGCGGCGAAACACCATTTCGGCGCCACCAGGCATCGGAAGCACCAGATCACCGTCGGCGGGCTTTGGATTGTAGGGCGTCGCCGGGGACGGCGTACCGGCTGCCCCACAGGCGTATAGCGACAACAGGAAAAGGCTCAGCAGACGGCGCCAATCACTCATATCGCAGTGCCTCTCCGGGGTCGATCGTCGTGGTACGCCATGCCGCCAGCAACGAACTCAACACGGCGACGCCGAGCGTTGCCACAACGGACACCAAAAGATAGGTCGGTGGGAGTTCGCATATCCGTTCACCCAAGTCGAGATCGGCGGCAAATGCACGATTGATGACGCCGGCCAGGGAAAAATACGCGACCAGCGCCAACCCGACACTGAGCAGCGCCAGCGTACCTCCCTGATAGACGGGGAACCGAAACACCTGGCGACGTGCCAGACCAATCAGGCGCAATACGCTCAATTCGTGTTGCTTGCGTTCGACGGCGGCGTACAGGCTGGCAATGAGCGCGGCGATGCCGCCGCTGATACCCACGATGGCGACCAGCCAGAAGATTCGGTTCAAGCCCCGATCGAGCACCTGCACCCGCTCAATGGCTTCGATCTGGGCGATCACCTCGATACCCTCGGCGCGAAGCCGGTCGACCATCGGCAGAACCTCGTCGATGCTCCGGGTGTACATCCTGAAACCCCGGTATCCCGCGCGTTGCAGAACGAAATCCTGTCGCTGACGATCGAAAACCACGGCACGCTGTTGCGCGGTGCGCAACACCCCGGCCAGCTCCGCGGGAACCAGGGCCGGCTGCCCCAGACGCGCTTCTCGAGCCCGTAACGGCATGGCCAGAGGCGTTTCCAGTGCCTGACCGTAAACCGCCTCGATCGTCTGCTCTGCCGGCAGACCCTCAACGCGTATCTGGAGCAGTTGCTCCGATCGGGGGGCAGACGCGTAGCTTCCCCAGGGCAACCTTTCCATGCCGAGGCGCCGGGCGTCTTCCTCGGTAACCGAAATGCCGTAGACCGGGACGTCCCGGTCCGGCCCCAGACGCAAATGCAGATCACGCACGTAGGGCAGCACCATCGCCTCCTTGCCGCGTAGCTTGTCGCGCACCGCCTGCACACTGGACAGCAGCAGTGCCTTCTGCGACGTGCTCAGATCGTAAAGCGCATAGCCTCCCGGCAGGTCCAGGCCCATAAGACGGTGAAACAGCACGCCACCGGCTTTTTCGATACGTGTCAGTCCGGTATTGATCACCAGCCCGCTTTCCTGCACGGGCGACAGCGGTCGCGGCAAAAGGACCAGCACGCCGTCATAGCTCGGATAGGGACGCGGGGTGCCGCCCGACCAGCCCCGGGCCGGAACCGCCAGCCCCTCCTTGTAGGCTTCAACATCGAGCACAAAACCCAACGGCGCGTAGAGACGGTTCAAGGAACTGGCGCGCGGGGAGAGAACCGCCACCACTTCCAGGTCCTGGGTGCCCGCTTCCCGGCGCCCCGCGAGGATGCGGGTTGCCTGAACCCGCAGTTGATCACCCACCTTTACGCCAAGCTCCTTGGCACCCGCGTCGGTGAGCACGCACTGTCCCTCACGCGGTACCACTGCGCCGTTCCCCAGCAACAACGGATCACCCGCTTCGGCCGGCAACAGATCGTAGATCAGGCTTCTGCGGGTGCCCGGTTTGACCACGCTGATGATCGATGAAGCAGCCAGAATGGTCGGCACGAGATACTCGACCTGTTGCAGCGCGCCATGCTCTGTGAACCAATCGG
Organism: Chromatiales bacterium; assembly: GCA_020445565.1. Lineage (GTDB taxonomy): Bacteria > Pseudomonadota > Gammaproteobacteria > JAGRCI01 > JAGRCI01 > JAGRGI01. The sequence continues at coordinate 15,461 of JAGRGI010000062.1, forward strand.
CAGCGTATTCCTGAGTCTTGGTCGGCCGAATCTCGCGAAACTGCGGGTCCTGAATGAGTTCGTGGCGCAGGGTGGCAATGGTGCCATGCTTGAGCCCCATCAATAACAGCAAGGGAGCGATCACCGCCGCAATGGCCAATACCAGGCAAAGTGTCAGAATCCACTCGTGTCGAAGATCGGCCATCGCCAGGCGCGCAACGACACCGGCGCTCCGGGTGGGAACCTTGCTCATGGCTGCACCCGGACGCACCGCGAGCGGGTCAGGTTCTCTGAAACCTGCTCGACCTCGAAACCCCAGACCTGGTCTGCCATGGTCACCACCAGCTGCGGATCATGGGTCACCATGATCACGCTGCTGCCGCCTTCCCGAGCCAGTGCGGCCAGGTCCTCAACGATGGAACGTGCCCGTGCCCGGTCCACCGCGGCAGTTGGCTCATCCGCCAGGATCAAGGCCGGTCCGTGTACCAGGGCACGCAGGATGGCGACGCGCTGACGCTGTCCACCCGAGAGATAGCGGGGCTTCTTCGCCAGTACGTTGGCGACGCCGATACGTTCGGCAAGGCGTTTCACTTCCGCTCCCCTATCCTGCCGGCCGTTGAGTAACAGCGGCAGACGGAGATTTTCCCAGGCACTCAGAAAGGGCAGCAGGCCGCCGCTTTGCAGTACGTAACCGAGGCGATGACGCCGCAACAGGGCCAATTCCCGCTCATCGCCCGAGTCCCAAAGGCCCATGACATCGTCGCTGGTCCACAGGCTTTCGCCGTCGGGATTCTGAAACAGGAACCGGCCACAGCGTGTCGGTTTCAACACCAGCGCCAGGATGTCGAGAAGGGTGCTCTTGCCACAGCCGCTTTCGCCGACCAAGGCGACGAAACGCCCCGGCGCCACGTCGAAACGCGGCACTTCCAGTTCGAACGCGACCCCCCCCTGCTCGCGCACCTTGACCAAATCGGCAATATCCACCAGCAAGGGTTGATCGCGCGGCGGTACCTGCGCCCGCTCGCGCTCCTGGGGCGGCTGCATCAAACCGGCTCCGCCCCGTTCAACGGCTTTTGTGTCCACCGGCTTGCCTTACCCGTGACCTCATGGGAGGTAATCGAGGAACAAGGGATAGACCTTGCTTGCGTCCGGATCGGCCTCATTGAGCGAGATCCACCCATCGACCTGCTCGTTGATGTCCTGATACTGACGCAACTTTGCACGCAGGTTGCTTTCCAGGGCACTGCGTTGCTCGGCAGTCATGGACGCGTACATATCGTTGGAAAGCGAAAGCACTTCGCTCTTGTACGGCAAACTGTGCACGAAGCTCGGCAGCAATCCGGTATTCGCCAGCATCTGGGCCTTCTCGATCGCTTCCGGTTGTTTCAAGGTCTGACCGGCGACGCTTTGCAATGCCTCGAAGAACTGCTGGTTGCTGTATTCGGCCCGGGCCAATGCCTTGGTTACCTGGTCGATGCTCTTGATCAGATCGCTCAATTGATCCTTGGTCAGCAGCACACGCACATCCAGGGCATTGAGGATCGGATTGCCGATATCTCGATCGAGCACCCATACGACGATGTCCTTGGGTGGTTCCGCTTCCTTGCCCAGGTATTCGATAAGGGCCGACTCCATGAGTTTTTCCATGGTCTTGCTCGCCTCGCTCGGCGTTTCTTCCGGCTGGTCAGCTTCGTTCGGCGCGCCCGGCTCCTCATCAGCGACAAGGCCGCCCTTGCGGGCTTTTTCGAGCGTCTTGTAGATCAGACTGGTGCTGTCCTTCACCGCGGCGGCGAATGCCTCCCGGTCTTCGGTAGAAAATTCCAGCAGGGCGGAGTCGTCGCTACCCTCGATGCGTGACAGGCTGCCATATTGCCGCTTTGCAATGGCATGGTCGGACGTCATGCGCGGATCGAGCAGGTGCATGGCCAGAATCCGAATCCCGGTCTGGCGCGCCGCGAGATTGAGGACCTCCGCGTTCTTGCCGGTGGTGCTCTGCGGGTGATCCTCTTCGTGCGCGCTGGCGTCGCCGACCAGCACCAGAAACCGTACCGCCCCCTCGGTCCAGGACGAACCCAAGGCCGTATCCACACCGGCGTACACCTCCTCGGGATAATCCATGCTGCCAACCAGTGTCGCCTTCGCCTGTTTGTCCAGAATCTCGATCAACTCATCGGCCCCAACCAGCGCCGGCGTCAGGTTCTTGCTGGTGAATTCGAGCGCCGGGATCTTGCGCATGTCATCGCGATAACCCACCAGACCGAAACGCACGTCGTCTTTCAGCGTCGGGTCGCTTGACAGGCCCTGAACCAGCTCGCGAATCGCATCCCGCGTGCTATCGATATACGGCTGCATACTGCGGCTCATATCCATGACGAACACGACATCCATCTTCATTGCCTTGGCCTGTTCTGTCGTCAGCGCGGGTTTCTCCTCGGCCTGTTCGCGGTAGGTTTCGTCCTCCAGAACGTCCGCGCCACGCTTGCGCGGTACGGCCGCGGCGATTTGCAGATAGCGAGCCTCGTCACCATCGAGATCCGTAACCTCGAAATCCAGAATGGGCAACAGATAGAATTTCTGGTCGATATCGATGTATCGCTCCGGTTCGCGGCTGGCCACGGACTCGGGTATGTCGCCCTTTCTGATTTTCTCGTAAAGCAGCGTCGCCATTCCCTCGCGAACCGGCGATTCGACAACCTCCTGCAGCGCCTCCAGATCGCGGAACATCAGCAGAGGTTCACGGCGCATGTCGCCAAGGCCGCGATGGCGATAGGCGACCACAAGTGCCTGCTTCCATTCCAGCACGTCTTGCGCCCGCATCCAGCCTGTGGCGGGTCCTCGAACACCCTGCGCCACTTGATACCAACCCTTCGGCTCGGCCGGATCGCTCAGATCGAGATCGTCGCGTGCGAACACATACAGCACCTTATAAGCCGGCACGTTTTCGATGGCGATATTGTCGGCCGTCGCATCCTTGCCCTTGTACACATGGGAAAACGACTTGGGCAGCACGCGCAGCGGCTGAGCCGTCTCCGCCTCGCGGCACACACCCTCGCCCTCGCAGGAAACCCGCAGCGAAATCTCCCGCTTCATGGTCAGTTTCCGCTGTAACGGGATGGCCGCCTGGGTCCGAGCTTGAGTGTCGCCTTCGCCCCCTGCGTCGTCCACCAGACCGTCCCCGGTAACGGTCGGGACGTCGTCGGCATTCACGGCTTCCTGCGGTGCGGCCGGTTCGACGGGCTCGGCGTCCACCGGTACTTCGTCAGCCTCGGGATTGAACGGTACAGGCATATTTCCAACGACATCCGCTTCCGGATTGAATGCCTGTGGGTCCGATACGTCGTCAGCCATGGAACAAACCGGAATCGCCAACGCCGCACCGAACAGCGCCGACAAAAGGCGTTGACCCGTGGTGATTTTACGGCAGCTCTGTGTGTTCATCGCTCTCTCACTTCCTGACTTTGCACTGCCGAATCAGGGCAGATAGTCAAGGCGTATTGGGTAGACTTTTTCCAGTTCATCGGTATCGGCATGCAGACGCTTCCATCCGTCCACATCGCTGCTGATGTCCCGATAGGCGCGCAGCTTCGCATGCAGGGTGGACTCCAGCTGGGCGCGTTGCTCCGCTGTCATCGATGCGAACATGGCTTCGCTGAGGTGGAGAATGTCGCTGCGGTATGGCAGCGCGGAGATATAAGCCGGCAACAGCCCCGTTTGTGACAGGTCCGCTGCATTCAACAGGGCATCCGGGTCTTTCATCGCCTGCCCCGACACCTCCCGCAGCGCGGTAAAAAACTGCTTGTTGCTCAGACGTGAGGCATCCATGGCACCCAGAATGTTCTCCAGCGCCAGGATCAGGTCGTTCAGCTGCCTTTTTTTCAGCAGCACCCGCACATCCAGAGTGGCGATGGCCGGATTCGTCAGGTCCCGATCCAGTGTCCAGGCGACGATATCCTTCGGCGCCTCCACGTCGCGTCCCAGGTACTCCATCATCGCCGCATTGATGACCGCCCGTACCGCGCTGCGCGCCTGCCCCGCAGGGTCATCGCCCACGCTCGGGTCCGGCGTCGGCTCCGAATCGTCTGGCTCATCGAGCGTTCCGGCCTGTGCGTGTGCAATGGTCTGCGCGATGTCGCCGCCAATGACCTCGACAGCCGATTGAAAACCACCGGTATCCTCCGTGTTTACCGACACCATCGCCACCTGATCCGGGTTGCCCCGCACACTGGCGAGAACCGCGTATTGCTGCCGCGCCAAACTGTGATCTTCCGGATGCCTGGCATCGTGCAAATGCAGCGCGAGCAGATGAATCTGCCGATCGTCGGCCTCCATCTGCAAGGTGCGGGCGTCCTTGTCGGTGGTGTTCTGTGCATGCCCAAGCGGGTGCGAACTGGCATCGGTAACCAAAACCGCGATTCGCAGCGACCCCGGACGCCAGTTGGCCCGTAACGCCGTGTCGATGCCGGCGAAGGCTTCCTCGGAATACCCGACCGTGCTGATCTCGGCCGCCTTGGCCTGCGTACGCAGCAGTTCCACGAACGCACCGATGTCCAGCAGCTCAGGCGTAAAGTCCTTGCTGGTGAATTCCAGGGTCGGGGTCAGCCTGGTGTCGTCGCGGAAACCGACAAGGCCGAGGCGCACCTTGTCGCCCACGGCGCTATCGACGGTCCGCTGTGCTATCGCAGCGATGGCATCACGCGTACGGTCGATGTAGGGCTGCATGCTGCGCGTCATATCCATGACGAATACCAGGTCGATGCCCAACTCGCGGGCGCTCTCGTCCATCACATCGACGGGTTTGCGCATCGACGCCTTTCGGTAGTCGGGATCGTTCAAGGTATCGGCGCCCCGCCGGTCCGGCAGTGCCGATGCCAGCTGGAGGATGCGCACCTCGTCACCTTCCCAGTCGACCAGCTCATAGTCGACGATCGGCAGCAGGTAGAAATCGCGATTGATGTCGACAAAGCGCTCCGGTTCCTTGCTGATGACCCCTTTCGGTATCCTGCCCTGCTCCAGCTCCATGTAGAGAGACACGGCGCGCGCAACCGGGTCTTGCGCGTCCAGCAGATCGAGAACCTGCTGCTTGTTCTCGAACATCAATGCCCGCTGCCGGCCCTCCCCCGGCATGCCGGGATGGGTATAGGCGACCACCAGGGACTGGCGCCATTCGAGCACATCTCGCGCCTGCATCCAGCCGACGGGAGGACCGGCCTCCGCTTGCGCAACCCGGTACCACCCGAGCGGCGCCGCGGGCAGCGACAGATCCAGTGCATCGGTTTGAAAAACATAGAGCGGCACGAAGGGCGCGACATTGGCCTCGACGATCCGGTTTGAATCGGCGTTTTTGTCCGCGTAAACGTTCGAAAACGATCGCGGCAGAACCTGGAACGCAAGACCGGTAGCCTGCTCACGGCACACACTGCTGCCATCGCAGACAATGCCGCGGTCGGCGACGGGCTTGCCATTCGGCCGCGCTATCGGCGGTTGCGGATCGGCTTCCGGGTTGTAAGCCAGGGCCGGCGTACCGGCCCACGACAGGACAGCAAACAGCACGGCCAGCAGACCGGCACCGCAGCATAACCTTTCAAGCAGCTTCAACGGCATGATCGTTCTCCCTCGTCCCGCCTCAAGGCGTCTCGAACGTCGCACGGGCCTCGGCAAAGTACATCCCGGAAGGCAGATCGAAGGCCACGAATGCCGTGCACACGCCGCTGGGATTGCACCCCGAGGCATTGAGCTCGGCGCGCTCCCGGATGGCGGTGCCGCCGGCTTTCGGTTTCATCGCCACCTCTACCGTCGTACCTGCCGGCACGCCCTGCGTCTGCACCTGGACCTTCACCGACCCCGGCGTCTGCAAAACCAGATCCACATCGCCATCGATACCCTGCAAAACATCCGGTACCGCCTGATCGCCAATCGCGGTGATGGTGACACTGGACCTCACCGGGTTGACGATGGGCGCGATGACATTGCTCCGGATCACTGGCGGGTCGGACCGCTCGGGGCGGAGTTCGTCATCGTGCAGGGACTCGATGCGGATGATCCCCGGTGACTCGTTGCGGTGGTAACCACGATTTCCTCGCGCCGCCAGTCCGCCGTCTCCCCTAACCGTGTCCGCAATCAGGCGGATGGCACCGCCACTGCCGAAGGAACCGCCACTGGAACATTTTCCGTCGGAGGGATGGCTGCCGTAGCCGCCATCGGCATTGATGCCCCCGTCGATCGTCAGGGTTCCATTGACGGCAAACACAATGGCGCCGCCGCCACCACCGCCGCCGCCGCCCGAGCAATTGCCCGGTCCGACGGATGCGCCGCCGCCGCCACCGGAGCCACCGATCAGAGGCCGCAAATCCCGTGACCCGACAAAAGCGCCTGGCGAGCCTCCCGTCATTTCGGCCGTCTTGCCCACGCCAGGCACACCGCCGCCGGGGCCCTGGCCTTCGCCGCCGTCATTGGCGCCATTGACATCCAAATACGCCCCATCGCCTCCGCGAAAACCACCGGGGCCGGGCGCTCCCCCTCGCCCGTGGATATGGTTGTTGCCACTGATACCGTTGTATCCGTCCAGATAGATGCCAACGTACTTTTCGATGATCGCATCGCCGGCGACGAGGATCGTAACCGGGGTATTTTTGGGATTTCGCTCGAAGCGGATCTGATAATCCGTCCGCTCACCCCAGCGCCTGGCCGTAAAACGGTTGAAGATCAGAATGCCGTCCGGAGGCAGGGCGATGGTGAGTACGCGCTTCGCCTCATCGATCACGCTACCGGGCGGCCAGCTTTCCTGTTTGCCGGTGTCGAAATCACCCAACGATTGCGGGTGGTTCGTACAGCCGCACAGATCGAGGCTGGCGGCTCGCGCGGGCACGGCAAGTTGGCCGAAACCGATGAGGAGAGCACCCATGGCGAACACATCGCGCACACGGATCGGCCTGGCTGTCGTTCTCATGTCTTTGCCCTCCTGAGCTGCATAGTGAAGTCCCACGATTCCCAATGCGGGATCATTTACGTTCAAATCCGACTGCCGGCGATACCAACACCGGTGGCGACTGTTGCATCTCTTGCGAACCGATCACCAGGACCCGGATCGTTTCCCGGCGGTTGCCCAAACCCACGTCCAGCAGGACCTCGCCGTCGGCATCCTTGGCAGTCAGCAAGGTTAGACGAAGTTCACGACTGCCCTCGGCTATGGTCGCGGTCTCGGTCGTGACGCTGACCCGTTTTGGATCGCGGCTTGTGACGTGGGCCGTGCGGATGCTTCCATCGACCCACATCGGAAGCCGTAGCGTCCAGCTCTGGGATCGACCCGGTGTGGCGTACAACGTACCGGCCCCGCCCGCTTCGGCGATCGACAAACCCGCGGGTGCATAGACCGTCACGCCCGCAAGACCGTCCGCCGGTTCGACGACGCTGACGGTCAGCGGCACCACACGCTGGCCGGCTTTCACGCGCACCTCGGCATGGCCCACTGCCAGCGCCTCCATATCCACGGCGACCTCGCGTCCCCCCTGGGGTACCAGCCCCGTCGCCGAAACGGCGAGCACATCCGGGGCGCTGCTGCTTATCCGAACCGGCAAATCGACGCGGGCCGGATCGGTCAGCAGGGGTATCGTCAGGCGGCGTTTGCCCAGTTGCTCCAGGTGCAGTGCCTTTTCGAAACCGTCGGGACTGACGGAAACTCCCGCCGGCCTCGACACGACGCCGCTGGAGGGTACGGCATCGACCGACTGTACCTGCACGGGTACCCGGTAGCGCGTGCTGCCGGCCCGCGCATCGATCCAGGTCGCCCCTGCCGCCAGTGCGCGCACCTTGAGCGGCATCAGCACGCTACCGGCCGCCACCTGCGCCGATGGAGGAACCGCGACGATACGGCTGTCGCCGGTCTTGAGGTCAACCGACCTTGCCCGTGCACGATCGCCCGGAACCACCAGCGCCAAGTCAAACTCCCCAAGGTGCGGAAGTGCGATCAACGGCCGCGATTCATTGGCTGTAAGGGCGATGCCAACCGGCCCATGGACGACGCCGCCATCCGGCAGAGCATCGGCCGCCGGCTTGACCGACAGCCCCACCACTTGGCTGCCCAGCGCCAATGCTCGTCCGGCATCTCCCTCGCTCACCGCGATGCTGGCGTAGCGCTCACCGGCGTCCGATTGCAGGTGGAGCCAGGTCGTGCCCGCTTGCTTGCCAAACACCTCGATCCCGGCCTCGCGCAGACCAGCAGGTATGCTGACTTTCGCACGCGCCAGACCGGCGATATCCGGATCGGCCATGGTCAGTGTCACCTCCAACGTCTCGGGGCGTGTCTGAGGCAACTGCAACCGCAGCATCGCGCGGCCGCCTTTTTGCACACCGAGAATCGACGGTTCGTGCCGCAGTCCGGCAACAACCTTAACCATGACCCTGCGACGGGCCAGGACGCCTTGATCCTTGTCACGCGCAAGCGCGACGATCTCCATTGCGGCACTCTGCTCAACCTGTGGCGCACGATGGATCAAACGAAAATCCGGCGCCGTCACCGGCGGCAGGCGTCGCCCATTGACTTCGTAGATCACGTCGGCCACCTCCATGCCCTCTCCACTGGCCTGGATGGCGAAGCGCGTGTCCTCGCGTAGGGCGGCACCCTCCACGGGGCTGATGAAAACCAGCGCCCCGGTGGTGAAACGCGTCGTGAGCGTTTCGAAGGTCTTGCGATCTTCGGTGACCACTGGATTGCCGGCCATATCCGTAATGCCGCCTGACAGGGCAATCCGGTAAACGGTATCGAGCTTGAGGGTCGAGGTCGGCGTGAGTTCGATGAGCCGGTCATCCTCCTTGATGCGCAGATCGGCCGGAATCGCCTCACCGTCTCCGTCCAGCAATTGCACGGCGGATTCGCCCACGCTGGCGCGCTTGAGGCGTTCGTCGAAACGCAGCCGAATCACCGGCCTGGTTGGTATCCCTTCCGCACCGGCGGCTGGGTACTGCTCGACCAGCATCGGGCTGGTGTTGTCGGTCACAAAGGCGGTCGCCCGTTCTTCCAACAGCCTGTTGCCGGTCGGGTCCGTGATGCCCTCGGTGAAGCGGACCCGGTATTTCACGCCGCGCTGCAAGGGCGATTCCGGTTGGAAATAGACGATGTCGGGTCGGTAATAGCCAAAACTGTAGCGACCCGCCACAACCCCCTCCGGGCCGGTGATCGACAAAGTCTCATGATTGACGCTGCGCCGGTCCAGGTACTCCGAGAAGACAAAGCGCATGCGTCCGTCAGGTACGGCGTTCTGCTCGCCATCCGCCGGCAACACCTCTAACAACTGCGGACGCACCTGATCGAGCACTTTTGCGTAATGGGTGGCTCCCCGGTGATTGCCGGCCAGATCCCATGCATTCAACGTGAGCCGGACATCACCACCGACCTTGGCCTCGTCCGGGATGGTGAAACGGAGTTGTTGCTCGACAGGCTTGCTGCTGTCGGAAAGCGTGATTTCCTTTTCGTCCTTGATCAGTCCCCCGACAACGTAGGTCACTTTCGAAAGGCCGTATTGGTCCTGTGCCTTCAGCGTATAGACCAAGGTTTCGCCAACCTGGATCGCAGCATCCTTCGGCAGCGACGCCCCGACCGACACCGTCGGTGCCGTAAGATCGGCCGCCAGTTGCAGCAGAGGAGCAGACTCACCGACGTTGCCATTGGTGTCCCGCACCCGGGCGATCAGCGCCAACTCTTTTCCCAGTTCGATGTTGTCGGGGAGCACGACGTCGAACCCCTGGTTGACTTCCCTCTGGCCATCGAGATCTTTCTCGTAGAGCACTTGGTTTCCCAACACGATGGTGTAGCCAGCGATACCGATCTCGTCGCTGGCCTCGATTCGCAACGCGGCCTTGGCACCAGGCTCCACCCGGTCCCGATCGCCCCAATTCTTGGCAAGTGTCGCGACCGGCGCGATACGGTCGTGGATGCGCAGCTGAATACTGCGGTTACCGGCATTGCGACGGCTGTCGAGCGCGCGGGCGGACAACGTCAAGGTGTCAGTGGCCGCTGCCGTTTCGGGAATACGCAAGGTGAACGTCTTCTGGGCAAGGGTTCGGGCGGGATCGATCGACTCGACCTTGCTGAAGGCCATCAAACCGGTGCCGTTCAATCCCAGTTCGACGATGCCGGTTGGATCCTCGGCATGCAGCGCGACCTCGATCTCGGCGCCAGGATCGAACGCCGTACCATCACGGGGTGCATCGATGAATACCTCGGGAGGCAGTTTGCTCAGTACGGACAGCCGCACCGGGTTCGATGCAGCCACCAGCCCCTGGGTATCGGTGGCCAGCGCCATCAGTTCGATCTCCGAACCGATGGGATAGTCTGCCGGGATCTTGAAGCCAAACGAGGCGTGCGCCTGCGTGCTTCGATCCCACTCCTCGCGCTGGCCCGCCAGACTGCCCTGATTGGCGGAGAAGGCGATCTGTTGCAGGCCGACGTCATCGGACGCGGCGACCTGCAAGGCGATGACCTGGCCGGCACTGACCTGTACATTGCCGGGGGAGACGATCCGCACCGTCGGAGGTGTGTTGCTGGCGACCTGTAACGCCAGCGTGGCACGAGGACTGCTGTTACCGGAGGTGTCGCGCGCCAGCACTTCGATCACAGGTTCACGCCCCAGTGCCGGATCGAGATACACCGCTGTCCCCCATGGCGGCTCACTGGCACTGCCCACCAGTTGGCGGTTGATGGTGAACTCGACCACGGCCAGATCATCCGCTTCCTCGAGGTCCGCCGTGATCCAGACGCTTTTCCCTTCGATCGCCTGCTGGTCGGCGGCCAGGCTCACCGAGCGCACGCGTGGCGCTTTGGTATCGAGCGTATCGAAGCGGTAGTCGATACCGCCGCCGGCCAGCGCATTACCCGCCAGATCCATGACAGGCGAGGCCAGCTGTACCGTGAATCGGGCGTTAGGACTGAGCCGACGACGCGGGCTGAAAACCAGCACGGTACCCCGGTGACGTTCAGGAAGGTCGAGCCGGCCTATTACCGGCTCACCATCCTGCAGCAGGCGAAATCCCCGTAGACTGGCCTCGTCCATCGGCTCGGAAAACTCCAGACGGACGACCTGATCGAGGCCGATTCCTTTGGCATCCGGCTTCGGTGAATAGCTGACAATCCGTGGTGGCGTCGAATCACGGGTCGTAAATGACAGAGACAGGTCCTCGCGCAGGCCCACACCGGACGCGTCGCGGATACCCCGTGCCAACAACTGCCCTTCGAAACCGATCGTGTCGCCCTTTACCATCACTTGAACCTGCTTGAGGTCCGGGAACGGCTCGGCGGGCATGAAGGCCACCCCCTGGCGGTCGTCATCGAGTGTCAGGCTGCCGCGGACCGGCGCACCATCGACCAGCACCCGAAAGGTCTTCCGGCTGACCGACTCTGCCTCCAGGGTCTCGCTGAAACGGACCCGGATCGGCCGGTTGCCGTCGACGCCAATGCTGTTCAGTCGAGGCTCGGTGGTCGTCACCTCCGGCGCCTTGCTGTCCAGCGTGATGGCGTCGAAGACCTGAATCTCCCCGTTTTTTCTCACGTGCGGCCGCAACGCCGCCACGCCATTGCTGGCCGGATCCAGCACCGCCATCCGATACTCGCCCAGCGGCAATGCATCGAACTGGAACTGACCTTCGGCATCCGTCTCGCGGCCAAGGCTGATTGCCCGCCCCGTCAGCTCGACCACGGCAGCGGCGACCGGCGTGGCACCATCGTCAGCAAGCACCCGCCCACGCACCCCGCCCGACGGTTGCAGGCGGATCGCCGCTTGGCCGTCTTCGCCGGTAAACGCAAATTGCTGACCGTGCGCGTCAATGCGCTCGCTCAGGGAGGCACCCAGCTCGGTCTCCGCGATGGTGGTCTTGACCTGGATCTCGAACGCGCCCACCGGCAACCGGTCGATTGAAAAGCTGCCATCGTCCCCGGTGAAGCGGGTCAGGATTCCGGGACTGAACGGGCTGAGACTGCGCACCTGTACCTGGGCCGCTTTCACCGGATGTTCGCCGGAGGAATCGACCACCACGCCGCGCACCGACCCGTAACCGGCGAGTGCCAGGGACAACTGCCTGTGTTCGCCGTTAAAGGCCAGCTCGGTATCGGCGATGACGCCGTCGTTGCCGGTCTGCGGCGTCGCTGTGATCCGGTATCGCCCGAGTGGCAGGAATCCATTGGATTCAAAACGGCCGAGTTCGTCGGTTTGCAATGTCTGTCCCGATTTCGGTCCGCGCAGTCGCACGGTCGCCCGGGCGGCACGCGGCGCATCGTCGGGCACGGCTTCGCCGCGCTCGCCAAGGCGTACACCCGGCGCGTAGACCGTGCCGCTGATCCGGCCTGTCGGTTCCAGCAGAACATCCGTGGTCCGGCGTTCCTCATCGGCGGTGATCTCGCCCTCGGCCTGACCGGTGAGACCGTTCTCATAGTCCTTCACAACGACCTTGTAATTCCCGGTGGGAACACCTGGAAGTTCATACAGTCCCTGGCTGTCGCTGCGGCTGATCAGGCGATCGGAGAAACGCCCGGCCGGATAGAGCACTACGTCCAGCCCCGGCATGCGCCGGTCGCCGTCACTGCTGAGCACGGTACCGCTGACAGTGCCGAGTCCAATCAGCTTCAGGGTCACCGCAAGCTGCTCGTTCTGTTCGCGAAGCTGGCCGCTGGCGACGGCACGGCGGGCAGTGAACGGCTCGAACGCTTCGATCAGGAGACCGCCACCGGGCACGTCCGTCACTTCGAAGCGGCCCTGGTCGTCGGTGCTTGCCAACAGGCTGGCACCGGCGACCTTCACGGTAACCTGCACGGGATTGGTCTGGGCATTTCCATCCGCCTTCAGCACCTGCCCGGTCACCTTGCCGAACACCTTCGCCTTGATCACGGCGCCATCGGCCGTGGTGACAGCCCCCAGGGTCAAGGTTGTCATCAGGGGGCTGTCCGCTGGCGCGGCGGCCGGGATCACGCCGTCGGCGCGCCCCCGTGCCGGCGAAAGCGGCTGCTTGGCCTGCACGGAAAAGCGCCCCTCGATGAGCGGGTAGAGTTCCAGCTCACCCGCCTTGTTGGCGAAGACCCTGGCCAGCTCCGCTTCCTCGTCCGCATCCAGCGCGGACTCGGTGTGCACACTGACCTGGGCGAAAGGTACGGGGGTCTTGCCATCGTTTTCCACTACCCGCAGACGTATTCCGCCGGCATTCAACAAGCGAATATCCGCCTGCAAGGTCTCATCGGCGGGCAACACCCCGTTGGCGCTGCCATACAAACGTACGTTCAGGACACGCTCTCCCGCTTCGTCCGCGAAACGGTCGGTGCGGATGTCGCTGGCAGACTTGGCGGAAGCGCCACGGGGAGGCACGCCGGTATCGGCGAGCAAGGTGAATCGTCCGCGCAGAACCAGCGGAATCGTGTAACGGCCCTTGGCATCGGTGGTCACGCTGTATTCCGGCAACACCGGTTGGCTGACGCCTCCGGTCGCGGTCATCACACTGCCGGAGTTGTCCAGGGAACGGACACGCACGGTGACGCCGGCGCCGACAGGTGTCTTGCCATCGGGCAGATACACCGTGCCGGCCAGTTTTCCGGTGGCAGGCTCCAGTCGGATGTCACCCGCATCGACCTGACGCAGTCGGGAATCATGGGTACGCGGAATCTCCACGGTCCGTTCCGCAGGCGCGAGGAAAGGTCCGAAGGCCGCCACACGGTACGATCCGGCCAAGGCATTGGCTAATCGGAAGCGGCCGGTGACTTCCCCGTTGGGCCCCTTTTCATTGCTGGCAATCAGTCGGGATTCATCGACCAGCAGGAAGAAATCGGTTGGCGGTTGCGACAGGCCGGCAGACTGCAGGGCGTCCTCGATCTGCCTGGCCGTCCCCTCGTCGACCTGGGATTGCACCGAGCGGACGAATTCCATGAACAGATCGCCCTTCTCCCCCTCACGACTGCTGATCACGCGCCAGACCTTGCCTGTGACGATCACGTCGGAGAGCACCGGCGTGCCGTTGGTCTGCACCACCCTGCCCCGGATCTCGCCAATGCCCCGGAAGCGGATGTCGGCGTCTCGCACGTCGCCGGCATAGCGCAGACCGGTGTAGGTCATTCCGCCATCGCCGTGATCCCTGCGCACGGCCCGCACCGAGTAGTTCCCGAGCGGGTAGTTATCGAAGCGGAACCGGCCTGTTTCGTCGCTCAGGGTCTCGGCCAACACCCCCTTGTCCGGCTCGGCCCACAGCTGTACCCGCTGGGACCGCACCGGGGTGTCGCCATCGGCCTCGTAGACGGTACCCGATACCGACCCCAGGGGCTGCAATGTGATGACCACCTGTTGCACGTCTTTCGGCCCAAGCGTCCGCACCTTGACCTGGCCGAGCGCCGGTGACTCCTTGCCTTGGGCATAGATGGTGTACTCACCCAGCGGCAGGCCCTTGATCTCGAAGAACCCGCCGCCATCGGCCTCGGTCAGCGTCGGTCCACCCGCAACCGAAGCGCCGGCCACCGGATTACCCAGGGCGTCGCGCACCAGTCCCCGCACCGTGCCTCCGGTGCCGGGGAACACCAGCACCAGGGACTGCTCCTTGCCCTCATCCAACTGCGAGCCCGCCCGTGCCTGTTCGTAGGTCGCCTGACGGAAAGCGCGCACCTCGACAGGGCCGGTCGGAACCTGCTCGAAGGCAAAATTGCCGTTCTTGTCGGTGAGAATCGAACCGACCACCGCTTGCTGGTACTGCCGGTCATACAGATCGATACCCGACAGCACCTCGCCGGCGATCTGCACCTTGACGTTGGCGGCGCCGGTCACCCCGTCCGCCTCAAGTACGCGGCCGCTGACCCGGCTGTAACGGTTGGGCGGAATCATCACCAGGTCCTGCACCACGGTCGCTCCGCCGCCCGGCAGGTTCACCGTTGTCACGGCGGTGTAGCCGTCACTTGGCCGAACCAGTTGCAGAATGACATTGCCAGTCGGCATCCGCGGCACCTCGGTGCGTTTGCCGTTCTTGTCGGTGAAGTCGCGGGGAAACGCATAGTTGCCTTCGGCGTCCACCCAGGTGCTGAACCATTCCCCGGTGCTGATATTGCGCGCGCGCACCCACAGCGCGCCGCCGCCCGGATCACCGCCCACGATCGGCGTACCGTCCTCCGTCAGTGCCCTGCCCTTGATGGTGCCGTAACCCCGGATCACTACTTTCAGGCCCATGCTCTGGCCATCGAAATGAATACGCGTGGAGACCTTGCCGGTTTCACCGGTTTGCGGATCGGTCGCTTCGAGCTTGAAGTTCTGCGTGCCAGGCGGGCTGTGTTCGTTCAGCCAGATATCGATGTTGTCCGGGCAGTCCGGCGGAAAATCCGCCTGCAGGACATAATCGATGCTGAATCGGCCCTCGCGATCGGCCTCGTAGGTCGTGATGACGGCGTCACGCACCTCCGAATCGTCCAGGCAGCCACCGGTCAGCAGGGCCTTCTTTTCCAACGGCTGAATGTACTTGACTGTAGCGAAGGGAACCGGCTTGCCGTCAGCCTGCACCACCTGGCCCCGGAAGCGTCCGCCGATACCGCGATCAGGATCGGGCGCGATCAGCCGGATACCCCCGCCAATGGCATTCCCGCGCGTGTCGTTGACGCCGCTGACGTCGAGTTCGCGCTCCACGAACGGCCCCACCGGACGTTCCAGCACCATGAACACAAGGCGACGATCCGGTTGCAGTGTCGCCTGTAATACCTGATTTTCGGCCACCCGGTAATTCGATGGATCGGTAGCGGTACCCATGTCGACCGGTTCGTCGTAAAGCACACCGAGCATGCGCCCGATCGGATCGCCACGTTCGAAGCTCGGCTGCACATGGGGCTGCCCACCCTTGGCCCATTGGCGCACACCGAGCAAACCCGGCCCACGGTCCACCACGGCGACACGGGTTTCGGGTTCGAGGGTCTGGTCGGGCCTGCCATCGCCATCGGTGTCCAATTCGAGCCGCAGCAATGCGGGAGCCTCCGCAGCCGCAGCCGCAGCCGGCTGCCAGCGGATGGTGCCATGGGCGGCGCTTTCAAAGCTGACCTCGGGGAAGACCACTTGCTCCATGCCGCCCACGGCGGGAAGCACCAGGCTGGCACGCAGCCCCTGGCTGGGCGGGCTGTCGAATGCCATCTCGTAGCTCGGCGAACCGGGTACGGTCAGCAGCAGCAAGGTGGCGGACTGTTCCTCATCTTGGAACAAGGGCAGCCTGGCCGCAAACGGCAATTCACGGCGGATCTCGGCACTGTCGGCATCCTGCCCGAGCACGTTGCCCTGCGCGTCGGTGATACGCAGGGCCGGCGGCGGCCCCTGACTGGACACCCCGAATGACAGATGCGCCGGACGCGATGCGTAGACCTCGGCCCAATCGGCCTGCAAAAGGGCAACCTCGGCGGGGTTCGTCATCTGCGCCGCCAGCATCTCGCCCAGCACCTCGGAGAAATCGTGGCCGGCATCCGCCAGCCGTCGCAACACATCGAAAGCAACGAGGTCGGCCCGCCTCGATTCCCTGGCCTGTTCGTTGTCCGGATACAGTTCGTCGAGACGCGGGATGTCGCCGCCGACATAGTCCATCGCGATATCCCTGGCCGCACTCAGCGCCGACTGACCGAAACGGGTCCGAAGGCCGGCCTGTGCGAGAGAAACCGCCTGATCGAACACGAAGCCCTTGCGCATGCGCGGGATCTCCGGCGGCAGCTTGCCGGCGGGCGCGGTCGCCACGCTGTAGGCCTGTCCCAGCAGGCGTACGGCCTGAAACAACAGGTCTGGTTGCTTTGGCAGATAACGTGCTTCCTTGGGAAGCACCAATGTGTCCGGTGAAAGCGGTATACCGGTATCGCCGACGCCGGTGGTCAAAAGGAAGCTGCCGTTGATGCCTTCGTCCGCCAGGAACACCGTCCCGCTGACCTCGCCCGTGGTCATCGCAACCAGCTTGAATTCGAAAGTCTCGGCCTGACCCGGCCCCAGGGATTCGAGTTTCTTCAGATCCTCTTCGTCGTCCGCCAGGTGCGCGCCGGACAGGCTGCGGGTATTCAGACCGAGCTGGAAAAGATTCGCCATGACCGAGGAGGTATTCGTCACGGTGGCGAACAGGGAATAGGCCTCACCCTCGCGGACGACGTCCGGGTGCGCGAGGGTGATGTTGAAGGTCGGATTCCGCACCTGCACCACGCCGCCCGCCGATCCGGTCATCGGCACCGTCTTGCCAAGTTGCGGTATGAACAACTCGCCATGGATGTCGAAATCCACCCGGTGCGTTCCCTCCCGAAGTCCCTCGACCAGAAATTCCGCCTGGTTGGTCGCCTGCGGCACGATGCTGTCGCTCCCTTCGGCATCCAGCAGGGGCAGACCCTCCTGGCTTCCGTGATCACGAGTCGCCGCCACTTGCAGCGGATCGTCCCCACTGGCCTTGATGCCGTCCTTTCCCAGCGGCAGCACGATATTCGCCTTGGCCTCGCGAAGGATCAGTCGCGAGCCATCGGGCGCAACATTGGTGGCTTGCAGGATGACACTGAAAAATTGATTCAGGAAACCGATATTGCCCGGGATGACGATGACGCCATTGATCGGCGGCAGCTCGATTCCCTTGGTCTCCTTCAGCTCCGGCGGAACGCGCAGTTGGAATCCGCTGAGCGAAAAATTCGGGATATTGATGCGATCAAACGCCTGTTGCACCTCCGGCAGCCGGGTCAGGTCCGGGGGCCTCAGTTCGGTGACTTCGGCCTTCGCGGTGGGGATGGCGATCGGCATATCGATCTCGACTTTCTCGCTCCCGAGCGTCAAGCCGACCGTGAAATTCACCGCGGTGAAATTTTTCTCGTCGATGACGATGCCCTTCTCCTTGATTTCATCCAGGGTCAAGGCGCGACTGGTGACCTGTGTGACCAGCAGTTTTTTGATGACCTTGATGCGTATGCGCTCCTTGCCCGGGTGTCGGCGCAAAATGACATTGCCGCGGCCGTCCTCCAGACGCACGTCGCGCAGGCTGTAATCGCCGTCCACCTGGAGGTTCGGCAACTCCATCAGGCCGTTGGGCGGCCCTTCGATGGTGTAATAATCTTCGCCGTAGGCCGGACCCGTGAGGTCGGCCTTGACCACGGCCCCCGGCGGTAGCGGCGGCGACAGCGCCACACCGGGCTGTCCGACCAGCGTACGAATGCCCGTGGGAAAGTCCTTTACCGCCGTCATACTGGTTTGCAGACCGTCCATGTCCGGCCGTGTATCCAGGTCGAGCTGCAAGCCGTAGACGGGAATGCGAATCTGGCCAAGGCTCGCGCCCAATGTCGCCACGGATGACGCCGGCAGGCTGCTCCACAGCAGAAGGAACAGCGCCATTCCATGATGTAAAACCCGCTTGAGGACGTCGTGCCCGGCCATCAGTTTGCCTCCCCCAGGGTGGGACTATCCACCCAGTGGTACTCCAGACACGGGCTCATCGCGGCAAAACCGTCCCAACGCTTCGCCAGGGATCTGGCACCTCCGGCTTCACGCTGATAGCAGGTCTTATCCGGCTCGACCGCCTCGCGCAGCCGGCCGCCGGCATCGCGCAGTTCGATACGGCCAAAACGCAGGTCCACCCCAAGCATCGTCAGCACCAGGTAGGACTTGGGAGCGAATTGCGACGCGGGAGGCCGATTCGGGTCCGCCGGCGGCTGGCTGTAGTGCTCCCTCTGCGGGTTGCTGCCGATCGGGTAGCCGGCGATGGTCCAACCGGTGATATCCACGCTGCCGGCCGGGTTGTAGAGTTCGATACGGGCTTGCGAAGGCACAATCTCGTTGATCATTCCCGCAAGCATGCCGATGGTCAGGGTGATCTTCGCCGGGTTGGATACGGCCCCCTGCTGGTCGGCGACGGTCACCCGCATCTCGGTCTTGCCCCGATAGGCCAGGTTCGGCCCGTAACGGATATCGTGCTGTTCGGCACGGACCTCGGCCTTGCCCTTGTGGGGCGGCTGTACGACAGCGAGGCTCCCGTAATTGATTTTGCTGTCCGGATCGCTGGCCTCTTTCAGCACGTCGAATTTCGCCGGATTGCAGCACCAGAGAAAATATGACTGGTCGGGAATGAACGGAGGATCGTTGACCGGCTTGACGGTTATGGCCACATCGGCACCCGCCTCGGCGCCATCCTGATCGCGAACCGTGTAGTGAAAACCGTCCTTGCCCGACCAGTCCGGTGCCGGTTCGTACAGAACCTTGCCGCCCTGGTTACTGACCTGACCGTGTTGGGCGCGGGTGACGCTATCCACGTACAGCTCATCATCCTTGTCCGGATCGCTGTCATTGGCCAGCACATCAATGGCAACTGGCACGTCTTCATCGGTGGTGACGCTGTCGTCCCTCGCCTTCGGCGGATGATTGACGTGCGCCACCGTCACGGTCACCAGGCCCGGCTGTTCGGCCGATGCATCGTCAGCGTCGAGTATCTGATAGTGGAAACCGAACTGGCCGAAATAGCCGGAGCGCGGCACCACGCGCAGGGCGTCGCCATCCCTGCTGATATCGGCCACGCCGACACCGTCCGCGCCGAAACCCACCGCATCGAACCGATCGAGTCGCAGCTGTCGGCCGTCCGGATCCTCGTCATTGTCGAGTACAGCGATGGTCACCGGGACATCTTCATCCGTCGTGGCGTCGTCGGGATGCACGATCGGCGGCGTATTGACGCGGATATGAACCGACGCCGGGGAGGATTTCTTCTTGCCGTCGTCGGCAAGAAAACGGAAACCGTCAATGCCCGCGAAGTCCGGCGGCGGCGCATAGGTGACCAACATCGCGTGCGGCGAAACCCTCTGCGCGCCATGCACTTGACCGCCACGGTCGCTGCTCGCCGGAAAATGGAAGGTCAGCTCCTGGCTGGGCTCGTCGTCGCCCGCCAGGGTGATGCGGTTACGCGGATCGGTGTGGCGCGAATTTTTCTGCACCACCACTGACTGGCCGATCGCCTTGGGCGGCTCGTTCGGCTCAACGACGACGCTGACCTCGCAGGGTTCGGATTGGTTCAGACCGTCGTCGGCCACGTACGAGAAGCTGTCCGGTCCGGCTGTCACGGTCTTGAACGGACGGTACGAGATCGAGTCCTTATCCACCGCGGTGATGACACCCTTGGTCGGCATACGGCGGACCCTGGCTTCGAGCCGGTCTCCACAGTCGTCCGGATCGTCCATGAAAATGGGCAACACGCGAACCTCATCGGCATCGATCGGAATCCGATCGGCGATCTCGGTGCAGACCGGCGGCTGATTCACTTTGAAATCGACGTAACCGGCATCGGCGTTCTGTTTCGGATCACGGACGACGAACACCACGTTGTCGGGCCCGCTGAAATCCTTTCGGGGCAGGTAGGTGAACTCGCGACGGGTGTGCTTGTAAGCGTGCAGGACCGGCCCCATTTCGATGACGGCGCCGTGCGCGGGCGCCCCGCCCGGAGCCAGCTCGATAGCCAACGGCTCTCCCTCCGGGTCCATGCCGCCGAACAGGGATTTCACCGGTGCATTACGGGCGCTGCAATCGTGGGTTTTGCTGATCGCTTCGGGCGGCTCGTCGACGGGTGTGTCAAATACGTCGACGACCACCGGGCAGTAATGACTATCTTCAGTGCCATCGTTGACCTTGTAGAAAAACAGGTCCAGACCGAAGGTATCCTTGTCCGGGACGTAGCGCACGGAGGTGATGCCGATCTTGGATTTTCTGCTGAATCCCTCCACTTTTCCCTTGAAGGGAACGGGTTGCTCCTTGTCGTAGCCGAAGTACTCCAGAAGTTCTTTCTGCATCGCTCCCTGGGGTTTGAATTCATCGAAGGTCAGGTCGGCGAAAGGCAGACCGGGAATCTTCGATCGCAGCGTGAAACCAAGCAGGGTGACATCGACCGGTTTGTTCTTTTCGGTGGCGACATAGGTGGGCAGGCAGAACGGCGGCGGCAGTTCCAGGCGAACCGGCGGAAGGGTGATATCAGGCAGTTTCACCACGGCCACGTAGACACTGCACGCCTTGCTCTGAAGCTCGCCTTCCCGAACCTTGTAACGGAATAGGTCCACTCCGGTCTTTTTCGGTTTGTAGCGGTATTCAAACGCGCTGCGATCCATGCGCTTGCCGGCGGACAGTTCGCCCGAGGTCGGTTGCTTGTCGATATGGATATCGAGTTGCGCCATGCCATCGGCCTCACCCCGCGAGCGCGAGGCCCCCTGCAAACGGATGTCCAAGGGCGAATGCAGGAAGGTCACGTAGTACAGATCTTCGCAAAGCGGCGGTCTTTTTCCGCTCTCGTCCGTCTGGGTTACCGTAACCGTCAAGCCGCCCATTCCCTTGTTCGGCAGGTAGGTGTCCGCACGGGTGTCGCCCAGGAAGAAGGCGCCGCTTTGCACCCCGGCATGGGCCTGTCCCGGCGTTTTGCCCTTGATCTCCCGTTCGAAGGTCAGGCCCGTATAGGCATCCGACGGTTGTAATCCGAAACCGCCGAAGGGCATCCAGGTCAGCAGATCGGCGACCCGCAACGCAGTACCCTTGTTATCGACGAACACGGCGGTGCGGTCGTCCTTCTCGCCATGGTCGTCGAGCAGGTAGCCGCCGCTGGTCAGGCCGGCATCGAACCTGTGCTCATGAAACAGGTTGGGCGCAGGAAAACCCAGGGCATAGCTTTTGAGCAGCAGTTGGCAGCTGGGCGCGCCGTCATCGTCGGTGCCGGCCGCAAAACCGATCTTTATATCGAGCGAAATATTGCCCAAGCCCTCGCTCGGCGAGTCGGCCAGCAGCGACAGTGGCAGATCCCCGCTGAAAGGACACCCGGGTACGGCGGCCTGCACTGCTTTCTTCCGGTACTTGGCAATCCGCTCGGGCGAGAGCTCGGGCAACAGGGACTGCAAATAGGCATCCATGCGCCCTCCGCCGACATAATTCACCAGGTCGGCATTGCTCGGCAGACTGACTCCCAAGGGCTTATCCTTGCTGGCGTCCTTGCCACTGACGGGTTTGGTTTCCTCCTGACCGATACGGACGAAGCTCAGTACCTTGCCGGTCCGGCCGGCTTGAATGGTGATCTCGCTGGCACGCGCCCAGGCCACGACGCTGCGGTCGCTGCTGGCAACATGAATCTCGTAGTCGCTCTGTACGGCCTTTTCCAACAGTTTGATCCGCAGGCGCCGCGGCCCGCCCTGCGGCACGATGACCTCGCTGGCGCGCACGGGGTCGACAACGATCGGCGCAAGTCCGTCGGCCGGATTCTGGGGCGGATCGACCACCCGGATCGTCAACGTGATTGCCTTCACCCGCTTGGCAGGCAGCGCAGGGGCTTGCCGGTCCGGCTCCCAAACCTCCAGTTCCAGTGTCGCACTGCCCTTGGCCTGCCCGGCCAACAGTATATCGGCCTCGGTGGCGCCCCTCGGCAAGACGGGATAGTCACGGGCCTGCACCGGACGCAGCTCGGTCGACAGCAGTTTGGGGCCGACGAAGGCCAGGAAATCATCCTTTGCCTTGCCGAAACCGGAGCGGCTGAAATCCAGCGTACCGGTCACGCGTGACAAACCCGGTTTCAACGCACTGACAAATCCCTTGGGAAAACTGGACCGCACGCTGACCGACCCACCCTCGGCCTCGAACGTCACCATCTGGGTCGCCAGCGGCCCGACCAGCTGCGCCAGGAACCAACCCACCGGCACCCGAACCGGTACCGGGGGTGCGGGAGGTGGCAGCACAACGGTGACCGGAGGAATGGTCTTCAACAGCTTCCGCGCCGCTTCGAGGATGTCCAGACCGCTGATCGCGCCGCCCAGGAAGTCGAGTTTGACGGAGGTCAGCTCGGCAAACCCGGTACTGCCCAGCCAGTTGGCCAGGTAGCTGCCATTGTCGCTGACGTATTTCTGCCACAACGTCAGATCCGTCATCGGCGGTACCAGAAACATCGGAATGTCCGCTTCCAGAAGCCTGTAGCTGTCGTCGCCCGTGATCTTTTGCGCCAGCAGATTCGTCAGATACTGCCCTGCCTGCGGCCCGAAGGATGCGAACGAGCGCGGTTGAATGTCGATGCTTTCGACGAAACCGATACCAACGATGACCAAGGCGTAATTGGAATAGATCACCTTCCCTTCGGGCGATTTGTGTACCGCGCGTATGATCGTGATGCCCGCGCCGGACGCTGTCATCTTGCCATCCGGACCAAATGTCACCTTGGCCACGGGCGGCACTTTGGGTGTCACGAGCCCCCCCGTCGCCTGCTTGGTCTTTTCGTCGAGCTTTCGTTGAATGCGTTTGGTCAGATAGCCCTTGATCTCGTCCCAAATGGCCTTCAATACCGGGTTCACCGGCCCCGGCATTTCGCCAAACACGGCCTGCGGATTGAGGATTTGGCCAAGGTCCTGATAGTGCGTTTCCGCGGAGCGTGTCACGTCCACGCCATCGGCCACCCGAGTCACCTTCAACTGCACGGTGATGTGCTCAGGCCGGGTTGGATTCTTGGGATCGCCGGAAGGCTTGCGCAGCAGGACGATGCCCGGGTCCAGCGTCAGGCCGCCGATCTTGTCGCCCTTCACCGGTGGCGCGTCGATCAGCACCTCGGCCTGATCGCTAGCAGCCACCGGTCGCCCCCGAGAGTCCACACCCGCCGCATAGGCCCGGTTCGCCAGCAGACCGCCGCCGGCATCGTCCGGCAGTTGGTAGATCAGATCCTTTTGTTCGCGGGCACCGGCGGCCAGATCGAATGGTGCCGTCGGCGGCAAATCCAGTGCGTACAGATGGGTGTTGTTCGTCCCGGAGCCGGCCTGCGTAAACGGCTGAATCAGATCCAGGTCGCTCAATGTCACCTGGGTCAGATCCGAAGGACCGTCGTTGATGATCTCGATGCGATACGCCAGCCGGTCGCCGGGCCGCGCCTTGACCCGCTCGTGCCAACCTTCCAGGCCGGGGCTCTTGACGCGTTTGACCACGCGCAACAGGGTATCCGATTGACCGGGCTCGGGTTTGGCTGGTTTCCTGCGGACGACGTCGACCTCGTCGTTGGCGCTTCCACCGCTTAGGGTCTGCGCGGTCGCGATGATGCGGGTAGTCGCATCGGCGGGGAGCTTGACGTACTTGTCCGGCGATTCGGTTTCGAAACGGTAACGCCCGTCCGGCTCCTTGACGACATTGACCTGCGTATCGCCCACCTTTACCCAGGCCAGCGGCTCGGCGCTTTCAACATAGCCCCACACCGGCATCTGTTCCGCCTGGGTTTCAAAGGGCGGGTCCTGCCTGGGCGGGGAGTAGATCGTCACCACCGGGCTGCCCCGTGGCGGCCGCACGACGTTGATCTTGACCAAGGAGGACACCGGCCCCACCGAGTTCCTCGCCGTGTCCAGGCCGCGGACCGTGGAAACACCGAGCATGGGCCTATCGCGGTCGTCGGCGATCGCCAGCTCCCGGTCCAGGGTGTGGGCCTTGCCAGCCGCCAGATCGGGTAGATCGATCCGGCCAAGTCGCGAGTCCTGAACATAGACGTCGCTGAGGTCTTCATTGCCGGTGTTGCGCACGATCCAGCTGAGATCGACTTTGCCACCGGGAGACACCGCGGTCTGATACTGGCGGTCGGCCAGCGCGATGAGTTGCACCCGTGGACTGGGCGGCGCCCGTTCACCGATCAGGCAGGCGCTGGATGCTGGCGGATCGGGTAGTTCCCTGGGGGGCGGCGGACGCACGTTGTCGGTACGCAACGGCTTGGCGTCACTGTTCTTGCCGATCAGGTAGTAATAGAAACCATCGTAGTTATTGGCCTTGTCGTACTCGGAAAAGCGCTCGTCCGGGTCGGCCAGGAGCTGAACACGATGGATGCCGGTAAGGACGGGCTTGATCTCGAACAGGGGCTTCTTGCTCAAGGCCTTCTTGTCATCCGGTGATTTTGCCTGGCCAAGCTTCGGATCCAGATCGAAACAACGCTTGGGCAGATTTCCTTTCTTGGTCAGGAAGTGGCTTTCGCCGGGTTGCAGGTCGCAACTGACACGGGCCAATTCGCGGTCGTCGTGATAGAAGGCCAGGTTGACCGCGCGGGTACGTTCGTAGCTGCTGTTGTACAGCCGAGCGGGAACCTTCAATCGCAGTTCCTCGGCCCCCCGCTCCGGCTTGTACCTGGGCAGATAGACGTCTTCGCACAGGTCCAGGCGTTCCTTGCGCTCCTTGCCATCGGTGAAATGCTCGACAGTCCGCTGGTGCACCGCGTTGACCCGGTCATTGCCCGCGACCTGATCGATGAAACTCAAGACGTCGATGATGAACTGGTTCGCCTTTTCCTCGTCGGCGATTTGCGGTGCGATATCGGCCTTGTGGCGGTACATGCGATAGGCCATCAGGGCCTGCTCGTCGGTGAGCAGACGCCTGCCATCGTCATCAAGCAGTTGCAACTTGGCACTCAGCAGGGCGCGTGAAGCGATGTATTCCGTAAAACCCTCGCAACGCTTGTAGGAAAAGTCGTCGATCGACTCCACGGCTTCCGGCTTTTGGGTCTTGGTCAGACAGCCCTTGTCACTGCGGTATTCGGTACGATCCGAATCCAGCAGGTGCCGGTTGCCGGCATCGCTGCTGAGCAGCAGCCCGTAGACGGTGCGAATCCCTGCCTTGGCGGCCTTGTGCAGATGTTTCAGGTAGTCCGGCGACTGAATCGGCACGTCGCCGAGACCGACACCCTTGATGCGAATCCTGGCCCCTGATTGATTGAGCGCGAAGTCCTCCAGGCAGGACCATTCGAGTCCTTCCAGGCGTGGCACGTGGGTCGGCTCGATCTCGGCATCGCCGTCCAGGATCGGCACCGTCTTGCCGGATTTCGGATCGAAACGCTCACTGAATGGCTCGGCCTTGCCGCCGACCGGCGGGTGAATCGGCCGTTGCAAAAGGGTCAGTATCCGGGCGAGGTCGAATCCGTTGTTGTAGACCTCGTCGCCGGCACGCACCCACTCGCCTTCCAAGGCCCAGCGCAGGATGTTGCCATTGCGGCCCAGGCACAGATCGCCGTAGGGGTCGTCGCCGCCACCGCAGTTGGTGCCGGTTACCGGCCTGACGTCGCGATACGCATACTTCAGGCCGGTGTCGCGTATCGGAAATACCGTGACGTCGGCGGTCTCGAGACCAGGTTGGGCGTGGATCGCCTCTTCCATTGCCACAGCGCAGGACTTCGCCGCCTCGACCCTATCGGCGGGTACGATGAGCTCGAAATCGTAGTCGCTCAGGCCCGGCTGATAAGCGGTGGAGCACTGTCCGTCATCGGACCAGATGCAGGCACTGCTGCCCTGCGAAAGCAGAGCGGTGTTCTTGTTCAGCGCAAAGCCCTGGCCGGCACAATGCTCACCCTGCATTCCTTCGAGCAGGCCGCGAAGCAGGCGGATCCTCTCCTGATCCTGTGTCGAAAAGCGTACTTCCCTGGGGACCGGGGTCTGGGTGACGTCGACACCGTAGTCGCGGCTGCACGCGTTGGCCCTGCGGTAGATCAAGACCCCCTGATCGCGTTGCAGGACATAGATCAGGCCCTTGTCGACATCCAGCCGTATATCCTGGGCCCCGCCACCCTTGATTGGCAGGCTGCTGAGAATGCGATCATCGCGGCCGTTGCCATCCAGATCGAGCAGGCCGTCGTGGTTGGCACGCTTGAGGTCGATCGTCAGCAAGGCCTCATCCGCGGCCACGAAAGCGATACCCTCGTCCGGCAGAGCGACGGCACTGTAAGTCGCATAGCCGGTGGGGATACGGCCGATGACCTTGGCCTTGTGCGGCTCGGTGATATCCACGAAGGTCAGGCGCTCGGCACCTGCTTCACCCAGCAAGGCCAGGTTGCGATGTTCGTCGAACAGGGTGATATCGTCGCCGTCCTCGTTTTCCTCGATCCCTGTCTTGCCGTCGTCGTCCACATCGACCATGACACCCCTGGCCACCGATACCCGCATGGCCTTGCCCGGCTGCCCTTCGGGGCCTACCGCCACGTGATGCATTTTGACGAGACCGCTGCTGTCGAAGATGTCCAGATCATTCTTGACCGCCAGCACCAAGCCCTCTTCGACCCACAGATCAGCCGCGCTGTAAGGCTGGGGGAACTCTTCGTCCAGATTGATCGCCGTGGCGACGATGGTATTGATACCCGGCTGCAAGGGAATCTCGGCACTGCCCTCGCAGACACTGCCGCTGAGGGCGGCCCGATCCTCGGTCGTGCGGCGCATGTGTTTGGCGGTCGATCCGCAATGGGCGACGATACGGCCGTTGATCCACAGTTCGTCGAACCGACCGGCGTTCTTGACGCCGGCCGAAACAACGACCGTTTCCGCATTCACAACCGAAAGGCTGGGAAGATTCAGGGTAACGGTACCCGGCCCGGCCAAGGGATTGCTGGCGTAGTCGCGCAAGACCCATTGGCTGACGCTGTCCAGTTCCGTGCCGTCGGCGGTATAGGCGGTGGCCCGCAGGGTGTTGAGGCCCTCCACCAAGGGCAGATCCTTCAGCGAGAAGGCGAGGCCCTGATCGTCCGGCGAGCGCTCGACCGTGGCCTTGAAACCATTGATATGGATCGTGGCCACCCGGGGATCCTTGATCGCGCCAGAGACCGTAACCCGGTCTCCCGCGTTCGCCAGATGGGCGGGGGAGCTGATCGCGAACTGCTCACTGACGGTCGCCTGACGACCGTCGTCGCGCACAACGATGGCGCCGGCCTTGTCCTTGGGGATGTAGGACGGCCCGAAGCGCTCGCCGCGAGTCTTCGGCGTGCCCTGTGGGATCGCCTTGCTCAGGTCCACGGTCATCAGGCCAATGCCTTGATTGATGAAGTACGCCGTGTGTCCGGCATCCGTGACCACCTTCCACGGATAGGCGGTGGTCTTGGGGATGCCGTCGATGTTGGCGGTAAAGTAGTCCTTGATCTCCCATTGGAGATCGAGACTGCCGATGAACTGACGCGCCGACAATGCGGTCCCGGCGGGATTCATGATATCGACCTTCATATCTTCGGAACGCATGCTCGAAGACAGCGTCGGCATCACCAGCAGCTTGGCGGTGTCCTGCAGCACGTCCAGGGGAAGCGACACCAGGGTATTGGAGCGAAATTCGGGGTTCTCGGGGCGGTTGATGTCGTAAACCTGGATGCTGCTGAAGGTCCCGGAATTGCCGGCGGACACCAGGGCCAGATCGCCCTTTACCGGCTGCCCGTTGCGTCCGGCAAAGTCCACATTCGGCATCATCCGAACCGACCAGATGGGTCCGTAGCGGTCGAGCGACAGCGGTGTCCGCTTCAGCAGCCGGGGTTTGGCCACGTCCCTGGCGTCCACCGTGACGAAGCTGTTGACGCCTTGATCCGGCTGGCGCTGCGAAACCAGGAGAACATCGTCGGCAACGTCGAAGCTCTTGGCCCAGGGGAGATCCACCTTGCCGGCCGGTTCCAGCCCGCCGCCGGTGGTGAACACGAACTCGAAGTCCTGCTTCAACCCCCCGCCCTGCTCGGGGGCCTTGCCCGCGCGGCGGATCGCGCCGGTAACCACCAGGGTGTAACGGGTCTCGGTCGCCAGGGGCCGTTCCGGCGTAAGGGTGGCCAGGTAGCTGGTTTGATCCTTGGACTGACGCGTGTCACGCCTGGCGGGCACCGAATTGCCTTGCGCATCGACGATCTTGAACGACTTGTCCGTGAGGGTGCCCGGTTCGATCAGGTGCGAGAAACTGACCGCCAGGGTCGCGTCCACCGGAACGGCATAGTTGGCCGGTGAAACAACGCCGGTCACCTGAAGATCGTTGTCGTCTTCCCCCAGTACCAGCACCTCGGAGAGGCTTCCCGGCGGCAAGGCGGGAATATCGGTGGCGAAGATGCGGGTATTGGTGTCTTGGTCGACAACGTTGATCTGCGCCGGTACGCCGGCCGGCACGGGGATGACGGAAAACTCGTGGGGATTGCGGTCGGGCCAGTTGGTGAGTGACTGAATCGAAGTGCCCAGCGCGTGCAGGCCCTGAAAACCCCGCAGGGAATTGGTATACGCATTGGCAATGCCGCTCGAGGTCTCGTGAATCCCTTTCAGGCCCTCGCGCACCCCTTTGTCGGCGCCTACTGCGCCCACCACCCCCTTGGTCGATGCCGACTGCAAGAAATTGTGTGTCAGATCCGACGCCAGCATCGTGCCGTTGATCGCCTGCACGAACGCCAGCGAGCCGGAAGCGAACACCGCCATCACCAGTTGGCTGGTGTCCTTGCGGATGCCACGGTAAGGCGGCGAGGCCGTTTCGATCACCCGGCTTCCGTCATCCAGGGTCTTGAGTGCGGCCTTGTCGGCCAGATCCCAAAACGGCTTACCGTCGACCTCGCGAACCGCGAACAGCAGAAATTGTTCGTCACCGGTCAGGATCGGACTGGCAGGAAAGCGAAACTTGATGTTGGGCGGATCGCCACGGGCGCGGATACGGATTGTCTGACCAGGCGTGGCCTGCCGCGGCAGTTCCAGTTGCAGGCTCGGGGCGCCATCGAACACCGCGGTCTGACGCTCCGCACCCGAAGGCTTGGCAACGATCTCGATCTCGGCCGCGAGTTCGGCGGCCTGATGTGCCTGGTCGCGCGCGGACAGTTTGACCTTCAGCAGGGCACCGGGCTGCAAATCCGACGGAATCGCCAGCTCCCGGTCGATGCGAAACAACGGGATGCGGTCACGGGTGGTCAAGTCGGGGTAACCGTCGATGGACAACTCCATTTCCAGCAGATCGGCGACCTCGAAACCGCTGAGGTCGAAGGACATCGCACCGGCAATGAAGCCCGGCATGTCCCTGGAAAACGGATTGGGCATATCACGCGCATCGAGCGGATGTGTGCGAACGATGGTGTCGGGGCCGACCAGCCCTTTCGGAATCACCACGGCGGTACCCCGTTCCCCGTGAATCGCACCGCCGTCCCCATCCAGCACGGCGGTGCCCGGTGGCGGTGTCACCCGGCCGATATCGAGCACGTGTTCGTTACCGCTCTGGTCGAGGAGTACCATTTCCAGCTTGTCGATGAGTCCGGCCGCGATCGACAGCGCAAAGCTCCCGTCGTCCTCGGCCTGGACACTGACGTTGACACCGGTGCGGGTGTTGCGCACGGTGACCAGCACGCCGGCCTCCACCGTGCCCTGGGAGGCGGAGATCCGCGCAATACCGGCAGCGTCGGGCGTACCGGCCACAATCCGGCCCGCTTCGGGAGGCTCCGGCGGCGTGTTGTCCTGGGTGGTAAACGAGGTGACATGCGCCCCGTTCGCCTGATTGCCGGCCAAGCGAGTGCCATAGCGATCCACGAGCTCCGGGCCGATCTCAACACGATAGGCGGTCGTTTCCTTGAGCAATCGGGAAGGACGGATCAGCAGTGAACGTCCATCCGGCCGCATCTCGGCCTCGCCCGCGACCCGCTCGCCGCCCTGGTAGAGTCGTACCGAGTTTGGGTCGAACCGATCCTGGTCCAGCACTTCGGAAAGCGAGATGGCCACAACCACCCCGGTACCGATGCCTTCCTCACCGTCCGCCGGGTGGATCTCCAGCACCCGAAGCGGCTGGCGGAGCAAGGTCAATTGGACATCGACGACCTGCCCTGCC
The DNA here is from genome assembly GCA_020445565.1 of Chromatiales bacterium. Taxonomy (GTDB): domain Bacteria; phylum Pseudomonadota; class Gammaproteobacteria; order JAGRCI01; family JAGRCI01; genus JAGRGI01. Next base: position 45,967 of record JAGRGI010000062.1, read on the forward strand.
TTCGCCAGATGCGCCGTCCCCTCGGCCTGAAGACCGGTCCGGTTCTGCCGGGCGAACAGACGTTGTTGGCCCAGTGCCAGGGGAAGCACGGCGATTTCCTTGCGCTCATCCACCCGCTGGGCGATCGGTGCCGTTGGCGTTCGAACCAGACTGGCGCCACCGGCCGGTTCACCGCCTTGCACACGGATACGGGCAAATCCTATCGGCGCGCGGGCGCGCAACAGTAGGTATTGACCGCCCGAGACCATCCCCGGCAGGGCCAAGGCCTGTTCTCGTTTGCGGTCCAGCGGTAAACCGGCCAGGGTGTAGTAGGTCCGCTGGCCGTCCTGGACCGCTTTGAACAGCAACAGCTGCTCGCCCTTTTTGAGCCGTGGCGGTTTCAATAAAATCAGATTCGCGGCCCTGGCGAGTTCGCTGCCGGACAGGTCGAGTACAAAACTGCCGACAACCAGATAGTCCTCTGTCGGTGGTTGCGGCAGGCCGGACACCGGCCACAGGCGGGCAGGCACATGGGCGGCCAGGCTCCCCTTGGGGATCTCGACCCGCCACAGCTCTGCGGTCTCCAGGCGGCCACCCGCCGGCCCCAGCAGGCGCGCGCCCTGCATGATGCCCGGATGACGCGCATGCAATGTCACCCCACCCTCCCGCAGGCTGGCGGCGTCCATCGCGGGCGAGGCAACCACGAAGGTGCCTGTCAGACCCGATTCCTCGCGGTACAACAGCAGATCGCGCAAGGCCGGTTCGGGCCGATACGGGGATTCATCGCTGAGGCGAAACGCCGCCTGCTGTTCCACGGCGATGACCGTGCCGCTGGGTAGATTGTCGGCGCCGATCAGATCGGCACGGGCAGAGACCGTGCCCGCGTCCTGAAGAAACAGAGCTTCGGGTAAGGGCGCGAAACTCACCTGTACGGACGGTGCGACATCAACCTCCTTCACACCCTGCAAGGGCTTGCCGGCTTGGGGCAGCGGTGGCGCCGACGGCGCCGCGTCGGCCCGGACCAGAACGACCGTGGACAGCTGAACCAGCCGGTAGAGCGGCCTGGAATCGTCAACCGTCGACGTGACGGCATCAAGCGGAATCCAGGCAAGCTGCCTGCGGTCGAAACCCACAACGAGGACCCCATCGGCGAGGGGCTGATTAAGCCGCATCTCCAGCGGCGCATTGAGGTGATCGGCGCCGGCATAGAGCTCGGCCGCCCAGACCGGCGTCCACCCCAGCGGCAGGGGCAAGGGCAAGCCCTGGGCGGAAAGGCCCGTCGCGAACAGGTCCGTCTGCCGCTCGAAGGCGCCCGGCCTGACCAGAAGTTCGGCCTGTCCATCCGGCAAACTGATGCTGGTGCCCAAGCGAAAGTCGAATACCCCTACCGCAGTCCGCTGGGTCAAACGCGCATCCATGGCACGCCAAACCGCGCCGGGTTTGGGCGCAAGCTGACGGAAAACCTCCGTGTAGCCGTTGGCCGATACCCGCAAAGACGTGGCTTCGGCAGACGCCGCGAGGTGGTATCGACCGTTTTCGTCGGCTTGACCGTGGCCCGAACCCGGCTTGCCTTCGCTGGCTGACCAGAGCTCCACCATCGCTCCGGACATTGCCCGACCGGAACGGTCATCCAGGACCGAGCCGAAAATAGAGGACGCCGTTTCAGCCCTGGCTTGAGAAACCAGGAAAAACAGAACAAACAGCAGAGGGAGAACGATAGCGGCTGGGGAAAAACCGCCTTTCGGCGACAGGCATGTAAGATCCGAAGCACGACAAGCTTCGAAACCTCGCGGCAAGTTGACCCGAATTTGTCCCGACATCAAGTTTCCCCACAAACTTCCGGGGCTTTTGCCAAAAGTATATGGGCTTGATGGGGGAACCTGATCAGGAAAAATACCCGCGCTCCTGACTCACATCAGCCGAATACCTATGTTTTTGTTTCCAGGAGCACGTGGTTGGGAGCCCGCTTGGCCAATCCGGATACGGCCCATGGCGGCGGCATTCAATCCAGGGGCTTAGGCTCCCGTTCAGGACACACCGCCGAGACGAATCCACATGGGCGTGGGCAACGTAGGAACTTTGGCAATCGGCGCAATCGCGTGGCCCCCCTCTGCTCAGGAATGACCCATCACAGGAGTCAGAACATGTCTGGACCGATACTGAGAAAACTCACTTTTCGCTGCGAAATCCGCTGGTTTGCTTTTCTGGTACCCAGAATTCCAGATCGTTCGCCCGGAAGACGAAACGTCGGCATGTTGATCGCGTCACTGTTGATCGCAAGCGCATGGGCCCAGGCCGAGGCCCGTGACTATCAGATAGCCATCCAACTGCCGCCTGATCCCTGCGCCACCGGTCAGCTCAAATTCAACACGGGTCCGTGGCCAAGCCTGCCGCTGACCGTCATGGGTGAGCCGGCCCGGCTTTTTCCGGCCGATCCTGACAGCTACACGGGAGCTCCGATCCCCATCCGGCGTACACCAGAACGCCCGCTGGTGCTGATTGTGGATGGCAATGGTTTCGGACTGGACGACTACGACGATATGAGTAGTTATCTGGCCGGAAAGGGTTTCAACGTCATGGTGATCGACCGTCCCCGCGACAATGGCCCCGATCCCATCCAGCAGGCGCTCTCGGCCATCGCGACGGCGCTTGCTACGCTGAGCCTGCCAGATGACACACCGGTGGGGTTGATCGGACACAGCCGTGGCGGACAAATCGCGATCGAGACGATCATTGCGAATCACGGCGCGGCAAACGGATACAACATCGACCTGGCGGTATTGCTCTCGCCGAAGCTCGACAACGGTACCTCGACGATACTCGACCCGGAACAGCTGCCGGCCCTGGCCAGCATTTACGGTTCCCAGGACAATGACGTTGGCGGTCTGACCGATACCCTGAACGATGCCATCGCCGCCTACGACCGTTCCGGTGATGAGAACAGCACCACCTGCCACAGCGCAAATCCTGTGGGCTGCCCCTATGTGCCGCAGATGCACCGTCTCATGGTCTATATCCATGGCGCCGATCACTCCGGCCTGGTGAATCGGCCGGTGGGGTTCGCCCCCGTCGGAGAGGAATGGGACCCCTACAACAACTACCTGTCCCGCTCTGACCAGTTCTGCATCGCCAAGGCATACACCCTGGCGATGCTGGAATGGACGCTGAACGGCGACGAACTCTGGAAAGCGATGGTACATACAGAGCATGTACCATCGTCGATCCGGACGATGACGACCGCGGCGCCGGACGAACTCGGCAACCCGGCCGGTACGCCGGTACGTCTGGGCCTGCAACTCAGCCCTGGCAAACGCAGCGTCATCGAAAACTTCGAGGACGGTAGCTGGAACATCGCTTCACAGACACCGAACGTCCTGTTGCAATTGCTCACGGAGGGCCAGACAGCCGGTACGACGTACAACAACCGCCATGTCAGCAAGATTGCCGCGCTGGGTTGGACGCAACACGACAACTGGCAACTGATCGGTTTCACCGTGCCGTTCGGCAGGCGTGATGTAAGCAATTTCTCGCATTTGTCGGTACGGCTGGGCCAATTTGCCGATTTCACCAACCCACTGGTGGGCAACACACCAAACACAGAACCCGCGGTGCTCATTGGGCTTTATGATGGCGAATCGTCAGACTGGACGTGGTCGGAGCACCACGGAAGGATCTTACCGGCGGACAAGCGCCCGAACGGCCAGTACCAAAGCGTGATGAGCACGTTGAAGATTCCCCTGACGGCCTTCAACGGCCTCGACAAGTCCGCGATTCAGGCTGTCTACCTGGCACTTCCCGCCGGCACGCAAGGCACGCTCTTGATGGACAGTCTGGAGTGGGTAAAGGAGTGAGTTAACAGTTGGTTCGGTGTCGCAAGCCCGTGATGCACTCCTGGCAGGCCATCAGCCCGATGCCAAACGATGAGCATGTCGGGTGGTTTCCGGCAGTTTGTAGCGGGTGGTGCAGTTCATCACCCACTGCACGGCGGCCTCAAGGTCGATCCGGTGGCCGATGGAGACATAGATAGGTTTGACCCCGGGGCGGGTACGCAGCACGGCGCCGATGGTTTCCTGTTTGTGAACCAGCGCGGCCCACTCCCCCCGGCCCTGCGGGACCGGCCCGTGTTCGCCGACCAGCAGGGTCTTGCCGACACCGATGCTGGGCAGGCCGCTGAGCAGTCCCAGGTGACAGGCGATGCCGAAGCGGCGCGGATGAGCCAGGCCGTGGCCGTCGACCAGCAGCAGATCCGGCGGGGTCTGGAGCTTTTCCAGGGCGGCGAGCACCACGGGGGTTTCACGGAAGGAAAGCAGACCGGGAACGTAGGGAAAGCGGGTCGGCTCACGGGCGATGGCGCTTTCCAACAGCTCCAGGCCCGGATAGGCGAGCAGTGCCACCCCGGCCCTGGCGATGTTGCCCTGGTCTTCGAAACCCACATCGACACCAGCGATGAAGCGAACAGGCCCGACATCGTCTTCGCGGATCACCTGCCCGGCCAGGTCCTTTTGCAGGGCGATGGCCTGTTTCGGCGTGAGATCCCAGGCGTTGGCGGTCACTTGCGTTCCCGGCTCACGCCCCATTGGGCGAAGGCCCAGGCGAGGCTGCCGACGGCGGCGGCGATCATGAAGGTGGCCCAGGGGCCGACGCTGTCCCAGAGGTAACCGCTGCCCAGCGTACCCAGTGCACCGCCAGCACCGAAGCTGACGCTGCTGTACAGGGCCTGCCCCATGCCCTGGTTACGGCCGCGAAAGTAGCGATGCACCAATTGGATGGCGGAGGCGTGATAGGTGCCGAAGCTGGCGGCGTGCAGGATTTGGGCGAACAGCAGCATCGGCAGGGACTCGACGAAGTTGCCGATCAGCACCCAGCGTATCGCCGCCAGGCCGAGGCTCCAGGCAAGTACACGAGCAGCGCCGAAGCGGTCCAGCAGACGATGCATGACCACGAACACCACCACCTCGGCGATCACCCCCAGGGCCCAGAGTTGGCCGATAAGGGATTTGCTGTAGCCCTCGCTTTCCAGGTAGATCGAATAAAAGCCGTAGTAGGCGCCATGACCGGCCTGGAGCAGGAAACAGGCGAGCAGGAAGGTCAGCACCTCGGGGCGGCGCAGGACGCGACGCAAGGGATCGTGATGTTCCGGGTGCGGCGGATCGGGAGGCTCGGCCACCCACAGGCTGCTGAACCAGATGCCGAGATAGAGAAACACCATTGCCCAGGGCAGCAGACCGACGCCGTAACGCTCCAGGGTTGGGCCCAGCGCCGCTACGGTGACCACGAAGCCCAGCGACCCCCACAGGCGGATACGGGTGTAGCGGTGGACATCGTTGCCCAGGTGGTTGAGAGTGGCCGCCTCGAACTGTGGCAGGGAAGCGTTCCAGAAAAAGCTGAATCCGCCCATCACCAGCACCAGCCACCAGAAGTCGTTGCCCAGGAACACGCCCAGAAACAACAGCACGCAGATGAACGAGGCGATACGCACCAGGGCCAGGCGCAGCCCGGTGCGCTCGGCGATCCAGCCCCAGAAGGTGGGGGCGATGACCTTGGTGCCCAGCACCACGGCCATCAGTTCACCGATCTCGGCGGCGGAGAAGCCCAGGGATTGCAGGTACAGGCCCCAGAACGGGGCCAAGGCGCCAAGGGAGGCAAAATAGAAGCCGTAAAAGCTGGACAGGCGCCAGTAGGGTACCGTGCTCGCGGACATGGCAGGCGAGCCGAAAGCCTCAGGGCGCCCTGGCGGGAACCACCGGTGTCTCGGAACGCACCTCGGCATTCTGGCCGCGATGCCGCAGCAAATGATCCATCAGCACAATCGCGAGCATGGCCTCGGCGATGGGCGTGGCGCGGATGCCGACGCAGGGGTCATGGCGGCCGGTGGTGACGACTTCCACGGGATTGCCCTGCTTGTCGATGGTGCGGCCGGGGATGCGGATACTGGACGTGGGCTTGAGCGCCAGACGGGCGACGATGTCCTGCCCGCTGGAGATCCCGCCCAGCACACCGCCGGCCTCATTGCCGATGAAGCCATCCGGGGTGATCTCGTCACGATGTTCGGTACCTTTTTGCGCGACGCAGCCGAATCCGGCACCGATCTCCACCCCTTTTACGGCATTGATGCCCACCAGCGCATGGGCGATGTCTGCATCCAGGCGGTCGAAGATGGGTTCGCCCAGGCCGGGGGGCACGCCGGTGGCGACCACGGTGATCTCGGCGCCCACGGAATTACCCTCCTTGCGCAGCGCGTCCATGTAGGCTTCCATCTCGGCGACCTTGCCGGAGTCGGGGCAAAAGAAGGAGTTGTTCTCCACCTCGTTCCAGTCGACGCTCTCCACCTTGATGGGGCCCAGCTGGGAAAGATAGCCGCGAATCTCCACGCCGAGATGTTCGCGCAGGTACTTCTTGGCGATGCCGCCGGCGGCCACGCGCATGGCGGTCTCGCGGGCCGAGGAACGGCCGCCACCGCGATAATCGCGGATACCGTACTTCTGCTCGTAGGTGTAATCCGCGTGGCCGGGGCGAAAGCGATCCATGATTTTGCTGTAGTCCTTGGAGCGCTGATCGGTGTTGTGGATGATCAGGCCGATGGGGGCGCCCGTGGTGCGGCCCTCGAACACGCCGGAGAGGATCTGCACCTCGTCGGCCTCGCGCCGCTGGGTGGTGTGGCGGCTGGTACCGGGTTTGCGCCGGTCCAGATCGTGCTGCAGATCGGCCTCACTCAGCGCCATTCCCGGCGGACAGCCGTCGACGATACAGCCGATGGCGGGACCGTGGCTCTCGCCGAAGCCGGTCACACAGAACAATTTGCCGATACTGTTACCGGACATGGCTATACCTCACCATTTATCCTCCCCTTCCACGTCCAGGCCCTTGCGGTGGGTGAGGTTTATCTGTTCCAGGAGATTGGCGAACGGGATCTGCAACGCGTGCTTGCGCGCCAGAGACATAAAGGGCAGGTCCTCCCTGCCCCAGCCGTAGCTGCCGTCTTTCATCGATTCGTACAGGGCCTTGAGCCCGTCTTGCAGCGGATCGAGAAAAACCGGTGCGCTCTGGCGTCCCTGGACCTCGCGCTCCAGACAGGCGCGCAGATCCTCCGCCTCGAACAGGGCCTGGCGAACCAATTCCGCGTACGCTTCCGCGGTTTGAGGCCTTGTCATCGCAGGCCGTCCCGATGCTCACGCAATTGCGTGGCACTGAGCAGGAATACCCCCTCACCGCCGCGCTCGAATTCCAGCCAAAGGAAGGGAATCTCTGGGAAGGCGTCCTCCAGGGCGTCCTGGCTGGCCCCCACCTCGACGATGAGCAGGCCGTCTTCGCTAAGGTGTGTCTCGGCCTGCGCCAACAGGCGACGGACGATGTCCAGGCCATCTTCGCCGGCCTCCAGAGCCAGGGCCGGCTCCGCGCGGAACTCCGCCGGCCGGTCGTTCATCTCTTGTGTATCCACATAGGGTGGATTACTGACGATCAGATCGTAACGGTTATCGCCCAGGGCCGAGAACAGATCGGATTCGATCGCCCGCACCCGCTCTGCCACGCCATGCTCCTGGATGTTTCGGCGAGCCACGTCCAACGCCTCGGCGGAGATGTCGACGGCATCCACCTGTACATGGCCGAAGGCGTGGGCACAGGCGATGGCGATACAGCCGCTACCGGTGCCGATGTCCAGGATGCGCGCCACCCGCTCCGGCTCCACGAAGGCCTCGAAGCGGGCCTCGATGAGCTCGCCGATGGGCGAGCGGGGAATCAGCACCCGTTCGTCCACATAAAAGGGCAAGCCGCAGAACCAGGCCTTGTTGACCAGATAAGGCACCGGTATGCGCTCGTTCGCCCTGCGCGCGATCAGACCGTGCAGGCGTTCGCGCTCTGCCTCGGTGAGCGCCGCCTCCAGGTAGATGGCGGGCAGTTCGAAGGGCAGATTCAATGCCTGCACGACCAGACCGTAGGACTCGTCCAGGGCGTTGTCGGTACCGTGCCCGTAGAAGAGCCCCTTTGCCTCGAACAAGCTGGCGCCCCATCGGACGAAATCGCGCAGGGTTTGCAAGGCTGGATCGGCGGGCAACGGCGGCTCCCTGGTAAAGGCGACAAAGAATGGGAATGATAAACGAGGCGACCGCACTAGCGAAACGCGACTCACGGATAGCGAATGATAATGCCCTTGAGCTTATGTTCCTTCGCAATTGTATCGCGGATTCGGCCGAGTTTTTTCTGATCCAGCTCCGGCCCCACCCGAACGCGATACAGCTCTCCCTTGCTCCCCTGCACGGTCTCCATGAAGGTCGCATAGCCCTTCTTGCGCAGCTTGTCGCGCAGACGCTCGGCATATTTCTCACTGGTGAAGCTTGCCACTTGCAAAACCCAGGCACTGAGTGCGATACCGGACTCCGGTTTGGTTTCGACAGAGGGCACGGCGGGCGGCGCGTCCAACTCGGCCACCGGGGCAGGTTCTGGCATGGGTGGCGGTGGTTCGGGGGCAGCCACGGGTTCCAGTGCCTGCTCGAAGTAAGCGGGTCTCTCGGGAATGGGCATGCGCTCAATGTCGGGCGCATGGGCGGTTTGCGGCGCCCTCAAGAGCATGGGCAGAAAGATCACCGCCAAGGCGAGCAACACAGCGGCCCCCACCAGGCGATGCTTCAATCGTAAATCCACACCAACTCCTCTACTCGGGCAACAATCCGGCCACCAGATAGAACGAACCGAACACGACGATGCGATCGCCGGGTCTGGCGGCGGACCGGGCCAATTGCAACGCGCGGCCGCCCGTGCCGGCCACTTGGATGTCTGCATCCGGCAACCGCGCCCGCAGCCTATCGCCCAGTTGCTCAGCGGTCAGACCCCTGGGACTCTCAGTGGTGTCCGCCAGAAACCAGGCATCGAACAGCTCGGCCAGATGTCCGAGGATACCCGCAAGATCCTTGTCACCCAACAGGCCAAACACCGCCAGCGTGCGTCCAGCCGCCGGTTGCGCACACAGGTTGCCCGCCAGGGAGGCCGCCGCGTGGGGGTTGTGGGCGACATCGAAGATCACCGTCACCTCGCCGGGCAACACCTGAAACCTGGCACTGAGACGGACTGCCCGCAAACCCGACGCCAGCGCCGGCTCATCCACTATCAGCCTGTCCCGCAGACAATCGAGTACCGCAATCACGCCAGCGGCATTCTGGTACTGGAAGTCGCCGGAGAGCGCGGGAGCCGGCAGCCCGGCATACTCCCCCCCCGACGACCACCAGCGCCAACAGCCGTCAGCCTGGACACTCCACTGGTAGTCCCGGCCCGCGATACGCAATCGCGCGCCCTTTTCCGCGGCGGTTTGCAGGAGACCGTCCGGCGGCACGGGATCGCCGCAAACGTTACAGGCAGATTCACGGTAGATACCCGCCTTCTCCCTGCCGATGGCGTCACGGTCGGAACCCAGAATCCTTGCATGGTCGATATCCACGGTGGTCACCAGGGCGGCGTGAGGATCCACCGCGTTGACGGCATCCAGTCGCCCGCCCAACCCCACTTCCAACACCATCACATCCACGCCCCGGCCACGAAACAGCTCCAGGGCGGCGACGGTGCCGTATTCGAAGTAGGTCAATTGCAACTCGCCGCGATGGCTTTCGATCCTTTCGAAGGTGTCGACCAGCGTTTGATCGTCGGCATCGACCCCATCGATGCGGATGCGCTCGTTGTAGCGTTTCAAATGCGGCGAGGTATAACAGCCGACGGAATACCCGGCGGCACGGAGAATGGCCTCCAGCAGTGCGACACTGGAACCCTTGCCATTGGTGCCACCGACAGTGACGACCGTGCAGCCCTCCGGCACCCGCCATTGCAGGCGTTCAAGGATCTCGACAACGCGTTCCAGGCGCAGATCGATGGCGCTGGGATGGATACGCTCCTGCCAGGCCAGCCACTCGGCCAGCGTGCGTCGGGGCATGATTACAGTTCCGTCCTATGGCGGCTCGACACCGCCTTGGATCTCAGACAGGCGGACGATGGCCGAACATGGCCAGCAGCGAAGCCACCCGGTCGCGCAGTTCGCGGCGGTCGACGATCATGTCGACGGCGCCGTGTTCGAGCAGGAACTCGCTGCGCTGAAAGCCCTCCGGCAGTTTCTCGCGCACCGTTTGTTCGATGACCCTGGGACCGGCGAAGCCGATCAGGGCACCGGGTTCGGCAATGTTGACGTCGCCCAGCATGGCCAGGCTGGCGGAAACACCGCCCATGGTGGGATCGGTCATGATGGAGATGAAGGGCACGCCCTTGTCCGCCAGCCGTGCCAGTGCGGCACTGGTCTTGGCCATCTGCATGAGGGAGAAAAGCGCCTCTTGCATTCGCGCGCCGCCGCTGGCGGAGAAGCACACCAGGGGAATACCTTCCTTCAAACACAGGTCCGCCGCCTGGACGAAGCGCTCGCCCACCACGGCGCCCATGGAGCCGCCCATGAAACGAAACTCGAAGGCCACGGCCACCAGAGGCATTCCCTTCAGGGAGCCGCGCACCGCCACCAGGGCGTCTTTTTCCTGCGTGGCCTTTTGCGCCTGACTGATGCGATCCTTGTATTTCTTGGAATCCTTGAATTTGAGCACGTCGTTGGGCTCCAGGTCGGAGCCGATCTCCTGCCGCTCCCCGGCATCGAGAAAGCTGTCCAGGCGCCGGCGGGCGTCCATGCGCATATGGTGCTCGCACTTGGGGCAGACATCCATGTTTCTGTCCTGCTCGGCACGGAACAGAATGGCGTTGCATTTGGGGCACTTTATCCACAGGCCCTCGGGCACCGCGCCCTTACCGGTTCCGTCGGTACGGATACGGCTGGGCATCAATTTTTCGAACCAGCTCACGGGATCATCCCCCTGCGAAGTCCATACCGCTGCGCATGTCGCGCAGCAGTTGATATACCGTGGCGTCGAGGCGGGACGGATTCCAACCCTCGCTCGCCAATTGTTCGATCAGGCGTACCAGGGCGCTGCCGACGATGACCGCATCGGCGATGCGCGACACACGCGTGGCGGCAGCGGCGTCACTGATACCGAAGCCGACGCCGATGGGCAGGCTGGTGAGGGCACGAATCGCCGCCAGACGCGCGGCCACCTCGTCCACATCCAGATTCTTCGCCCCGGTCACGCCCTTGAGGGAAACGTAGTACACAAAGCCGCTGGCCGCCTTGGCCACCGCCTGGATTCGGTCCGCCGTGCTGGTGGGGGCCAACAGAAAAACGGTATCGACCTTGTGGCCACGCGCGGCCTTCAGCCATTCGTCGGCCTCTTCCGGCGGCATGTCCACCAGCAGTGCGCCGTCCACGCCGGCTTGCGCGCAGGCAGCGGCGAAGGGCTCGTAGCCCATGACCTCCACCGGATTGAGGTACCCCATCAGGACCACGCCGGTATGGGGGTCGCGCTCGCGAAACTTACGGACCATGTCGAGCACGTCATGAAGGCTGACACCGTGCGCCAGAGCGCGCTCGGAGGCACGCTGGATCACCGGACCATCGGCCATTGGGTCGGAGAACGGCACCCCCAGTTCGATGATGTCCGCACCCGCGGCCACCAGGCCGTGCATCAGGTCCACGGTGGCATCGGGCTGGGGGTCGCCGGCGGTGATGAAGGGAATCAGGGCCGTGCGACCCTGAATCTTGAGTTCGTCGAACTTGGCGGCTATACGGCTCACTGACACTCCCCCCGGCTTTAAATCAGCCGGATGCCCTCGCGGGTGGCGATCGTGTTGATGTCTTTATCGCCCCGACCGGAAAGGTTGACGATGATGGACTGGTCCGAACGCATGGTCCGCGCCAGCTTGGCGGCATAGGCCAGGGCGTGACTGGATTCCAAGGCGGGAATGATGCCTTCGACACGGCACAGCTCATGAAAAGCGGCCATGGCCTCATCGTCGGTAATGGCGTCGTAGTTCACCCGGCCCACGTCCTTGAGCCAGGCGTGCTCGGGGCCGACGCCGGGATAGTCCAGACCGGCGGAGATCGAATGGGTCTCGATGATCTGGCCGTTGGGGTCTTCCATCAGGTAGGTGCGGTTGCCGTGCAACACACCGGGCCGACCGGCGGTGAGCGGGGCGGCGTGCTGGCCGGTTTCGATACCCGAACCGGCGGCCTCGACACCGTACATGGCCACCCCCGCATCGTCCAGGAAGGGGTGGAACAAGCCGATGGCATTGGAACCACCGCCCACACAGGCCACCAGGGCGTCGGGCAGACGGCCGGTGTGCTGCTGGATCTGCTCGCGGGCCTCACGGCCGATGACCGCCTGGAAATCACGAACCAGGGCCGGATAGGGATGGGGGCCGGCAACCGTACCGATGATATAAAAGGTATTGTCGACATTGGTGACCCAATCCCGCATGGCCTCGTTGAGGGCATCCTTGAGGGTCTTGGAGCCGGACTCCACGCCGATGACCTCGGCACCGAGCAGGCGCATTCGATACACATTGGGGGCCTGGCGTTTGATGTCCTCCGAGCCCATGTAGACCACGCAGTCCATCCCCAGACGGGCAGCAACGGTGGCACTGGCGACGCCATGCTGGCCGGCGCCGGTCTCGGCGATGACGCGGGTCTTGCCCATGCGTTTGGCGAGCAGGGCCTGACCGACGGTGTTGTTCACCTTGTGGGCGCCGGTGTGGTTCAGATCCTCGCGCTTGAGAAACACCTGTGCCCCGCCCCATTTCGCGGTCAGGCGTTCGGCGTGATACAGCGGCGAGGGCCGGCCCACATAATAAGCAAGGTCCTTGTCCAACTCGGCCAAAAATTCAGGGTCCTTCATGTAGCGCTCATAGGCCAGACGCAGTTCCTCCAGAGGCTCCATCAGGGTCTCGGCCACGAAACGCCCGCCAAAGATGCCGAAATGACCCCGGGCATCCGGTTGGGTGCGGTATCCGCCGGCGGTTAGCGAATTGTCATCAGCCATGCTTTACACCTCGGAAAAATGCTTGCAGCCGTTGATGATCCTTGACGCCCTTGGCGGCCTCCACACCGCCGCTGACATCCACGCCGTAAGGTTGCACCTGACGGATCGCCGCATTAACGTTGTCTGCGTCCAATCCCCCGGCCAGGATCAAGGGCCGGTCGAAATCGGCGGGTATCCGCCCCCAATCGAAGGACTGACCGGTACCTCCCGGCACCCCTGCGACGTAGGCGTCCAACAGAAATCCGGCGGCATCGGGGTAGGCGGCGGTAAACCCCGGCAGGTCCAAACCGGGCCGCATGCGCACGGCCTTGATATAGGGTAGCCCGTAGCTACCGCAATCGGCGGGACATTCATCGCCATGGAATTGCAGCAAGCCCAGGGGAACACGGGCCAGCACCGCCTCGATCCCGGCCCGCGGCGCGTCCACGAACAAACCCACCGCCGTCACGAACGGGGGCAGGCCCTGCACGATCTCCCGTGCCCGCTCAACATCCACGGCGCGAGGGCTGCGGGCATAGAACACCAGACCGATGGCATCCGCCCCCAGGTGTGCGGCGGCCAGAGCGTCCTCCAGACGCGTGATACCACAAATCTTGACTCGGGTGCGCATACCAATCGCCTGAAAACGCGTAAGCATATCAAATTCCGGGCCGCCGCGGTCGCATTTGCGAGTGGTGCGTCGTCAGCGTCCGGGTGCGGTTCAGCAAAAAGCCTTATCCGTTAGGCCCGTCATGCAGCGTCATCACTCGGACCGACCCAGAAGAAAGGATTGTAAGCCACCTCCCAAAGATGCCCATCCGGGTCCTTGAAGTAGCCGACATAACCGCCCCAAAAGGCCTTGTGAGGAGCTTTGACCAGCGTCCCTCCGGCCGATACGGCTTGGGCGACGAGTTCGTCCGCTTGGCCTTCGGAACCGACGTTGTGGGCCAGCGAAAAGCCCTCGAAGCCCTGCCCTTGCGGTGACAACCCGGCATCCCGGGCCAGATCGTCGCGTCCATAGAGACCGAGCCAGGTGCCGTTTAGGGTAAAAAAAGCCACCTCGGGCGGGGAATCCATTCGCGGCAGGCCCAAACCCTTCTCGTAAAACTTTATCGCCACTGCGAGGTCACGGACGGCCAGGGTGACCATGCTGATTCTTGCTTTCATCGGCGCCCGCCCGCGCTAGTGTTTCACGAACCGCAAAAAGTAGTTGCCTCGCAGCAGGGGTGAATCGTCCTGTAATCGGAAATTCTGTGCTTCCACCTCTTTCACCACCATCTCACGGCCGGCCCGCACATGGGACATGACCCAGGACGTACTCACCCCTTCGCGGCGGCGAAAATCGATGATCACCAGCTGGCCGCCAGGACGGAGTGCCCGGTGGATTGAACGCAGTGTGTCCGCGGGGTATTCGAAGTGATGGTAGGTGTCACAGACGAACACCAAGTCCACCGAAGCGTCCTGCAGCTGCACGGACCGGGGATCGTTGACGACACCAACGACTTGCGACAAGCCCTCCTTGGCGGCTCGCTCCACCACCTTGTCGACGAAGGTCCGGCTGATATCGACGGCATAGACCTTGCCTTTGTCCCCGACCACGCGGGCGAACAACAAAGTAAACAGGCCGGTTCCGGCTCCCACGTCGGCAACGCGTTCGCCGCTCTTGAGGTCAAGGGCCTGAACGATATCGAAACGACGATCGAAGACCTCTCTGCCGGGGCGCTCGAAAACCGATCGCCAGCGATCATAGTCCGGGTTTTCATAATTGCGATTCACACCGGGCCGGACGCTCTCGGCCTGAGCGAGTGCGAGACCCGGCGCCAAACACAGCGCCAGCGCAAAAAACCTTAGCCATGGAGACACCACCTCCTCCCCGCCGAGACTGCCCGACTGTTTTACCCTAGCGACCCTTGCGTGTCGTGAACTTCACCAGACGCTTGCGCTTGGCAATTTGACGCTGGGTAAGGGTGTTTCGTTTCCCTTGATAGGGGTTGTCGCCGGTACGGAATTCCACGAATAGCGGCGTGCCCTTGAGGCTCAATTCCTTTTGAAAGGTATTGGTGAGGTAACGCTTATAGGCGGCCGGCAGCGCATCGGTCTGGTTGCCGTGGATGATGATGCGGGGCGGATTCTTTCCACCCTGGTGGGCATAACGCAGTTTGATTCGCCTGCCTTTCACCAAGGGCGGTTGATGGGCGTGGACCGCCGCTTCCAGGATAGCGGTCAGCTTGGGCGTAGCCATATCCCGCGTGGCGGATTTGAACGCCTCCACCACCGAATCGTACAGCTCCCCCACGCCGCTGCCGTGCAGGGCGGAGATGTAGTGCATTCTCGCGAAATCGAGAAACGGCAGTCGCCGGTGGACTTGTTCCCGGATTTGCTCGCGTTGGTAGCTGTCCAGACCGTCCCATTTATTCACCGCCAGCACCAGGGCGCGTCCACGCTCGGTGACCAGACCGAGCAGGTTGGCGTCCTGTTCGGAAATCTCCTGTCGCGCATCGAACAGGAACACCACCACATGAGCCCGCTCGATGGCGTCCAGGGTCTTGATGACACTGAATTTTTCGATGGAATCCTTGACCCTGGCCCGACGCCGTACGCCAGCGGTATCGATCAGGGTATAGCGCTGACCGTCGCGCTCGAAGGGAATGAAGACGCTGTCGCGGGTGGTGCCGGGCATATCGAACACCAGAACCCGCTCCTCGCCGAGGATGCGGTTGATGAGAGTGGATTTGCCCACGTTGGGACGGCCGACGACAGCGACGCGAATCCGGTCCGGGTCTTCTTCGAGGGGGTTTCCTTCATCCTCTTGCGGCGGCAAGGCGTTTAAAATCTCTTCCATGAGGTTGACCACGCCGCGCCCGTGGGCCGCAGAGATGGGGTGAGGCTCTCCCAGGCCCAGGGCATGGAAGTCCGCCGCCACCATATCCGCATCGCGGCCGTCGGTCTTATTCACGGCCAGATAGACCGGCTTGCCCAGCCGGCGCAGTCGCAGGGCGATTTCTTCGTCACCGGGATTGCGACCGTCCAGAGCATCCACAAGGAACACCAATACGTCGGCCTCCGCCAGGGCCGCCTCCACCTGGCGCACCATCAGGGCCTCGATACCCTCCAGGGCGCCGCTCAGGCCGCCGGTGTCCACCACGATGTAGGATCGGTCATCCAACTGACCGAGGCCGTATTGGCGATCGCGGGTAAGGCCCGGCTGGTCGGCAACAAGGGCGTCACGGCTGCGGGTAAGCCGATTGAACAGGGTGGATTTGCCCACATTGGGACGTCCCACCAACGCGATCACGGGTAGCACAATCGCCGACTCCGCTTGCCCTCAGGGGCGTTCCAGACGATAGGCGGCCAGATCACCCTCGCTGCCATAGGCATAGACGATGTCGCCAGAAACAAGCGGTCGTGTTTGTATTGGCGATTTGTCCAACTGCACCCTGGCGACGATGCTTCCATCCTCCCTCGAGAGCCAATGCAGCCAGCCTTCGAAGTCGCCCACCACCAGGTAATCACCATCCACCACCGGCCCCGTCAGGGCCCGCGCATGCAGGGCATCCTGCTTCCAGAGCGAGGCCCCGCTGTCTGCATCCAGCCCCTGCACATCACTGAACTCGTCGGACACATAAACCAGCCCACCGAATTCTTCCACCCCGGACACCACGGACATCTCCTTGCGCCACAATACGATACCCGTATCGCGAACCAATGCAGCCACCTCGCCCTGGTAGCTGGCGGCGTAGATTCGGTCAGAGCGCACCACTGGATCGGCGTCCACGTCCACCACGCGTGCCAATTCCGAACGGCCTCGCGGCACGGTGATCGCGCTTTCCCACAAGGGGCTGCCGTCCACTGTGCGTAGCGCGGCGAACTTGCCATTGGCGAAACCGACATAGACGGCGTCGTCATAAATCACCGGCGTGCCCACTCCGCGCAGGCTCAGTACCGGTACGGTCTGTTCGAACAGCCAACGACGGTGACCATCTCCAGCCTCCAGGCCGGCCAATTTGCCATCCACGCTGCGAACCACGACCATATCGCCGCCACCTTCGGCAGTTGCCAGCACCAAACTGGTGGCCTTGCCGCGCCAGCGTTCGGAACCATCTTCCGACTCCAGGGCGATGACCCCGGCGTTGGCGGTACCCAGGACCAATAAACCACCGCCGGCTATGGCGGGACCGCTGACCACTTCAACATCCAGGTCCACGTCCCAGGCGGTACTGCCGTCGGCGACGTTCAGAGCCACGACTTTGCCTTCGTGGTCGGCCGCATAGAGCCTATCGCCGTAGAGCTTGGGTGCGAGATTCACGCGTTTGCCCTCGCTGCCCGCCCCCACGCTCGTGCTCCAAAGCCTGGTGACGGACATCGGATCCACAAGATCCACCAGGGGGGTGGGTGGCTCAGCATTGTCGTCTTCGCCAAACCAACCGCCGATTGTGCTGCAACCGCCGAGCACTATCGCGCCAAAGAACACACCCCAGCGCCTTATCATTGCGCGTTCGCCTCACCGCCACCGACGCTGTCCAGTTTCATGCGCACCAGGTCGGCACTGACGGTACCGGCAGCCAGAGCCTGTTGGTAGGCGATGCGCGCATCGTCCAGTTCACCCTTGGCCATGTGCAGATCGCCTCGCACCTCTTCGCGGGCGGCAATGTAACTGCCGCCGGGAATGGAGGAAACCAGTTTAAGGCCGGCATCCAGTTCGCCCATGTCGAGCATCACCCGAGCCAGGCGCAGTTGTGCAACCAGACGAATTTCTTCGGTATCGCCATTTTCCATGGCCCATGCCAGTCGCTCCTTGGCCTTTTCACCGTCGCCCTTTTCCACATGGAGTTTGGCCAAGGCCAGTGAGGCTAGTGCGGCGTAGGGGGTGGTGGCGTAATCTTTGATGATTTCGTCGCCCATCCGGACTGCCGCCTCCTGCTTGCCCTCCCGGGTCGCCGTCAACAACTGCGAAAATTCGGCAGACGCCCGCTGCGAAAGCCCGACTTGGTGATCCTGCCAGGCACGCCAACCAAACACGGCAAGCAGACCGATGACGATACCTGCGATAGTGGTGGTGCCATACTCCTTCCACCACTGCTTCAGACGTTCAACGTCTTCATCCTCAGTGATGTGCAGATTGGTCTGAGTCTGCGGAAACTCGGGGAGTTTTCCCTTCTTGCGTGGTGCTCCCGCAGAGGAGGCTCGGTCTGTCATGGCTGGTCTCGCCCGAATAGTTCTTGTTGAAAGAATTCCGCCAGCGCCGATTGCGGCATGCCGGCCTGTTCCCCATCGCTGCGTAGCGGTTTGACCACGACGGTGGATTCGGCTACCTCCTGGTCGCCGAGGATCACGGCATAGTCCGCCCCGCTACGATCGGCCTTTTTGAATTGCGATTTGAAGCTGCCTCCGCCGCAATGGGTCAATACGCGAAGGCCGGGACAATCGCTACGGATTCGCTCCGCCAGCGCCACGCCCTGTGCCTGGGCAGCCTCGCCGCCAAGTACCAGGTATACCGACGGTCCGGAATTTTGCGGCGCCAGTTGCAGGGTTTCCAGCAACAGCACCAAGCGATCCAGTCCCAACGCACAGCCCACAGCCGGGGTGGATCTCCCGCCCAGGTGCTCAACCAGACCGTCATAACGGCCGCCGGCACAGACCGTGCCCTGGGAACCGAGATCGGTGGTGACCCACTCGAATACGGTCTTGGAATAGTAATCGAGCCCGCGTACCAGCCGCGGGTTGACGACATAGGAGAGGCCGCTGCGATCCAGGTGGGCGGTCAACCCGTCGAAATGCGCCCTGGAATCCGCGCCCAGGAAATCCGCCAACCGCGGCGCCTCAGCCAGCATTTCGGCCATTGCCGGATTTTTGCTGTCGAGAATTCGCAAGGGATTGCTCCCCAGGCGACGGCGGCTGTCCTCATCCAGTTGGTCGCCATGCGCTCTCAGATAGGCAACAAGGGCTTGCCGGTATTCGGCACGCTCAGCGGCAGTGCCCAGGGAATTGATCTGTAGCTCCAGATGGGCCTCCAGCCCCAGACGCCGCCAGATGGCACGGGTCAGCAGGATGATTTCCGCATCGATATCCGGACCTTCGAACCCGAAAGTTTCCAATCCGATCTGGAAAAACTCCCGATAGCGTCCCTTTTGCGGCCGCTCATGGCGGTACATCGGCCCCTGATACCACAGTCGAAGACTCTGGTTCAGCAGGCCGCGCTCAATGGCGGCGCGCACGCAGCCAGCCGTTCCTTCTGGGCGCAGGGTGAGACTGTCACCATTGCGATCGTCAAAGGTATACATTTCCTTTTCGACGATATCGGTTACCTCACCGATGGACCGGCGGAACAATTCGGTCTTCTCGACGATAGGCAGGCGGATTTCCTGATATCCGTAGACGTTCAGTTCGCCTCTGACCACGGACTCCAGATGCTGCCACAAAGGCGTCTGTTCCGGGAGCAGATCGCGCATGCCGCGGATCGCTTGGATGGATTGTGTCATGAATCAGCTTCAGGCCGGATTGGGCGCGGGATAGTGCAGGCAGTCAGCCACCGCCGACGGTAAAACGCGAAACATTACCACGGTTGAAACGGCTGTGGTCAAATTCCTCGCCGTTGAGCAGCACTATCGTGCCACGGCTGTTGCCCACGGTCACGGTGAACGGCGGACGGCCATCGACGGTGTGTTCACTTCCCGCCTTCATCAGGCCGGTCAGGCGTCGGCTGCTCTCGGCGTCGCGAACCTCCACCCAGCTGTCCTCCGAAAACCGAAAGGCCAAAACGGCTTCAGCGTCGTCCAGGAGCGGGGGGATACTCGCTATGCGGCCTGATTCCGGCTCGTCCACGGTTTCCTCCGACGCCGGGGTTTCCAAGGGCTCGGCAACTGACTCATCCGTCAGGGAGACGGGTTCCACTTCGCCGGCCTTGCTCCGCTGGCTTCCCCCACGGCTGTAGGCATCAACCAGTGCAATAATGGAGTTATCCTCCTCGGCAGGAGCCGGTACCGGCGTGGGCAGAATGGCGTTGGCACTGGGTTCCGGCAGCTCACCCAATGCCACTGGCACCTGCTTGGGGTCCATGTTGTCACCGGCCAGCACTGGTGCGGCAGGAGGGGCGGATGTATCGGTATCCGCTTCACCATAGGCCGCGGAAAGATCGGCGGCGCCAGCCCCCTGCTGATACCAGTGATCCCATGCCCACCAGCCCGCCCCAGTGAGGATAGACAATACGGCCAGGGTGGAAACGATCCCCTTTATCGGCGCATAACGGCGGGACATAGGCATTGGCCTGTGTACCGAGACATTCTCCGTCTTGGGTGGATCCAGGCTTGGACCACCGATGGCCGCTACCAACGGTTCCGGGGGCACATCCAACAGCTTGGCATAGGATCTGAGGTAACCTCGGGCGAACACCGGGCCGGGCAAACGCTCGAACTGGTCCTTCTCGAGGGCCTCAATGGTTGCCGGAGTGAGGTTGAGGTCGCTCGCCACTTGCTGCACACTGAACTTTCGGCGCTCGCGGATCTCCCGCAGGCGTCGCCCAGGGCTTTTGTCGGCAAGTTCGCGCTCTACCGCTTCGGTGTCAGGGCTGGCGATCTGACTCATTGCGCTCCAACTCCAAAAGCATTCCGGTCTCCTCGGAGTCCGTAAAGGTATTCTTCAACAACTGGGCGTAGCTTCCGGCGGCATTGCGGTCACCCAGCCTTCGCTCGATCTGCACCCCCAACCATAGCGATTGTGCGGTATGCGACGCCACCTCCTGGTAGCGCTGAAGATAGGCCCGGGCCCGGAGAAAGTCTCCTGCATCAAACATCAATTTCGCCATCGGGTACAGAGCCGGTGCGAAACGCGAGCCTGCCTGAAGTGCCCGACGAAAATAACGCTCTGCCTTGGCGGTATCGTTTTCTCCCAAGGCGCAGTTGCCGGCATTGGTATAAGCAATCCAGGGGCTTGGATACAGGGGATCGCTTGCGGCAGCGATGAAACGTTCTTCCGCTTCGTCTACGCGACCTTGGCGACATAGAAATCCACCGTAGTTGTTCAAGGCACCGGATATCTGCCCCTTCTGGTTTACCGAAATACGATAGTGCTTTTCGGCACGCTCGTTTTCGCCAAGACGTTCATAGAGTACCGCAATCGCACTATTGGCGTCGGCATTGTCTGAGTCGAGCTTCAACGCCCGGTTGAGTTTGTCCAACGCCAAGGCATAGTTACCTTCCTGCATATAGCCCACACCCAATTGGGTGTAGATGCTGACAGACTCCTCCAGGCGCCTGTCCGTCGCCGTCGGCGCGGCGGCACACCCCACCAGCAGCAAGCTCAAAGCCACGACGAGCGGAACCATCACCCCGCCATCGCAGCCGCGTTGCGTTCGGTCCGCCGGCTACGATCGTCCACCTTGCCCACTAGCTGACCACAAGCGGCATCGATGTCATCGCCGCGGGTACGCCGGGTGGTAACGATCAGCCCCTTGCCCACGAGGTATTCGCCAAACGCAGCAATGGCCTGGGCCGAAGAGCGGCGATAGCGGGTCTCAGGGAACGGATTGAAGGGAATGAGATTGATCTTTGCCGGAAAATTGCGCATCAAACGGGCGAGTTCGCGGGCATGCTCCGGCCGGTCGTTGACGCCGTCGAGCATCACATATTCCACGGTGACCTTGCGCCTGCCCTGTCCGATGTAATCGCTACACGCCTTGAGCAGCGGAGCGATGGGGTATTTTCGATTGAGCGGCACCAGTTGATTGCGAAGGTCATCGTTGGGCGCATGCAGAGACAGAGCCAGGCTCACGTCACTGACCTGAGCCAGACGCTCCAGGGCCGGGATCACGCCCGCAGTGCTGAGGGTCACGCGGCGCTTGGACAGGCCGTAGGCGAAATCATCCATCATCACGTTGCTCGCCATGACGACATTGTTGAAATTCAACAGGGGCTCGCCCATACCCATGAGAACCACGTTGCTGACACGCTGCTGCTCCCCAACCTCTTTGTTGGCGAACCAGACCTGGCCGACGATCTCCGCGCTGCTCAGGTTGCGGTTGAAGCCCTGCTGGGCAGTGGAGCAAAAGGTACAGTCCAGGGCACAACCCACCTGAGAGGAAACGCACAGGGTGTTGCGGCGTTCCTCAGGTATGAATACCGTTTCCACACGGTTGCCGCAGGGCAGTTCCAGCAGCCACTTGCGCGTCCCGTCGGCAGAGATCTGGGCATGGATAGCCGTGGGACCGCGAATCTCTGCCACCTCCGCCAGACGCTGGCGCAGGGTCTTGCTGAGGTTGGTCATGGCATCGAAATCGTCCACCCAGAGCTGGTGGATCCACTTCATCACCTGTGTGGCACGAAAGGATTTTTCGCCCATTGAGGCGAAAAACGCCTCCATGGCAGGGCGATCCAGACCGAGCAAATTGACCTTTTCAGGAGTCACAAAGGCTTTACCGCGTGCGAGGACAGATGCCGCCGTCGCCAAAGAAGAATTCGATTTCGGCCTTCGCCGTGTCAGGACCGTCGGAGCCATGCACGGCGTTCTCGTCCACCGTTTCAGCAAAATCGGCTCGAATCGTGCCAGGGGCGGCATCCTTCGGATTGGTGGCCCCCATGATTTCCCGATTGCGGCTGATGGCCGACTCTCCCTCCAGGACCTGCACCATCACCGGGCCGGAGATCATAAACTCCACCAAATCAGCGAAAAACGGCCGCTGCCTGTGCACGGCATAGAATGCCTCGGCCTGCTCGCGCGTCAGATGGACCATGCGCGCTGCGACAATACGCAGACCGGCCGATTCAAAGCGACCGTAGATCTGACCAATCGCGTTCTTGGCCACGGCATCCGGCTTGATGATGGAAAATGTGCGTTCGATCGCCATGAATTGCTCCGTGGGCGCGTTGCAGTTGCCCCAATTCTGGGCGGGAAAACCCTGATCGGCAAGCACTGGCTAAAACCGATAGTGTAAGGCCGGCGGGGGCTGGCTATCAATTGCCGGGTCGCAACAACCCAGGACATAATCATGCTGAAGCAGGATTTTGGCCCCAGATAGAGAAGTCCTGGTAACGCATCCTCCGAACAATACCGTAGCCGTGGTCCAAATAGTCGTTCCAGGGCAGCGGAAGATAGCCTGTCACCCTTCGACTCTAAAGGCAACTTTTCGGTAACCCAGCGTTTTTGCCTGGATAATGTGGCAGGGCAGCTCCGTCCGCTTACAGGGAAGCTTTGGTGAGGGTATCGATCTGAGCGAAGATGGGGGCGCTGACCGGGGTAAGTTTTTTACGCATCAGGCTGCCGATGGCGGTACTTTTGGAGAAGATCGGCCGGACCACGGGATAACCGAGACGCGCAAGGATCAATAAGGCCCGTACGTCGGATTCCAGTTCCGGCACGGTCTCCAACAGCGCTTTCAGGCCGCTGGGGCATTTCAGGCGCACCACGTCCTGACCCTTGCACAGGGCCTCGGCATCGGCCAGTAACTCATCGATTATGCAGTCATTTTCACAGTCTGGAAGCAGGTGACTGAAGTAAGTGGCCAAGGTATCCAACAGCAGATTGACCACATCCTGATTGAAGGGCTTGGACAGTATGCTGCGTGCCGTATCCAGGTAGGTCTGACCGGCAGGCGAGATGGTTCGCAACAGGGCCCGTGCGAAGGGATTGCCACTTTCGGCCATGGCCCCTAGCCGCCCGGCCACGGCTTCGGCATCGCTGCGGGCGCGCTTGAGTTCAGGAAAATCATCCGGAGAGGAGATCAGGAAACCCAGCAGGAAGGCATTCTTGCGCTGGCCACGCTTCCAGATCGACGCCTTGGCAGCAGTATCAATGAGGTCGGGCTCGGACAGGGCCAGCCGAACGCTCTCGATCATCATCGCCGGCTCATCCTCGAAAGCCAAGTGTTCCACCAGATGCTCGGCCAGAACCTTGCCCATGGGGGCCTTGCGTATGGCCTCCCAGCGCAGCATCTGCCTCGCCATCTCGGAGGTGGGTTCGATCCACCAGGCACGCCGGGCCAGCTCATCGGTGAGCCCGGGGGAATTGACGACCGCCATGACGGCTTCCGGCTCACCCAGCAACAGGAGCTGCTCAAGGTTATCGTCACGGGTCTGCCCCATGCGGGTCCAGCGCTTGAGAAAAACAGGGTAACCGCCGGGAGAACCAAGCACATGACCGGATAACATCTGCCGTACCTTGACCAGGTATTTGTCGTCCCTGCAGTTCGGCGTCAGTGGGACTTTGGCCTCACCCTTTTCGGACAGGGCGTGGACCGTCATGGTCGACTCGTTGATACGTATAGCCTGCGGACTGTTGGCCAACAGCACGTTTAGTCGCAGAGCGTCTTCACCGGAGAGGTCCATCAGTGCGGTGGTTCAACTGCTCTGGGAGTAATTGGCATCGTTGGGGTTCATGAAAATGAATCGATGGTCGCCGGGTTCAATCTCTACAAAATCCAGAGTAGTACCATTAAGAAGGTCCTTGTAGGCAGGGGAGATCACAATCTCCACACCCTCGCTGACTACGCTGATATCGGTGTCGGAACGGTCATCGAAACCCATCATGTAATGTAGAGAACCGTCGGGTTTGCGTTCAGCCGCCATGCGCAAAGCCATTCCTTCAGTGCCGCCTTCTCGAGCCGCGTGTTGAATTTGCTTGGCCGCCGCGGCCGTAACCTTGAACATCTATAAACCTCCCGTCGGGTTCGGCGTACTCGCCCGCTGGCAACGAGTCAGGAATCTATTATTCGGTGGGCCGGCGACAACGTCGCAGGTAATCGACGAAACGCGTTGCCCAGGCTTGGCCCGGCACGCTGCGTAGATGGGTATAGCCTGCAAGTACCTTTCGGTATACCAAGCCATCATTTTCGCCATCGATTCCGGCACCACGTTTTACCCGGTAAGCATACCGCAAACCCGGCGCGATGTTTTCCAGACGGGAATAGTGGAATTCATGGGCACGCACCTCGCCCACGGCGGGCGCTCCACCCCAGGGGTGATCGGATGTCTCCTCCAACCTTACGTAACCCCGCCCTTGCGGTCTTGCGTGCATCACAGCATCGACCGGTAACGCGCCAACCATTTGCCGGGTTTGGCCTTTCCAAGATATGGAACGGCCAAGATACATTAATCCCCCGCATTCCGCATAAACCGGCAGGCCGTCCTCAATGGCAGTGGCGATCTCTCCACGCAAGGATTGATTCGCCTCCAACTCCGCCATACAGGTTTCCGGAAATCCGCCCCCCAGAAACAGACCGTCCAGCGGCGGTAGTCGGGCGTCGGTCAGTGTGTTGACGACGACGATCTCTGCACCCGCTTGCTCCAGTGACTCCAGATCGCCGGGATAGTAAAAACCAAATGCTTTGTCTTTCGCAATTCCGATTCTGATTCGAGTCGCCCCCATCGATAACGCTTCCACGGCCCCAAGTTTGGGTACCGAGGGCGCCAAGCCCGCCACGTCCATCACGCGATCCAACTCCACCGACTCGGCCACACGAGCTGCGATCGTGGCAATTCGATGATCCGCTGCTTGCGCCTCGTTGGAAGGGATCAGGCCCAGGTGACGTTCGTCTATCGCCAGCTCGTCAAAACGATGAACAGCCCCCAGCACAGGCATCTCGGTGTAATGTTCGATGACCGAACGCAATTTGGCTTCGTGTCGCGATCCACCCAACTGATTGAGAATAACGCCGGCAATACGAACCTTGGGCTCGAAATGTTGATACCCCAGGATCAGAGGCGCGATACCCCTCGTCATGCCGCGGGCGTCCAACACCAGGACCACCGGTGCGCCCAGGGCCTGGGCTACCGCAGCATTGCTATTGCCACCATCCAGATCGAGTCCATCGAAAAGACCCTTGTTGCCTTCCAAAAGCCCGACGTCCGCAGTCTGCATACGCCGATGGAATTCGCTCTCGATAGTCGAAAAATCGGACAGAAAGGGATCCAGATTGTAGCAGGGACGTCCAGCCGCCCTCCCCAACCACAAGGGGTCAATAAAATCCGGGCCTTTCTTGAACGGTTGGACCTTTAGACCCCGCTGATGAAGGGCGGCACACAGACCGATGCTGAGGGTCGTCTTGCCCGAGGACTTGTGGGCAGCGGAGATATACAGGTAGGCCATGCATTTGGAACCAAATCCGGAAACCCGGTTCAACGTCGGAGGTATTCCGGAGATTGCCTACGGAGAGCGGATGCGGCAGAGGTTGAGTTAGGAATTTTAATGAGAAAATGCGGAAAAAACCCGTGGGTTCTTCCCGCATTTTCCGGCTCATCAAGCTGCCTTGCCCTCGTCGGCCAGGCTACCAGGCACGAAACGCAGGAACTTGATGGCAATCATGACCATAATCATGGCGACGGACACACCGCCCATACCCAGCAGGAACTCCCACGGAGACGGGCTGTAGCTGTTGATCTGGCCTTCAAAGAAACCGCCGCTGACCACCTCTTTCCCAGGGAAAATATCCAGGGGATAGGCTTGACCACCGATCAAGATCACATAGATCTGCGTGAACCCCCCCAGGATGACCAACGTTGAGGCCACCGCAATCCAAAAACGGGAAGAACCCGTTTTCGACCAGTAGAGCAACGCGATGGGTAACAAGTTACCCAACAGGACGTGACCTATCCAGAACAACTGGGTAAAGATACCGCCCCCAACAAGCAGGAAGTGCTCAAAACCATGATGCTCGGTGGCGTACAGTGCGGTGATGTGGAAGACCAGGGTGAAATACAACACCGCGCCACAAAAAACGCCCAGAAGATTCTTCAGACGAAAAACCACCTTATTGCCCAGCGGACGATCCGACCACGTGTAGGTGGCCATCAGCACCAGTAAGAATGCAGCAAGACCGAAAGAGAACGACATAACGACAAACATCGGTGCCATCACAGCGGAGTCAAATGCCTCGCGGGCAACGATGAAACCAAAGATCGAACCGGTACCGGTGGTGAGCATCAAGCGCCATACGAATGCGACGAAGCCGGCCGGTTTGTAGAAACGGTTCATCTTGCGCTCCATCATGAACCAGAGGTAAACCCCGGTGATCACCATGAAGCCGGTATACAGAAAGATATTCCAGGCAAAAATCGATTTGAAATTGTAAACCGTCATGGCAACAATCAAACGGTCGGGCCTGCCGAGGTCAAGGACCAGAACCAGCAGACCACCGATCAGCAGAGCAATGGCCAGCAGACCGGATAACCGACCTAATGCCTGATAGCCCTCCTTACGAAACACAGTGCCGATGGAGGCCACGTTCAAGGCCCCAGAGGCAGCAACGATCAGGAAGATCGCGAACACATGAGGCAGCCCCCATACGATCTGATTGTCCATCCCCGTTACCCAATGTCCGTTGTGCTCCATGTAATAGGCAGAGCCGGCAGCAACGGCAATGATGGCACCAAACAGCAGGAACAGCACCCAGTAGCCGAGGCTGTTGCCTTGTATCTCCCGATAATCGATCTTCTTCATGGATAAAGTTTCTCCGCCCGATCAGACGTGCTGGTAACGGACGCCGGTGTTCAAACCCAGGTCGGCGCGCAGTTGTTCACTCGGTTCCTTCTTGAGCCGTTGTGAAATCTCGCTGTTGGGATCGTTCAAATCGCCGAACACGATGGCGCCGTTGCCGTCCTTCTGGCAAGCCGCTGAGCAAGCGGTTTGAGGCGCCGTGCCGGATGACTCGTCGATCAGCGTCGCGCACAGATTGCAGCTCTCCACACAACCCTTGCCGCGTGGTGTGTCCGGCAATTGGTCCGTGAGTGTCTGGTGAACGAAAGAGCGCGCCTTGTAGGGGCAGGCCATCATACAGTAGCGACAGCCGATGCAAGTGTGCATGTTCACCAGAACAATGCCGTCCGGACGGCGGTATGACGCACCCGTGGGACATACGTCAGCACAGGGGGCGGTCTCGCAATGCTGGCACATGACCGGAACGGAAGTGACATGCCCGGTAGCTGTATCGCGCAGCCCTACCTTGCGAATCCACTGCGCGTGTTGCTCAGGACGACCCACAGATTCATCACGCCAACCGTGCTGGTCGCCACATGAATCAACGCAAGCGGTACAGTCGGCGGCACACTTGGCGGCATCGATCAACATACCCCAGCGAGTCTTCGCGGAGACCGGCTGGTCTGCGGGCTTGGCGAACGCAGTCACCACCAGACCTGGGGCGACGACAGCGGCACCAGCCGCGGTTGTCGCCTTGGCAACAAAGGCGCGCCGCGCAAAATCAGGCGCGTCATTTGAAGTAGGTTTGCTCATACGAGAGACACCTGTAGCAATCGTTCTCCGGCACGAATCGGCCGGCAAGTGAAGGGCGCAGAGGAAGATACCTCTGCGCCGTCTCGTCCCTAACGCCGGTCGTGACTATTTCTTACGAGGCGTGGTCGCGTGACACTGGAAACAATCCAGATGCACGGCGGCTTCCTCGTGGCACTCCTGGCAGAACTGCCCTTCCGAGTTGATGCGGATGTAATTTCCGGCCTGATCCTCGGATACGTGGCAGGAAATACAGTTCTTCAGACTGTATTTCTTGGTACGAATGCCGAATAGAACAGTCTCATCCCGATGGTGCAGCAAGAACTTCATGTGCTGGCTGCGCATCACTTCGGTGGGTTCAACACAGCCCTCGCCACGTTCCTTGGCGGCCGACGCCTTGGCACCCAAGGCAATATCTTCGTCGATATCGGCAGCGGCCTGCTGCGTAGGGACGATCCAGCCCCCTAGCAGCACTGCCACCGCCAGCAGAACGTATCTGACTTGTTGCATCATCGAACCACTTACTCGCCCAGGCCCATCTTGATGTAACCCGTCGGGCAAACATCGGAGCAGATGTGGCAACCAATACACTTTGCGTAGTCGGTGGCCACATAACGACCCAGGGTCTGCTGCTTCTTGGGCACACGGTACACCGCATCCTGCGGGCAGTAGATAACGCAGTTGTCACACTCGAAGCACATGCCGCAGCTCATGCAGCGATCTGCTTCTTCGCGTGCCTGCTCGGCGGAAAGACCGATCATGCGCTCTTCGAAATGCCCAAGAACCTCTTCAGAACTCGGCACTTTCTCATCGCGCTTCAGGCGCGGTGTATAAGCGAAATGCCCCAGGAAAAGCTCGGTGGACGGAATGATTTCCGCGTTGGAGCGATCCTCATAGTTATGAACGGCGAAGTTCTCTTCGCTGGTACCGCGCAAACTGTGCTCATAGTCAGCCTGACGGGTCTTGGCGTCGAACTCCTCGGGATCCAGACCTGCTTCGTGCAACTTGGACAGCAGATTAAAGTGATGCACGTCTACCTTCGGTCGACGGCCCATCTCTTCGGCACGCAGATAGTGATCAATACTGTCGGCGGCGACAGAAGCCTGACCGATCGCAGTGGTCAACAGGTGCGGGCGGATAATGTCGCCGCAAACGAAATGCCCGGTTTTGCCAGGTACCTGGTAGAACTTGTCGGCATTGATCAGGCCGCGGCCGTTGTCGAATGCCTCAAGCCCCTCAAGGATACCGCCCTGGCCGATAGCGGAAACGACCAAATCGGCCTCCAGGACGCGCTCGGTGCCCTCAATGGGGATCGGACGACCGCCGTCCAGTTTACAGTCGGCGATTTTGAGGCCAGTGGCGCGGCCATTGGCGTCGAGAATGACCTCCACGGGCATGACGCCATCGAGGATGGTGACGCCTTCGGTTAGAGCGTCATGTACTTCGTGTTCGGCGGCGGTCATTTCCGCCTTTGGGAACAGAGAGGTCAGAGTCACCTCGGCGCCTTCACGGGCAGCTGCGGTAGCGGTATCGTGCGCTACATAACCGTGCACCACCTCTTCCGGACGCTCTGACGGGTTGATCTTACTGATGTGACCCAGACGACGCGCCACGGAGACCACGTCAATGGAGGTATCACCACCACCCACGCAGACCACTTTCTGAGCGGTTACTTGCAGGCGGCCCTCATTGAACGCCTTGAGAAAGGCGACACCACTGACGCAGTTCTTGGTGCCTTCCCAGCCGGGGACCGGCAGACCGCGACCGGTCTGGCAGCCAATGGCCCAAAGCACCGCATCATAATCCTTCTCCAATTCCGCGACGCTGATGTCCTTGCCCACCTGGGTATTGGCACGAACATCGATACCACCCATATCGACAATGCGTTGACACTCAGCATCCAGGAAGGTGCGAGGAGTACGATAGCCGGGGATGCCATAACGCATCATACCGCCGAGTTCAGCGTTCGATTCGAAGATGGTGCTACCGTGACCTTTGCGACGCAACTGGTATGCAGCCGCCATACCGGCAGGACCACCGCCAATGATAGCAATCTTCTTGCCGCTCAGAGGGGCGCTGTTGTCGAACTTGTAACCCTTGGCAACAGCATTGTCGCCGATGAACTGCTCGACGGCGTTGATGCCAACATAGTCTTCGACCTCGTTGCGGTTGCAACCGTCCTGGCAGGGAGCCGGGCAAACACGACCCATTTGCGAGGGGAAAGGATTGGCGTCGGTGGAGCGTCGGAAGGCGTATTCTTCCCAGCTCACGTCCTGCGGCGGCTGTTCGATACCGCGCACGATCGCCAACCAACCACGAATATCCTCACCGGAGGGGCAACTGCCCTGGCAAGGCGGCGTCTTATGGATATAGGTGGGGCACTTATGGGTCCAGCCGGCCTGAAAAATTTTGTCGGTCAGGTCGCCCCATTCGTAGTCACCGTCCTCGAACCTGCGCCAGGTAAGTTTTTCGGTCATCTCTTTGCTAGGAGTCGCCATGAGTTCTCTCCTGTGCCTCACATGTTTGAAAAGTTCAACAACGCTCGTCTATTCGGCTAAAGGTCTTGTCGCCGAACGGGTTCGCGGTCGGTGTTACTCTTTGTCACCCAGAACGATGGCGTTGCTCACCAATTGGTGCACGCTCACGATCTTGTCCATGCTGAAACCGTAATACGGCAGCACTTTGGTGAACTGGCTCTTACAGATGGCGCAGATAGCCGCCATGTGGGTGACGCCATTCTCTTCCACAACCTGTTTCAATGCTTGCATTCGGGGCATAGCGCCCTTGACACGGATTTCCATCAGGTCGTCGGTCAACAGGCCACCGCCGCCGCCACAACAGAAGGTGCTGTCGTGGATGGTATCGGGAGCCATATCGACAAAGTGGTTGCAACTGGCCTTGATGATGTCGCGGGGAATGCTGAACTGACCACCCGGCTTGTTGCCCATACGCGAGGCGCGGGCAACATTGCAGGAGTCGTGGTAGGTTAGCACCATGTCGTCGTTGGCCGACTTGTCGAGCGTCAAGGCACCGCGCTGGATCAAGTCGTGCGTCACCTCGCAGATGTGCTGCGGGACGGGATAACGCGGATCCAGGAAATCGAACGGACCGGCCAAAGTGTTCAGAAAACTGTAAGCAACACGCCAGGCATGTCCGCATTCACCGAATACGATTCGCTTCACGCCGAGGTCCAGGGCCGCTTCGCGTATGCGTAACGATACCCTGCGCATGTTCTCGTAGCTGCCGATGAACATGCCGAAGTTGGCGGCCTCGGAGGCAGCGGAACTCAGGGTCCAGGAAATACCGGCCTGATGAAAGACCTTGCCATAGCCGATGAGTCCATCCACATGGGGCTCGGCGAAGAAGTCTGCGGACGGGGTGATCAGCAGAACCTCAGCGCCCTCTTCATCCAAGGGATAGCGGACTTTGACGCCGGTTTCGTCTTCAACGTCCTCTTCCAAACCCTCCAGGGTGTCTGCCAAAGCAGGTTCGGGTAAGCCAAGGTTATTACCGATCCTGAAGACCTTGCCGATGATCTCGTTGCAGTATTTCTGGCCCACACCGATTGAGTCCATGACTTCACGGGCGGCCATGGAAATCTCGGCAGTATCGATGCCGTAAGGGCAGAAAACCGAGCAACGTCGACACTGGGAACATTGGTGAAAGTAGCTGTACCAGTCGTCCAGCACTTCCTTGGTCAGATCCACAGCCCCTACCAGTTTGGGGAAATACTTGCCGGCAAAGGTGAAATAACGCCGATAGACCTTGCGATAGAGATCCTGGCGGGCCACCGGCATGTTTTTCGGATCCTTGGTGCCCAGAAAATAATGACACTTGTCCGTACAAGCACCACATTTTACGCAAGAGTCCAGATAGACCTGCAGTGAGCGATATTTGCCCTGCAGTTCTCCCATCTTGGCGATAGCCTTTTCCTGCCAATTGTCCACCAACTCACCGGGAAAGTGCAGGGGTTCCTGGTGTTCAGGTTTGGCGATGAATGGACGGCTGTGCGCCATGACGCCTGGGGTTATGGAAGGAATTTCCGGATATTCCTTCAGTTCTGGGACTTCAAAATCTGCTTTCGCCATGAAAAGTTCTCCTGCGCGTTCGTGTCGGTGACGGCCTTATTTGCCGTTGTTTTCCAACTGAGCCGCCCAAGGGGCCAGGTGACGACGCTCGCGCGGATTGTCGACTTGGTTACGGGTTGGGCTGAAGAACACGCCCGCACCATGCAACAGTTTGCTGTAAGGGAAGATCGCCATCAGGGCGGCCACCAACAACAAATGGACCAACAGGAAAAAATCCGCCGGCAAGGTGGGGATGGAGCCCCAACTGAAGGTCATCAGCCCGCGGAAGAACTCTTTAACGGTGATAATGTCCGTGCGGGTAACGAAGCTCATCATGATCCCGCTGCCACCGATGGCTACCAGCAGCGCCAGGATCAGATGGTCCGACGGCGCAGAGATATAGCGCACCCGGTCAACAAACAAACGCCGCGCCCATAGACCCAGAAGCCCAGCGACCATGGCGAAGGCCGCATATTTGCCGAACGGCTGGATCAGCGAAACCCAAGTCCAGACAGGGTCGGTGAAATAACGCAGATGGCGCAACAGAACCAGCAACAAACCGAAGTGGAAAATCCAGCCAAACAGCCAGGTCCATTTCGTCGAGCGGAACAAGCTTTCGAAAAACACCACCTCACGTCCGAGGCGATAAACCACTCCCGCACGCGTTGTGGGAGCGGGCGTGGTAGGAATCTTCAATGGGGCCGGCGTCTTCCAGAACAGGTAGATGCGATAGCCCAAACCAACCAACAGCAGTGCGGTGGCGGCATAAAACAGTATGGCGTAGACGACCGTAAGGACGGACATTCCCCGTATCCTCGGCTGCAAAAAGACGAAAGGCGATGCGAGATACCGGGCCGCGATTGCGACCCGGTATTCACCAGGCGTTGATCGTGATGATCAGACGCAGCCGGTGGGTTTCGGCAGACCAGCGTAGCGACAAGCCTGTTTGGCTGGCCCATACGGGAACAGAGAATACAGGTACTTGCTGTTACCCTTATCCTTGCCCATCTTCTTGCCAACGGCCTTCGTCAGTACGCGCACGGCAGGAGCGATCTGGTACTCTTCGTAGTACTCACGCAGAAAGTTGATGATGTCCCAGTGCTCGTCGGTCAGGACCAGATCGTCTTCCTTGGACATGACGTCAGCGACGCCGGGCTCCCACTGATTAAGATCAGACAGGTAGCCTTCCTCATCAGTCTCCAGAGTCTTGCCATTTACTTCGATCGGCATAATAGCCTCCTATTCGTTTCGAATTTCGCGATAGACGACAGGTCTATCAAAGCCAGGACTGAACTTTGTCGGATTCAGCGCTCAAATCAACGAAGCCCGCGTAATCGACGACCTTAACGCCGTCTACCAGCTTGGATTCGTCAATGCCACGGGCGGCCAAGTCGGGGCCCAGCACGTAGACGGACCGGGAGGCCATGGCGGCGCCAAGGGTGTCACTGAAGCTCGTTCCCTTGATAGCGCCGTAGACGCCATCTTCAAACAACAGAACCGAGCTTCCGTCCAACGCGTGCCCCAGGCACGAGGCCAGAGAATTGCGTTCGAACGGTGATTTGTTGACGATATGCAGAATACTCATGAGTTACGCCCCTAGAAGCTCAGAATGACGTCTTGCTCATCCATGATCTGAGCCATTTCCGCACGGCTCACCACACGAATGGAGTCCTTCTCCGCGTAGTCGTCGTCTTCATCTTCGTAGGTCAACGGCATCAGATCGTCCAGGCTGAGGCCACGCTCCTCCAGGGACTCCTTCTCGACGTACAGCTTGTTTACGTCATAGTCACCCAGGGCACGGTAAGTCGGCGAGAAATCCTTCATGCCGATACCCTTGGTGTTTTGCCCCTTGGTGAGCTGAAATACGCCATCGTCAACGAAGGCGAGACTCACGTCCTGTTCGAAGGCCGCGCCGATGAGAACCACTTCCAGGGATTCCAGCGCGTAGATGGTTCCGTAAGGTGCCTTACGATTCAGGTACAAGAATTTCTTGGTTTCAGACATCTCGAACCCCTATCAGTCGCCGAAGACCACCAGCCGATCGGACTGAATGCCAGCCTCGATCAACTGCCCAAGACCCGAGATACGGAACTTGGGGGCAATATTGTCGGCGTCCTTACCATTACGCTTGGCCTCATCGGCATCGGCGATACCGCGGCGCTGTGCCGCAGCCACGCAGACCACCAGGTCCAGATCATACTTCTCCGCCAGCTCGACCCACCGGTTGGTGATGTGCCGATCGTCCTGAGGCGGCGTGGTCAGGCGAGTGCCGTTATTCACGCCGTCGTGGTAGAAGAAGATCCGAAAGATCTCATGGCCTTTTTCCAAGGCGGCCTTGGCAAACTGATAGGCCGAATCCGCAGACTGATGCTGATACGGGCCTTCGTTGATTTGGATGGCGAATTTCATTCCAACTCCTAACCGTATTCTGACAATCAGAAGCGGATATAGGTGGAGGCGTTCAAGCTCTTACGGGCGCCACGCCAGTTGTCGATGTGGTACTTGGTAAACGGCAGCTCCACAGTCTCGAAGAAACGCGGCCAACCGATACGGTCGATCCAATCGTTCATACGTTCCCAATCGCGAGCGCCTTCCTTGTAGGCCTTGAGGATGCGCTTGACGATGGCAGTCGCTTCCGGCCAACGGGGCGGATTGTTGGGGATGCCGGCGGCAACCAACTTTTGGAAGCTGGGCTTACTGCGGGCGTTAGAGTGATTGCCACCGACCCAGATAGCCAGTTTCGTATGGATCGGATCGTTGATCTGCATCGGCGGGCAGGGAGGATAGCAGGCACCGCAGCAGATACATTTCTTTTCGTCCACTTCCAGGGAAGGCTTGCCGTTGACCATGGCCGGAC